>NZ_LRTR01000211.1 GCF_001550375.1 Streptomyces europaeiscabiei | reverse complement strand
GACGCCGGGCCGCAGGCCGCCCGCCATGGCCGTGAGCCGGGCGAGGCGGGCCGGGTCGTCGCCGTCGGTGTGCAGGTCGACCGGGCAGCCGTGCTCGGAGGCGATCTCCAGGACCGCCTCCACGTACCCGGTGGGATCGGGGTCCAGATCCGGGCAGCCGCCGACCACCGAGGCACCCATCTTCACGGCGTCCCGCAGGATCGCGAGCCCGTCCGCCCCGGCCACCCCGGTCAGCACCCGGGGCATCGCCACCGACGTCAGTTCGACGAGCCCGCGCAGCGCCCGCCGCGCCTGCAGCACCGCCGCCAGCGCATCCAGGCCCTGTACGTCGCCCACGTGGACATGCGAGCGCACCGCCGTGGCGCCGTGCCCGAGTTGCAGCAGCGCGGCCTCGGTGGCCCGCCGCTGGACGTCCTGGCCGTCGTAAGGGACCGGGCCCTCGAAGTCGGCCGACAGGGCCGTGTCGCCGTGGGCGTGCGGCTCCGCGGGGGCCGGCAGGAGCAGATGGCCGCCGAGGTCCAGCCGGGTGGCCGGCGCCCCGGACGAGGCGGGCCCCACGCCCAGGCTGCCCGCCGTGCCGACCGCCTCGATACGTCCGCCGCCCAGCCGTACGTCCACCACCCGGCCGTCGGTCAGTCGTGCCCCGCACAGCAGCAGGGCGCCTGCCTCGTCCCTTCCCGAGGGCGGGCCGGACGAGGAGCGGGAAGGCTGCGGCTGACTGTCGGGCATCTCACTCCCGGGGGCTCGACGACGGCTGCACGGTGACGCACGTGCGGGGGGACACAGCGGGGGACACAAGGTCACGCAGAGTGAGTCGAGCCTAGGCGGGCCGTCCGTCCTCGTCGCGGAGGAGCGCAATAGTCGTACCGGCGTGGTTCACCTGCCGGGGGACCGCCGGGAGAGCCGGGAACGGTGGTGCGCGTGGGACCCGCGCGGCCTGGGAAAACGGGACGGACGACGGTCCCCGGTGCCCCTGCGCCGATCCCTGGACGACCCGTGGCCGACCCATGGACGGGGGCGGGGAAACGGATTTGGGCGATCGGCGGTGGGGCGTGTAATGTCTTCATCGCTCGCCCCAATAGCTCAGTCGGTAGAGCGTCTCCATGGTAAGGAGAAGGTCTACGGTTCGATTCCGTATTGGGGCTCTGGTGTGAAAGGTTCCCGCCGCGAGGCGGGAACCGATCGCATCACAGCGGTGTAGCTCAGTCGGTAGAGCAAGCGGCTCATAATCGCTGTGTCACCGGTTCAAGTCCGGTCACCGCTACTGACAGTAGCCGATTGCGGGGTCGGTCCTTCGATCGGCTACTCTTTTATGCGTTCGACCCTGTCCCATCCGTTCGTCAAGGAGCACTCACGTGGCTGCCACCGACGTCCGCCCGAAGATCACGCTGGCCTGCGTGGAGTGCAAGGAGCGGAACTACATCACCAAGAAGAACCGGCGTAACAACCCGGATCGAATGGAGATGAAGAAGCACTGCCCGCGTTGCAAGGCGCACACCGCGCACCGCGAAACGCGATAAATCAGGCTCGTACGCGAGGCCGTCCCCGAGAGATCGGGGGCGGCCTCGCGTCGTTGAGGGGCCCGTACCGGCCAGTACCGCCGTATCCGCCGATCAGCCAGGAGGTGCCGAGCCCATGGCGCTCGACCAGTCCTTCGTGGGGCGTTCCTACCCGCCCACCGACCCCTACGAGGTCGGCCGGGAGAAGATCCGCGAGTTCGCGGAGGCCGTGGGGGACACCAACCCCGCGTACACCGACCCGGAGGCCGCCAAGGCGCTCGGCCACGCCGATGTGATCGCCCCGCCGACCTTCGTGTTCTCGATCACCTTCAAGGCGGCGGGACAGGTCGTCCAGGACCCCCAACTGGGCCTCGACTACAGCCGGGTCGTGCACGGCGACCAGAAGTTCGCCCACCGGCGCCCGGTGCGCGCCGGTGACCGCCTCACGGTCACCTCGACCATCGAGGCGATCAAGTCCCTCGCGGGCAACGACATCCTGGACATCCGCGGCGAGGTCCACGACGAGTCCGGCGAGCATGTCGTGACCGCCTGGACCAAGCTCGTGGCCCGCGCGGCCGAGAAGGCGTGAGGATCCGATGACCGCGAAGATCTCCTACGACGACGTCGAGGTCGGCACCGAACTGCCCGCGCAGACCTTCGGCGTGACCCGCGCCACCCTCGTCCAGTACGCGGGTGCCTCCGGCGACTTCAACCCGATCCACTGGAACGAGAGGTTCGCCAAGGAGGTCGGCCTCCCGGACGTCATCGCGCACGGCATGTTCACCATGGCCGAGGCGATCCGTGTCGTCACCGACTGGACGGGCGACCCCGGCGCGGTCGTCGAGTACGGCGTCCGCTTCACCAAGCCCGTCGTCGTCCCCGACGACGACCAGGGCGCCACCATCGAGGTCAGCGCCAAGGTCGGCGCCAAGCTCGACGACAACACCGTCCGCGTGGACCTCACGGCGATGAGCGCCGGCCAGAAGGTCCTGGGCATGTCCCGGGCGGTCGTACGGCTGGCCTGACGGCCCACGCGGCGCAGCCGCCCACGGCACGGTCCCCCGCCCCTCCCGGGTGCGGGGGGTCTCGTACTCTTGAGCCCGTGCAGGAACTCCACGACGCCCCCCTCGCCCCGCTGACCACCTTCCGGCTGGGCGGGCCCGCGCACCGGCTGATCACCGCGACCACCGACGACGAGGTGATCTCCGCCGTCCGCGAGGCCGACGACGCCGGGACGCCGCTGCTGCTCATCGGGGGCGGGTCCAACCTGGTCATCGGTGACAAGGGGTTCGCCGGGACCGCGCTGGTCATCGCGACGAAGGGGTACGCGCTCGACGGGACACGGCTGGAGCTGGCCGCCGGTGAGGTGTGGACCGACGCGGTCGCCCGGACCGTCGAGGCCGGGCTCGCCGGAATCGAGTGCCTGGCCGGCATCCCCGGCTCCGCGGGCGCCACGCCGATCCAGAACGTCGGGGCGTACGGCCAGGAGGTCGCCTCCACCATCACCGAGGTCGTCGCCTACGACCGCCTCACCCGCGAGACGGTCACCGTCCCGAACACCGAATGCGCCTTCTCGTACCGCCACAGCCGCTTCAAGAACGAACCCGAGCGGTTCGTCGTGCTGCGCGTCCGGTTCGAACTGGAGGACGCCGACGGCCTGTCGGGCCCGGTCAAGTACGCCGAGACGGCCCGCACACTCGGCGTCGGACCCGGCGACCGCGTCCCCCTCGCGGACGCGCGCGAGACCGTGCTGAAGCTGCGGGCAGGGAAGGGCATGGTGCTCGACCCCGAGGACCACGACACCTGGTCCGCGGGCTCGTTCTTCACCAACCCGATCCTCACGGACGAGGAGTTCGCCGCGTTTCACGCGCGCGTGCGGGAGCGGCTCGGGGAGGACACCACCCCGCCCGCGTACCCCGCGGGCGACGGCCACACCAAGACCTCCGCGGCCTGGCTGATCGACAGGGCGGGCTTCACCAAGGGGTACGGCGCCGGCCCCGCCCGGATCTCCACCAAGCACACCCTGGCGCTCACCAACCGGGGCGCGGCCACCACCGAGGACCTGCTCACGCTGGCCCGCGAGGTCGTGACCGGAGTCCGGGACGCCTTCGGTATCACTTTGGTCAACGAGCCGGTGACGGTGGGCGTCACTCTTTAGGGCGCCCTAGTCGGCCGGGCCGGCGAGCCAGTCGTCCACCCCGGACAGCAGCTTCGTCCGCTCCTGCTCAGGCGCCGCCGACGCCCGGATCGACTGCCGGGCCAGCTCCGCCAGCTCCTGGTCCGTGAACCCGTGGTGGTGGCGGGCGATCTCGTACTGGGCCGCCAGGCGGGAGCCGAACAGCAGCGGGTCGTCGGCTCCCAGAGCCATCGACACGCCGGCCTCGAACAGCGTCCTCAGGGGGACGTCCTGCGGTTTCTCGTAGACACCGAGCGCCACGTTCGAAGCCGGGCAGACCTCGCACGTCACACCCCGGTCCGCGAGCCGCTTCAGCAGACGCGGGTCCTCCGCCGCGCGCACCCCGTGCCCGATCCGTGAGGCGTGCAGATCGTCCAGGCAGTCACGCACCGACGACGGGCCGGTCAGTTCGCCGCCGTGCGGCGCCGACAGCAGGCCCCCCTCGCGGGCGATCGCGAAGGCCCGGTCGAAGTCCCTCGCCATGCCCCGGCGTTCGTCGTTGGAGAGCCCGAAGCCCACCACGCCCCGGTCCGCGTACCGCACCGCCAGCCGGGCCAGCGTGCGCGCGTCCAGCGGGTGCTTCATCCGGTTCGCGGCCACCACCACCCGCATCCCGAGGCCCGTCTCCCGCACGGTCGTGTCCACCGCGTCCAGGATGACCTCCAGCGCCGGGATCAGTCCGCCCAGCCGGGGCGCGTACGACGTCGGGTCCACCTGGATCTCCAGCCAGCCCGAGCCGTCCCGCACATCCTCCTCCGCGGCCTCCCGCACCAGCCGCTGGATGTCCTCGGGCCCTCTGACGCACGAGCGCGCCGCGTCGTACAGCCGCTGGAACCGGAACCACCCCCGCTCGTCCGTGGCCCGCAGCTTCGGCGGCTCCCCGCTGGTCAGCGCATCGGCGAGCGTTTCGGGCAGCCGTACCCCGTACTTGTCGGCCAGCTCCAGCACGGTCGTGGGCCGCATCGACCCGGTGAAGTGCAGATGCAGATGGGCCTTGGGCAGTTCAGAGAGATCACGTACACGCTCCATCGCCCGATCCTGCCGTACGTCTTGGCCGTACCGGTAGCGGAATCCCCGAACGTGGGCTTGCTCGCACACATGAAGGGGGCGGGCACCTGCGAAGAGTCGCAGGTGCCCGCCCCCCGATGCGTGTGTTCGGGACGTCAGTCCGTGGCCTCCGCCAGCAGCTTCTGGAGGCGGGAGACGCCCTCGACGAGATCCTCGTCACCCAGGGCGTACGACAGACGCAGATAGCCGGGGGTGCCGAAGGCCTCGCCGGGGACGACCGCGACCTCGGCCTCCTCCAGGATCAGCGCGGCCAGCTCGACCGTGTTCTGCGGGCGCTTGCCGCGGATCTCCTTGCCGACCAGGTCCTTCACCGAGGGGTAGGCGTAGAACGCGCCTTCGGGCTCCGGGCAGAGGACGCCGTCGATCTCGTTGAGCATCCGCACGATCGTCTTGCGACGCCGGTCGAAGGCCTCCTTCATCTCCTCGACGGCCGCCAGGTCGCCCGAGACGGCGGCCAGCGCGGCCACCTGGGCCACGTTGGAGACGTTCGACGTGGCGTGCGACTGGAGGTTCGTCGCGGCCTTGACCACGTCCTTCGGGCCGATGACCCAGCCCACGCGCCAGCCCGTCATCGCGTACGTCTTCGCGACACCGTTGACCACGATGGTCTTGTCGGCCAGCTCGGGCACGACCACCGGCAGGGAGTGGAACTCCGCGTCGCCGTAGACCAGGTGCTCGTAGATCTCGTCGGTCAGGACCCACAGGCCCTTCTCGGCGGCCCAGCGGCCGATCTCCTCGATCTGCGCGCGTGTGTAGACCGCGCCGGTCGGGTTGGAGGGGGAGACGAAGAGCAGCACCTTCGTGTTCTGCGTGCGGGCCGCCTCCAACTGCTCGACGGAGACCCGGTAGCCCGTGGTCTCGTCGGCGACGACGTCGACCGGGACACCGCCGGCGAGACGGATCGACTCCGGGTAGGTCGTCCAGTACGGCGCGGGAACGATCACCTCGTCGCCCGGGTCGAGGATCGCGGCGAACGCCTCGTAGATGGCCTGCTTGCCGCCGTTGGTCACGAGGACCTGTGACGGGTCGACCTCGTAGCCGGAGTCGCGCAGGGTCTTCGCGGCGATCGCGGCCTTCAGCTCGGGCAGACCGCCGGCCGGCGTGTAGCGGTGGTACTTCGGGTTCTTGCAGGCCTCGACGGCCGCCTCGACGATGTAGTCCGGGGTCGGGAAGTCGGGCTCACCGGCGCCGAAGCCGATCACCGGACGTCCCGCGGCCTTGAGGGCCTTGGCCTTGGCGTCCACGGCGAGGGTGGCGGACTCGGAGATCGCGCCGATACGCGCGGAGACCCGGCGCTCGGTGGGAGGGGTTGCAGCGCTCATGGGCCCCATCGTTTCAGACAGGAAACGCGCCGGGCACGCGGGTTTCACAGACTGAACAGCTACAGAACAACCGTTTGTATCCGCGACCGGAAACGGTCGATCTTCGACGAGCAACCCCCCTACGGCCGCTTTCTGTTCGACGACAGGCCTCGGACCACGTATGCTCTCTCCTCGTTGGCCTTCACCGGCCGCGCCCCACAGGTGCACACCGTGCACCCGGTCGGATGCGGTACGTTGGGGGTGAACCGCAAAGGGTCGTAGCTCAATTGGTAGAGCACTGGTCTCCAAAACCAGCGGTTGGGGGTTCAAGTCCCTCCGGCCCTGCTACACACTCCTCACGCCAGGACGTGTGCGCATGTACGTACAGCAATGTTCCGCCGTGCGGCTCATACCGGGCGCGGCACGGCCACGACCCGGACCGGAATCAGGTGAGGATGAATGACGGACGCCGTGGGCTCCATCGACACGCCTGATGCCCAGGACGAGGTGCCCGAAGACAAGAAGAAGACCCGCAAGGGCGGGAAGCGCGCCAAGAAGGGCCCGCTGAAGCGCCTCGCGATCTTCTACCGCCAGATCGTCGCGGAGCTGCGGAAGGTCGTCTGGCCGACCCGCTCCCAGCTGACGACCTACACCACGGTGGTCATCGTCTTCGTCGTGATCATGATCGGTCTTGTTACTGTGATTGACTTCGGCCTCGACAAGGCCGCCAAGTACGTCTTCGGCTGAGCCGAAAGCGAAGGGCGCCGTAACCTGGCGCCCCTTTCGCGTGTTCCACCCCCATGTATCCAGGAAGAAGCAGCCACGTGTCTGACCCGAACCTGAACGACGCCATCGAGCCGGACGAGTCCGAGGATGATGAGCTCGACATCGTCGAGGGAGCGGACGAGGTCGACGAGTTCGAGGCTGCCGAAGCCGAGGCGGGGGAGCCGGCCGAGGAAGAGGCCGTGCACGTCGAGGACTCCGACGTCGAGGACTCTGACGACGAGGACTCCGAGGACGCAGCCGACTCCGAGGACGAGGACGCAGCCGAAGAGGCCGTCGAGGAGGAGGCCGAGCCGGTCGACCCCGTCGAGGCCCTGCGTGAGGAACTGCGGAGCCTGCCCGGCGAGTGGTACGTCATCCACACGTACGCCGGTTACGAGAACCGCGTGAAGACCAACCTCGAGCAGCGCGCCGTCTCGCTGAACGTCGAGGACTTCATCTTCCAGGCCGAGGTGCCGCAGGAAGAGGTCGCGCAGATCAAGAACGGCGAGCGCAAGACGATCCGTCAGAACAAGCTTCCCGGATACGTCCTCGTCCGCATGGACCTGACGAACGAGTCCTGGGGCGTCGTCCGCAACACCCCCGGCGTCACCGGCTTCGTGGGCAACGCCTACGACCCGTACCCGCTGACCCTGGACGAGATCGTCAAGATGCTCGCGCCGGAGGCCGAGGAGAAGGCGGCCCGCGAGGCGGCCGAGGCCGAGGGCAAGCCGGCTCCCGCCCGCAAGCTCGAGGTCCAGGTGCTGGACTTCGAGGTCGGCGACTCGGTCACCGTCACGGACGGCCCGTTCGCCACGCTGCAGGCGACCATCAACGAGATCAACGCGGACTCGAAGAAGGTCAAGGGTCTCGTCGAGATCTTCGGCCGTGAGACGCCGGTCGAGCTGTCGTTCGACCAGATCCAGAAGAACTAGCCGGCTCCGGCTCCTTCTGGACCCACCGCTTCCGACCAGGTCAGACGGGCTGTCAAAAGCTCGTCTGACCTGCTCGGTTTTTGGCCGCGCATCTATACCCGTTATCGTTGTGCGGTATGCCTTCATCCGGGACGCGACCTGGGTGGGGGCGCACTCGAATCGAAAGGACCCGGAGAGCAATGCCTCCCAAGAAGAAGAAGGTCACGGGGCTCATCAAGCTCCAGATCAACGCCGGTGCGGCGAACCCCGCCCCGCCGGTCGGCCCCGCGCTCGGTCAGCACGGCGTCAACATCATGGAGTTCTGCAAGGCGTACAACGCCGCGACCGAGTCGCAGCGTGGCTGGGTGATCCCGGTGGAGATCACGGTCTACGAGGACCGCTCCTTCACCTTCATCACCAAGACGCCGCCGGCCGCGAAGATGATCCTCAAGGCCGCGGGTGTCGAGAAGGGCTCCGGCGAGCCGCACAAGACCAAGGTCGCCAAGATCACCGAGGCGCAGGTCCGCGAGATCGCCACGACCAAGCTTCCCGACCTCAACGCCAACGACCTGGACGCCGCGTCGAAGATCATCGCCGGCACCGCCCGTTCCATGGGCATCACGGTCGAGGGCTGAGCCCCACCTTCGTGACCATGCGGCTGCCGTAACGAGCGGCCGCGCGTGGCAGGGCCGGCTCGGCCCGTACCACGACTCCTTTCAGAACACACAGGAGCAGTTGTGAGCAAGCGCAGCAAGGCTCTCCGCGCTGCGGACGCCAAGATCGACCGGGACAAGCTCTACGCCCCGCTCGAGGCCGTCCGTCTCGCCAAGGAGACCTCCACGTCCAAGTTCGACGGCACCGTCGAGGTCGCCTTCCGTCTGGGTGTCGACCCGCGCAAGGCCGACCAGATGGTCCGTGGCACCGTGAACCTCCCGCACGGCACCGGTAAGACCGCCCGGGTCCTGGTCTTCGCGACCGGTGACCGTGCCGAGGCCGCGACCGCCGCCGGCGCCGACATCGTCGGCTCCGACGAACTGATCGACGAGGTGGCGAAGGGCCGTCTGGACTTCGACGCCGTCGTCGCCACCCCGGACCTCATGGGCAAGGTCGGCCGCCTCGGCCGCGTGCTCGGTCCCCGTGGTCTCATGCCGAACCCCAAGACCGGCACCGTGACCCCCGATGTCGTCAAGGCTGTCAACGACATCAAGGGCGGCAAGATCGAGTTCCGCGTCGACAAGCACTCGAACCTGCACTTCATCATCGGCAAGACGTCGTTCGACGACACCAAGCTGGTGGAGAACTACGCCGCGGCGCTGGAGGAGATCCTCCGCCTGAAGCCGTCGGCCGCCAAGGGGCGCTACATCCGGAAGGCCGCTCTGAGCACCACGATCGGCCCCGGCATCCCGCTCGACTCGAACCGCACCCGCAACCTTCTCGTCGAGGAGGACCCGGCCGCCGTCTGAGCCCCGAGCTCACCGGCAGCCGCGTCGCGGCCGCACAGCCCGAGGACGAGCCCCGCACCTTTCGAGGTGCGGGGCTCGTCCCTTTTCGGCATACGGGCCGTTCCGGCGTACGGCTGGGCATCCGCGCGTGAGTGTGCTGCCCTGGTGTGCGGGGCACGGCAATCTCCCTGGGGGTGGGGACGGATGACCAGCACGACCAGGCGCCGCCGTACGGTCCTGGCGTTCGCGGTGGCGGCCGCGCTGACCGGGGTGGCGGCCTGTGGATCCCCGGAGCCGGGCGAGGGCGGCGGGGACGATCCCTTCGCGGCACTGAAGCTCGCGGACAGGTCCACCGGCGACGCCGACTCGTCGCGGATCGAGTCCACCGGGGACATGGGCGACCTGATGTCCATCGACGCGGACGGCGAGGTCGACTGGGCCGACGGCCTCAACGGCCGCCTGACCATCACCTACACCGGCGGCCAGGCGGCCGACAGGATGGGCCGGCTCGGTATCACCTCGACCGAGGCCCGCTATCTGCCCGACGCCTACTACGCGGACATGGGCGACCTCTTCGCCGGACAGTACGGCGGCAAGCGGTGGATCAGGTACGCGTACGAGGACCTGGACGAGATGGTCGGCGGGGCCTTCGGCGCCTATGCGCGGGAGCACTTCAAGAGCGTCACGCCGAACCAGTCCGTACGGCTGCTGCTGGCCTCCGGCGACGTGGAGGAGGTCGGTGAGGAGGACGTGCGGGGGGAGAGGACCACGCACTACGCGGGCACGGTGAACGTCGCCGACATCCAGGAGCGGAACGCGCACCTCGGCGAGGGGGCGCGGGCCGAGCTGGAGGAACAACTGAAGGCGTCCGGCATCACGACCGCGGACATCGACCTCTGGATCAACGACGACGACCTGTTGGTCAAGAAGGTCGAGAAGGCCGACACCGCGAACGGAGTGGTGAACTCGACGGTCCACTACAGCGACTACGGCATCGACGTCTCCACCGAGGAGCCGCCGACCGCCGAGACCGTCGACTACAAGGACCTGATGAGCTCCCTGCCGGCGAGCTGAAATCGGGCGACAGCCGCGACCGGGCGGCGCTAGTGTCCCTGCCGTCCCACAGGGGTGGGGCGTGAGGTTCCAGGGGGACACATGAGGTTTGCCGCACACGGCTCGGTACGCCGTCGTAGAGCCGCCGGCATCGCCGTCGTGGCCGCGCTGCTCGGCGGTGCCACCGCCTGCGGTACGGAGTCGGAGGCGGGGGCGCAGTCGCTGACACCCGCCGAGGCGGTGGCCCGGGCCGCGGAGTGGACGACGGACGTCGAGTCGCTGCGCTACCGGGCGACCGGGACGCTGCCGGAGCACGGGAAGGTGCGGGCCGAGGCGTCCATGACCGTGCGGCCGTCCGCCATGGGCATGGAGCTGACCGGGCTGGGCGAGAGAGAGGACAAGCCCGTGGAGGTGCGGTACGCCGACGGCGTGATCTACGCCGAGGGCGACGCCGCCGCCATCGGTGCTTCGGCGGACAAGAAGTGGCTCAGTGCCGAGCCGGCCGTGTGGGGCCGGGGCGCCGCCGACAACAACACCTACCGTGTCCTGCCCAGCCCGTTGGAGGTGAGCCCACTCCCGCAGTCCACGCTCCTGACCGGCTCGAAGGACGTGCGGGAGGTAGGCACGGAGACCGTCGACGGCAGCGGAACCACGCACTACCGGGGAACGGTCACGACGAAGGGCCTGCAGGACGCCCAGAGCGCCGCCGGGGACAAGGCCACCCGGAAACTGCGGACGGACAGCCTCGACCAGTTCTACGCGCTGGGGGTCGACGGCACGCTCACCGTGGACCTGTGGGTCGACGGCGACGGACACGCCAAGCGGTACCGCGTACAAGGCGAGACCTACGTCCTCAAGGAGGGCCGCATGGTCGACGGGGGCCCGCTCGACCTGACCGTCACCCTCCTGGAGATCGACCCGTCGGTGACCGTCGAGACTCCGGCGGCCGAGGACACCGTGGACATCGGGGAGCTGGTGGACGAGGCCGGAGCGGGCTGAGCGGCCGCCCCCGGGACCGGATTTGCTTGACAGGGATACGGTCCCGTACTCTTCCGAAGAAGCCAAAGACCGCTGGTCGTCGCCGTGTGCTTGTGAGAGGGCACGGTGGCCGAAGGATCCGCTGAACTGCGGACGACCCGCGCAGGTGACTGTGGAAGTTGCTCCTGGTCCGGTTCCGTCTTCGTATGGAATTCGTCCGGTCGAGTCACGCCCCGAGCGCCTGCGCCGGGGCGTTTCGTTTTCCCCAGCCCCTTCCGAGCGGTCCTCATCACCCGGAAGGAGGCCGACGCTCTATGGCAAGGCCCGACAAGGCTGCCGCGGTGGCCGAGCTCACGGAGCAGTTCCGTAGCTCGAATGCCGCCGTGCTGACCGAGTACCGGGGTCTCACCGTGGCGCAGCTCAAGACGCTGCGTCGTTCGCTCGGTGATGACGCCCAGTACGCCGTGGTGAAGAACACGCTGACCAAGATTGCGGCCAACGAGGCCGGGATCTCGACGCTCGACGACCTGTTCAACGGTCCGACGGCAGTCGCCTTCATCACCGGTGACCCGGTGACGTCGGCGAAGGGTCTTCGTGACTTCGCCAAGGACAACCCCAACCTCGTCATCAAGGGCGGTGTCCTTGACGGCAAGGCGCTGTCCGCCGACGAGATCAAGAAGCTTGCGGACCTCGAGTCCCGCGAGGTTCTGCTCTCCAAGCTGGCGGGTGCCTTCAAGGGCAAGCAGTCCCAGACTGCCTCCCTCTTCAAGGCGCTTCCCTCGAAGCTCGTCCGCACCGTGGACGCCCTTCGCGCCAAGCAGGACGAGCAGGGCGGTGCCGAGTAACTCGGCTCGCGAAATGACCGCCGCCTGAGGCTTTGCGCCTGAGGCAACGGTCGTAGCGGGCCGATCGTACGCCCGCCAGACATGTACATACCGGCACCAGCCGAATTAGTGGAAGGATCGCCCATCATGGCGAAGCTCAGCCAGGAAGACCTGCTCGCGCAGTTCGAGGAGATGACCCTCATCGAGCTCTCCGAGTTCGTGAAGGCGTTCGAGGACAAGTTCGACGTCACCGCTGCCGCCGCCGTCGCCGTCGCCGCCCCGGGTGCCCCCGGTGCCCCGGCCGACGCCGTCGAGGAGCAGGACGAGTTCGACGTCATCCTCACGGGCGCCGGCGAGAAGAAGATCCAGGTCATCAAGGTCGTGCGTGAGCTGACCTCCCTGGGCCTGAAGGAGGCCAAGGACCTCGTGGACGGCGCCCCGAAGCCCGTTCTCGAGAAGGTCGCCAAGGAGGCCGCCGAGAAGGCTGCCGAGTCCCTCAAGGGCGCCGGCGCCTCCGTCGAGGTCAAGTAAGGCCTCGCTGGTCCGCCAGCTCTCCTGGATCCGCGAGGATCCGTGCGGGACAGTTCCGGGGCGAGTGTCAAAAACTTGTTCGAGGCTGTAACGCGAACGTACCGAAGGGCGATCACCCAACTGGGTGGTCGCCTTTCGGCGTTCGGGGACGTCGAGTGACGGCTGCCTTGCACAGCCGGTGGCGACGAGTATGGTGATCTTCGTTGTGCCTCCGAACGCCCTGGGTGACGAGCCGCGAGTGACGATCGCGGCACCCGGATCGGGTATGAGGGGCCTTGACGAACTGCACGCAGCGCGCAATTCTCAGGACGCGTCGTCACACCGATCCGAACTCCGAGGCATGGATCGACGGCGAAGAGGGCAGTATCAACGTGCATTGAGGGCGTGGGCTTGCGTAGGTGTCGAGAACAACGAGGGTCTCAAAAAACCCGCACTGGACATCAGTGTGCCAAGTGGCTACACTGACCCTTTGCGCTGCCTGTTAGCTGTCCCCTGCCCGTCACCAGGGGCATGCCCTCACTTGAGCATCGATGAACAGACCATTCCTGACCTGGCCCTATCCGTCAGTTCAGGAACTGCCTGCTCTCTTTGCGCAGGAGAGGGGCCGGTACGCGCGTAGTGAGTCCGAGCCCTCGGAAGGACCCCCTCTTGGCCGCCTCGCGCAACGCCTCGACCTCGAATACGAACCCAGCCGCCAGCACTGCCCCGCTGCGCATCTCTTTTGCAAAGATCAAGGAGCCTCTCGAGGTTCCCAACCTGCTCGCGCTGCAGACCGAGAGCTTCGACTGGCTGCTCGGCAACACCGCCTGGCAGAGTCGGGTCGAGGAGGCTCTGGAGAACGGACAGGACGTCCCCACCAAGTCCGGTCTGGAGGAGATCTTCGAGGAGATCTCCCCGATCGAGGACTTCTCCGGGTCGATGTCGCTGACGTTCCGCGACCACCGTTTCGAGCCGCCGAAGAACAGCATCGACGAGTGCAAGGACCGCGACTTCACGTACGCGGCCCCGCTCTTCGTCACGGCCGAGTTCACCAACAATGAGACCGGCGAGATCAAGTCCCAGACGGTCTTCATGGGCGACTTCCCGCTCATGACCCACAAGGGCACCTTCGTCATCAACGGCACCGAGCGTGTCGTGGTGTCGCAGCTGGTCCGTTCGCCCGGTGTCTACTTCGACTCCTCGATCGACAAGACATCCGACAAGGACATCTTCTCCGCCAAGATCATCCCGTCCCGGGGTGCCTGGCTGGAGATGGAGATCGACAAGCGCGACATGGTCGGTGTGCGTATCGACCGCAAGCGCAAGCAGTCCGTGACCGTCCTCCTCAAGGCTCTCGGCTGGACCACCGAGCAGATCCTGGAGGAGTTCGGCGAGTACGAGTCCATGCGCGCCACCCTGGAGAAGGACCACACCCAGGGGCAGGACGACGCGCTGCTCGACATCTACCGCAAGCTGCGTCCGGGCGAGCCCCCCACGCGTGAGGCCGCGCAGACGCTTCTGGAGAACCTGTACTTCAACCCGAAGCGCTACGACCTCGCCAAGGTCGGCCGCTACAAGGTCAACAAGAAGCTGGGCGGGGAGGCTCCGCTCAACGCGGGCGTCCTGACCGTCGAGGACGTCATCGCGACGATCAGGTACCTGGTCAAGCTGCACGCCGGCGAGACCGAGACGACCTCCGACAACGGCACGTCGATCGTCGTCGAGACCGACGACATCGACCACTTCGGCAACCGTCGTCTGCGCAGCGTCGGCGAGCTCATCCAGAACCAGGTCCGTACGGGTCTGGCGCGTATGGAGCGAGTCGTCCGCGAGCGCATGACGACCCAGGACGTCGAGGCGATCACGCCGCAGACCCTGATCAACATCCGGCCGGTCGTCGCCTCCATCAAGGAGTTCTTCGGCACCAGCCAGCTGTCGCAGTTCATGGACCAGAACAACCCGCTGTCGGGTCTCACCCACAAGCGCCGTCTGTCGGCACTTGGCCCGGGTGGTCTCTCCCGTGAGCGGGCCGGCTTCGAGGTCCGTGACGTGCACCCGTCCCACTACGGGCGTATGTGTCCGATCGAGACGCCCGAAGGCCCGAACATCGGTCTGATCGGTTCGCTCGCCTCCTACGGCCGCGTCAACGCGTTCGGTTTCGTGGAGACGCCGTACCGCCGGGTCACCGAGGGTGTCGTCACCGACGAGGTCGACTACCTGACGGCCGACGAAGAGGACCGCTTCGTCATCGCGCAGGCCAACGCCACGCTCGACGACGACATGCGCTTCACCGAGAACCGCGTCCTGGTCCGCCGTCGTGGCGGCGAGGTCGACTACGTCCCCGGTGACGACGTGGACTACATGGACGTCTCGCCGCGCCAGATGGTGTCGGTCGCGACCGCCATGATCCCGTTCCTCGAGCACGACGACGCCAACCGTGCCCTCATGGGCGCGAACATGATGCGTCAGGCCGTGCCGCTCATCAAGAGCGAGGCCCCGCTCGTCGGCACCGGCATGGAGTACCGCTCCGCCGTCGACGCCGGCGACGTGGTCAAGGCCGAGAAGGCGGGTGTGGTCCAGGAGGTCTCCGCGGACTACATCACCACCACCAACGACGACGGCACGTACATCACGTACCGCCTGGCCAAGTTCGCCCGCTCCAACCAGGGCACCTCGGTCAACCAGAAGGTCATCGTCAACGAGGGCGACCGGATCATCGAGGGCCAGGTCCTGGCCGACGGTCCGGCCACCGAGAACGGCGAGATGGCGCTGGGCAAGAACCTGCTCGTGGCGTTCATGCCGTGGGAGGGTCACAACTACGAGGACGCGATCATCCTGTCGCAGCGCCTCGTGCAGGACGACGTCCTCTCCTCGATCCACATCGAGGAGCACGAGGTCGACGCCCGTGACACCAAGCTCGGCCCCGAGGAGATCACCCGGGACATCCCGAACGTCTCCGAGGAGGTCCTCGCCGACCTCGACGAGCGCGGCATCATCCGTATCGGTGCCGAGGTCGTCGCCGGTGACATCCTCGTCGGCAAGGTCACGCCCAAGGGTGAGACCGAGCTGACCCCCGAGGAGCGTCTGCTCCGCGCGATCTTCGGTGAGAAGGCCCGTGAGGTCCGTGACACCTCGCTGAAGGTGCCGCACGGCGAGATCGGCAAGGTCATCGGCGTCCGCGTCTTCGACCGTGAGGAGGGCGACGAGCTTCCCCCCGGTGTGAACCAGCTGGTGCGCGTGTACGTGGCGCAGAAGCGCAAGATCACCGACGGTGACAAGCTCGCCGGCCGTCACGGCAACAAGGGTGTCATCTCGAAGATCCTGCCGATCGAGGACATGCCGTTCCTGGAGGACGGCACCCCGGTCGACATCATCCTCAACCCGCTGGGTGTGCCGTCCCGAATGAACCCGGGACAGGTCCTGGAGATCCACCTCGGCTGGCTCGCCAGCCGCGGCTGGGACGTCTCCGGTCTCGGTGAGGACTGGGCGCAGCGCCTGCAGGTCATCGGCGCCGACCAGGTCGCGCCGGGCACCAACGTCGCCACCCCGGTGTTCGACGGTGCGCGTGAGGACGAGCTCGCGGGTCTGCTGAACCACACCATCCCGAACCGCGACGGCGAGCGCATGGTGCAGCCGACCGGCAAGGCGAGGATGTTCGACGGCCGCTCCGGCGAGCCGTTCCCGGACCCGATCTCCATCGGTTACATGTACATCCTCAAGCTCCACCACCTGGTCGACGACAAGCTGCACGCTCGGTCGACCGGTCCGTACTCGATGATCACCCAGCAGCCGCTGGGTGGTAAGGCCCAGTTCGGTGGCCAGCGCTTCGGTGAGATGGAGGTGTGGGCGCTGGAGGCTTATGGCGCCGCGTACGCCCTCCAGGAGCTGCTGACCATCAAGTCCGACGACGTCACCGGCCGTGTGAAGGTCTACGAGGCCATCGTCAAGGGCGAGAACATTCCCGAGCCCGGCATCCCCGAGTCCTTCAAGGTTCTCATCAAGGAGATGCAGTCCCTGTGCCTCAACGTGGAGGTGCTGTCCTCGGACGGCATGTCCATCGAGATGCGCGACACCGACGAGGACGTCTTCCGCGCTGCGGAGGAGCTTGGCATCGACCTGTCCCGGCGTGAGCCGAGCAGCGTCGAAGAGGTCTGACGGGAGTTCGGAGGCCTTCGTGACGAAGGCCTCCGGCCCCAGGACCCCCGTATCAGACCCCATGACTTACAACCCTGAGAGGGATTGACGCATAGTGCTCGACGTCAACTTCTTCGACGAGCTCCGGATCGGTCTGGCCACCGCTGACGACATCCGTCAGTGGAGCCACGGCGAGGTCAAGAAGCCCGAGACGATCAACTACCGCACGCTCAAGCCCGAAAAGGACGGACTCTTCTGCGAGAAGATCTTCGGTCCGACCCGGGACTGGGAGTGCTACTGCGGCAAGTACAAGCGTGTCCGCTTCAAGGGCATCATCTGTGAGCGCTGTGGCGTCGAGGTCACGCGCGCCAAGGTGCGCCGTGAGCGGATGGGCCACATCGAGCTTGCCGCTCCCGTCACCCACATCTGGTACTTCAAGGGCGTTCCGTCGCGGCTGGGCTACCTGCTCGACCTCGCCCCGAAGGACCTGGAGAAGGTCATCTACTTCGCGGCGTACATGATCACGTACGTCGACGAGGAGCGCCGCACCCGCGACCTGCCGTCGCTGGAGGCGCACGTCTCCGTCGAGCGGCAGCAGGTCGAGAACCGTCGTGACTCCGACCTGGAGGCTCGCGCCAAGAAGCTCGAGACCGACCTGGCCGAGCTCGAGGCCGAGGGTGCCAAGGCCGACGTGCGCCGCAAGGTGCGCGAGGGCGCCGAGCGTGAGATGAAGCAGCTGCGCGACCGTACGCAGCGCGAGATCGACCGTCTCGACGAGGTGTGGACCCGGTTCAAGAACCTCAAGGTCCAGGACCTGGAGGGCGACGAGCTCCTCTACCGCGAGCTGCGTGACCGCTTCGGCACGTACTTCGACGGTTCGATGGGTGCCGCGGCGCTGCAGAAGCGCCTGGAGTCCTTCGACCTGGACGAGGAGGCCGAGCGCCTCCGCGAGATCATCCGCACCGGCAAGGGCCAGAAGAAGACCCGTGCGCTCAAGCGCCTCAAGGTCGTCTCCGCGTTCCTGCAGACCAGCAACAGCCCCAAGGGCATGGTGCTCGACTGCGTGCCGGTCATCCCGCCGGACCTCCGCCCGATGGTGCAGCTGGACGGTGGCCGCTTCGCGACCTCCGACCTGAACGACCTGTACCGCCGTGTGATCAACCGGAACAACCGCCTGAAGCGGCTTCTCGACCTCGGCGCGCCCGAGATCATCGTGAACAACGAGAAGCGCATGCTCCAGGAGGCCGTCGACGCGCTGTTCGACAACGGCCGTCGTGGCCGTCCGGTCACCGGTCCCGGTAACCGCCCGCTGAAGTCCCTCAGCGACATGCTGAAGGGCAAGCAGGGTCGATTCCGTCAGAACCTGCTCGGCAAGCGTGTGGACTACTCCGCGCGTTCCGTGATCGTCGTCGGTCCGCAGCTGAAGCTGCACCAGTGCGGTCTGCCGAAGGCGATGGCGCTGGAGCTCTTCAAGCCGTTCGTGATGAAGCGGCTCGTGGACCTCAACCACGCGCAGAACATCAAGTCCGCCAAGCGCATGGTGGAGCGCGGCCGCACCGTCGTGTACGACGTCCTCGAAGAGGTCATCGCCGAGCACCCGGTGCTGCTGAACCGTGCTCCCACCCTGCACCGCCTCGGCATCCAGGCCTTCGAGCCGCAGCTCGTCGAGGGCAAGGCCATCCAGATCCACCCGCTCGTCTGCACCGCGTTCAACGCGGACTTCGACGGTGACCAGATGGCCGTCCACCTGCCGCTCTCCGCGGAGGCGCAGGCCGAGGCCCGCATCCTGATGCTGTCCTCGAACAACATCCTCAAGCCCGCCGACGGCCGTCCGGTGACGATGCCGACCCAGGACATGGTCCTCGGTCTGTTCTTCCTCACCACCGACGGCGAGCTGCGTGACACCAAGGGCGAGGGGCGTTCGTTCGCCTCCACGGCCGAGGCGATCATGGCGTTCGACGCCGGCGAGCTGGCGCTGCAGTCCGCGGTGGACATCCGCTTCCCGGTGGGCACCATCCCGCCGCGCGGCTGGATGCCTCCGGCGCGCGAGGAGGGCGAGCCGGAGTGGCAGCAGGGTGACAGCTTCCGTCTGAAGACCACGCTGGGCCGCGCGCTCTTCAACGAGCTGCTGCCCGAGGACTACCCGTTCGTCGACTACTCGGTGGGCAAGAAGCAGCTCTCCGAGATCGTCAACGACCTGGCCGAGCGCTACCCCAAGGTCATCGTGGCGGCGACGCTCGACAACCTGAAGGCGTCCGGCTTCTTCTGGGCGACCCGTTCCGGTGTCACCGTGGCCATCTCCGACGTCGTCGTTCCCGAGGCGAAGAAGGAGATCGTCAAGGGCTACGAGGCGCAGGACGAGAAGGTCCAGAAGCAGTACGAGCGCGGTCTGATCACCAAGGAAGAGCGCACGCAGGAGCTCATCGCGATCTGGACCAAGGCGACCAACGAGGTCGCCGAGGCGATGAACGCGAACTTCCCCAAGACCAACCCCATCTTCATGATGGTTGACTCGGGTGCCCGAGGAAACATGATGCAGATGCGTCAGATCGCCGGTATGCGTGGTCTGGTGTCGAACGCGAAGAACGAGACCATCCCGCGTCCCATCAAGGCCTCGTTCCGTGAGGGCCTGTCCGTGCTGGAGTACTTCATCTCCACGCACGGTGCCCGTAAGGGTCTGGCGGACACCGCCCTGCGTACCGCCGACTCGGGTTACCTGACCCGTCGTCTGGTGGACGTCTCGCAGGACGTCATCATCCGCGAGGAGGACTGCGGCACCGAGCGCGGTCTGAAGCTGCGGATCGCCTCGAAGGACGAGACCGGGGTCCTGCGCAAGGCCGAGGACGTCGAGACCAGCGTCTACGCCCGCATGCTCGCCGAGGACGTCGTCATCGACGGCAAGGTGATCGCGCCGGCCAACGTGGACCTGGGCGACGTGCTCATCGACCAGCTCGTGCACCACGGTGTCGAGGAGGTCAAGACCCGCTCGATCCTGACCTGTGAGTCCAAGGTCGGCACGTGCGCCATGTGCTACGGCCGCTCCCTGGCCACCGGCAAGCTGGTCGACATCGGTGAGGCGGTCGGCATCATCGCCGCCCAGTCCATCGGTGAGCCCGGTACCCAGCTGACGATGCGTACCTTCCACACCGGTGGTGTGGCCGGTGACGACATCACGCAGGGTCTGCCGCGTGTTGTCGAGCTCTTCGAGGCCCGTACGCCGAAGGGTGTCGCCCCGATCTCCGAGGCGGCCGGTCGCGTCCGCATCGAGGAGACCGAGAAGACCAAGAAGATCGTCATCACGCCGGACGACGGCAGCGACGAGACGGCGTTCCCGATCTCGAAGCGCGCCCGTCTGCTGGTGAGCGAGGGCGAGCACGTCGAGGTGGGCCAGAAGCTCACCGTGGGTGCCACCAACCCGCACGACGTGCTGCGCATCCTGGGTCAGCGTGCCGTCCAGGTCCACCTGGTCGGCGAGGTCCAGAAGGTCTACAACTCGCAGGGTGTGTCGATCCACGACAAGCACATCGAGATCATCATCCGGCAGATGCTCCGCCGTGTGACGATCATCGAGTCCGGCGATGCCGAGCTGCTGCCCGGTGAGCTGGTCGAGCGCTCGAAGTTCGAGACCGAGAACCGTCGTGTGGTCCAGGAGGGCGGTCACCCGGCCTCCGGTCGTCCGCAGCTGATGGGTATCACCAAGGCCTCGCTGGCGACGGAATCCTGGCTGTCGGCCGCCTCCTTCCAGGAGACGACCCGAGTGCTGACGGACGCGGCGATCAACGCCAAGTCCGACAGCCTCATCGGCCTCAAGGAGAACGTCATCATCGGTAAGCTCATCCCGGCCGGTACGGGTCTGTCCCGCTACCGCAACATCCGGGTCGAGCCGACCGAGGAGGCCAAGGCGGCGATGTACTCGGCCGTCGGCTACGACGACATCGACTACTCGCCGTTCGGCACGGGCTCCGGCCAGGCCGTCCCGCTGGAGGACTACGACTACGGTCCGTACAACCAGTAGGCGAGCAGCTGTGGTTGCTTGAGTTGAGGGGCGGTCACCTTCGGGTGGCCGCCCTTCGGCGTGGGCGCGGGTGTTCGATGTGGCAGAACCGGGACAGAAGTGGGGCGGGGAACCCGTGCCCAGGGCCGGGCGTTGGAGCATCATGGAGGGACAACCAGTCCGGGGGAGTGTTTCTCGTGTCGAACCCGTCGTGGCAGCCGATTCCGTGGCAGCAGGCGCAGGGCAATAGTCCTTCGTTGCTCGCCGCACATGCCGACCGTGAGCGTGCCGTGGATGTGCTGAAGGCAGGCTTCAGTGAGGGCCGCCTTCCGCAGGACGAGTACGAGAGGCGCGTGGAGAGGGCCTACAAGGCCCGCACAGTGGGGGAGCTGGCCCTGCTGGTCGCCGACCTGCCCCAGGGCCCCTCAGGGATGCAGCCGTCCGCCATGGCCCCCATGGCTCCCATGGTGCCGAGAACCTTCATGCCGGCGCCCGTGCTGCCCCCGCCGACCAACGGCAAGGCCGTCGGCTCGATGGTGTGCGGTGTCCTCACGACCATGACGCTGGGCCTCACCGGTATTCCGGCGGTCATCCTCGGGCACACCGCCCGCGCCGAGATGAAGCGCACGGGCGAGGGCGGCGAGGGCTTCGCCCTGGCCGGTCTCATCCTGGGCTGGCTCTCCGTGGCGGGCTGGGCCTTCTTCCTCATGATCATGATGATCGCGGGGGTGTCGTCGAGCAGCGGAGTCTGAGCCCCGCGGCAGTGCTCGTCGACGCGGAAGCGACCGCCCTTAAACCCCCGCCTGTCCATTTGTTTTGACCATAGCGAATGAGGTAGGTACGCTCAGACCTTGTGCCTGGGGTGTGCCCTGGCTCCCGTGCGTGCCTTCAACCGCACAGGGGGAGCCGCAGCGGCCACCGTATTCTGCGCTCTTTCTGCCTCGCGGCGGGAGTCTGCAGTTTCGACACACCCGACCGCGTGGGTCGGCGAGTGTTTCAGGTTAGCTTCACCATTCGGCACACAGAAACCGGAGAAGTAGTGCCTACGATCCAGCAGCTGGTCCGGAAGGGCCGGCAGGACAAGGTCGAGAAGAACAAGACGCCCGCACTCGAGGGTTCGCCCCAGCGTCGCGGCGTCTGCACGCGTGTGTTCACGACCACCCCGAAGAAGCCGAACTCGGCCCTGCGTAAGGTCGCGCGTGTGCGTCTGACCAGCGGGATCGAGGTCACTGCTTACATTCCGGGTGAGGGACACAACCTGCAGGAGCACTCCATCGTGCTCGTGCGCGGCGGCCGTGTGAAGGACCTGCCCGGTGTTCGCTACAAGATCATCCGCGGTTCGCTTGACACCCAGGGTGTCAAGAACCGCAAGCAGGCCCGCAGCCGCTACGGCGCCAAGAAGGAGAAGTAAGAATGCCTCGTAAGGGCCCCGCCCCGAAGCGCCCGGTCATCATCGACCCGGTCTACGGTTCTCCTCTTGTCACCTCGCTGATCAACAAGGTGCTGCTGAACGGCAAGCGCTCCACCGCCGAGCGCATCGTGTACGGCGCCATGGAGGGCCTGCGCGAGAAGACCAGCAACGACCCGGTCATCACGCTGAAGCGCGCTCTGGAGAACATCAAGCCGACCCTCGAGGTCAAGTCCCGCCGTGTCGGTGGTGCGACGTACCAGGTTCCGATCGAGGTCAAGCCCGGTCGTGCCAACACGCTCGCGCTGCGCTGGCTGGTCGGTTACTCCCGCGCCCGTCGCGAGAAGACCATGACCGAGCGTCTGCTCAACGAGCTTCTCGACGCCTCCAACGGCCTCGGTGCCGCTGTGAAGAAGCGCGAGGACACCCACAAGATGGCCGAGTCCAACAAGGCCTTCGCGCACTACCGCTGGTAGTCGCTACCCCCATCGAGACCGAGAGAAGACCGAAGCCTTATGGCTACCACTTCACTTGACCTGGCCAGGGTCCGCAACATCGGGATCATGGCCCACATCGACGCGGGCAAGACGACCACCACCGAGCGGATCCTCTTCTACACCGGCGTCAGCTACAAGATCGGTGAGGTCCACGACGGCGCTGCCACCATGGACTGGATGGAGCAGGAGCAGGAGCGTGGCATCACGATCACCTCTGCTGCCACCACCTGTCACTGGCCGCTCGAGGACAACGACTACACGATCAACATCATCGACACCCCGGGGCACGTCGACTTCACGGTCGAGGTGGAGCGTTCGCTCCGCGTGCTCGACGGTGCCGTCACGGTGTTCGACGGTGTCGCCGGTGTCGAGCCGCAGTCCGAGACGGTGTGGCGTCAGGCCGACCGCTACGGCGTGCCGCGCATCTGCTTCGTGAACAAGCTGGACCGTACCGGCGCCGAGTTCCACCGTTGTGTGGACATGATCTCGAGCCGCCTGGGTGCCGTTCCGCTCGTCATGCAGCTGCCGATCGGCGCCGAGATGGACTTCAAGGGCGTTGTGGACCTGGTCCGCATGAAGGCGCTCGTGTGGTCCGCCGAGGCCGCCAAGGGCGAGATGTACGACGTCGTCGACATCCCGGCCACGCACACCGAGGCTGCCGAGGAGTACCGCGGCAAGCTGGTCGAGGCCGTCGCGGAGAACGACGACGAGATCATGGAGCTGTTCCTGGAGGGCCAGGAGCCCACCGAGGAGCAGCTGTACGCCGCGATCCGTCGCATCACCATCGCGACCGGCAAGTCCGACGGCGTCACGGTCACCCCGGTGTTCTGTGGCACCGCGTTCAAGAACAAGGGCGTCCAGCCCCTGCTCGACGCGGTCGTGCGCTACCTCCCGACCCCGCTCGACGTCGAGGCCATCGAAGGCCACGACGTGAAGGACCCGGAGCTGGTCGTCAAGCGCAAGCCGTCCGACGACGAGCCGCTGTCGGCGCTGGCGTTCAAGATCATGAGCGACCCGCACCTCGGCAAGCTCACCTTCGTCCGGATCTACTCCGGTCGCCTGGAGTCCGGCACCGCCGTGCTGAACTCCGTCAAGGGCAAGAAGGAGCGCATCGGCAAGATCTACCGTATGCACGCGAACAAGCGTGAGGAGATCGAGTCGGTGGGCGCCGGCGACATCGTCGCCGTCATGGGCCTCAAGCAGACCACCACCGGTGAGACGCTGAGCGACGACAAGCAGCCGGTGATCCTGGAGTCCATGGACTTCCCGGCGCCGGTCATCCAGGTCGCCATCGAGCCCAAGTCCAAGGGTGACCAGGAGAAGCTGGGTGTCGCCATCCAGCGTCTCGCGGAGGAGGACCCCTCCTTCCAGGTTCACTCGGACGAGGAGACGGGCCAGACCATCATCGGTGGTATGGGCGAGCTGCACCTTGAGGTGCTGGTCGACCGTATGCGCCGTGAGTTCAAGGTCGAGGCCAACGTCGGCAAGCCGCAGGTCGCTTACCGTGAGACGATCCGCAAGTCCGTCGAGCGCGTCGACTACACGCACAAGAAGCAGACTGGTGGTACCGGCCAGTTCGCCAAGGTGCAGATCGCGATCGAGCCGATCGAGGGCGGCGACGCCTCGTACGAGTTCGTGAACAAGGTCACCGGTGGCCGTATCCCGAAGGAGTACATCCCTTCGGTGGACGCCGGTGCGCAGGAGGCCATGCAGTTCGGCATCCTCGCGGGCTACGAGATGACGGGCGTCCGCGTGACGCTCCTCGACGGTGGCTACCACGAGGTCGACTCCTCCGAGCTCGCCTTCAAGATCGCCGGATCGCAGGCCTTCAAGGAGGCCGCGCGCAAGGCGTCCCCCGTGCTCCTTGAGCCGATGATGGCCGTCGAGGTCACCACGCCCGAGGACTACATGGGTGAGGTCATCGGCGACATCAACTCCCGCCGTGGTCAGATCCAGGCCATGGAGGAGCGGGCCGGTGCCCGCGTCGTGAAGGGCCTCGTGCCCCTCTCGGAGATGTTCGGCTACGTCGGAGACCTCCGCAGCAAGACCTCGGGTCGCGCAAGCTACTCGATGCAGTTCGACTCCTACGCCGAGGTTCCGCGGAACGTCGCCGAGGAGATCATCGCGAAGGCCAAGGGCGAGTAACGCACAGCGTTCGCACGCTTTAGGCTTGACTCCGGAGCCTCAGGGGGCAAACACCCGCAAACACGGGTGTTTGTCCAAGGACCCGGACTTTCCAGCAAAGATCACCTGGCGCCGATGAAGTAAGGCGTACCAGAACCACTCCCAGGAGGACCCCAGTGGCGAAGGCGAAGTTCGAGCGGACTAAGCCGCACGTCAACATCGGCACCATCGGTCACATCGACCACGGTAAGACGACCCTCACGGCCGCCATTACCAAGGTGCTGCACGACGCGTTCCCGGACCTGAACGAGGCCTCGGCGTTCGACCAGATCGACAAGGCTCCCGAGGAGCGCCAGCGCGGTATCACGATCTCGATCGCGCACGTCGAGTACCAGACGGAGACCCGTCACTACGCCCACGTCGACTGCCCCGGTCACGCGGACTACATCAAGAACATGATCACGGGTGCGGCGCAGATGGACGGCGCCATCCTCGTTGTCGCCGCCACCGACGGCCCGATGCCGCAGACCAAGGAGCACGTGCTCCTGGCCCGCCAGGTCGGCGTTCCGTACATCGTCGTCGCGCTGAACAAGGCCGACATGGTGGACGACGAGGAGATCCTGGAGCTCGTCGAGCTCGAGGTCCGTGAGCTGCTCTCCGAGTACGAGTTCCCGGGCGACGACCTGCCGGTCGTCAAGGTCTCGGCGCTCAAGGCCCTTGAGGGCGACAAGGAGTGGGGCCAGTCCGTCCTCGACCTGATGAAGGCCGTCGACGAGAGCATCCCGCAGCCCGAGCGTGACGTCGACAAGCCGTTCCTGATGCCGATCGAGGACGTCTTCACGATCACCGGTCGTGGCACCGTCGTCACCGGTCGTATCGAGCGTGGTGTCCTCAAGGTCAACGAGACCGTCGACATCGTCGGTATCAAGCAGGACAAGACCACCACCACGGTCACCGGCATCGAGATGTTCCGCAAGCTGCTCGACGAGGGCCAGGCCGGTGAGAACGTCGGTCTGCTCCTCCGTGGCATCAAGCGCGAGGACGTCGAGCGCGGCCAGGTCATCATCAAGCCCGGTTCGGTCACGCCGCACACCGAGTTCGAGGCCCAGGCCTACATCCTGTCCAAGGACGAGGGTGGCCGCCACACGCCGTTCTTCAACAACTACCGCCCGCAGTTCTACTTCCGTACGACGGACGTGACCGGCGTGGTGACCCTCCCCGAGGGCACCGAGATGGTCATGCCCGGCGACAACACGGAGATGAAGGTTGAGCTCATTCAGCCCATCGCCATGGAAGAGGGCCTGAAGTTCGCCATCCGTGAGGGTGGCCGGACCGTGGGCGCCGGCCAGGTCATCAAGATCACGAAGTGATCTTGAACTGACCCGGTCGTCTCTGACCCGGTAGGTCTGGAGAGGCCCGTACGACTTCGGTCGTACGGGCCTCTTCTGTTTTTCCCGTAACGCTTTTCCCTCCCCGGTCCAAGTACAAGTGACAGCACGACCGACCACGGGAGGTACGTACCTTGGCACCGGACAGCAGAAGCCGGGGCGGTCCGCGGGGAGAGATGTACGATCCCGCGGCCTTCGAGATCTTCTATCGCCGTCATGTCGACTCCGTCACCCGTTTCATGGCCCGGCGGGTCGCCGACCCGCACACCGTCGCCGACCTCACCGCCGAGACCTTCCTCGCGGTGATCGACTCCGCCCGCGCGTACCGCCCCGACCTCGGCAGCGAGACGGCCTGGCTGTACGGCATCGCGCGCAACGTCGTGGCGGCCGAGGCGCGGCGCAGTGCGCGGCAGAGCGCGCTCGGTGGCCGGATCGCCGGGCGACGGCTGCTGGAGGTCGACGACATCGGCCGACTGGAGGACAAGCTCGACGCCGAGGCGGCCGGGCGGCGGACGCTGGCCGCCCTGGAAGGGCTTCCCGAGGGCGAGCGCGCGGTGGTCGAACTCGTGGCCGTCGACCAGTTGAGTGTCACCGAGGCCGCCGCGGCGCTGGGGATACGCAAGGTCACGGCGCGCGTACGGCTGCACCGGGCCCGCCGGGCGCTGCGCTCGGTGGCGGTGGGCAGTGACCATCCGGCAGGGCTCAGCTACGCAGGGGGAAAGGCATGACCACGAGGACGACGAAGACCTTCGAGGACCGGCTGCTGGACGAGCTCCAGCGGGAGATCGCGCTGCGGGCAGAGGACGCGCCCGAGCCCGTGATCCGCCGCACGATCACGACCCGGCGTGCGCTCGTCGCCCTCGCGGCGTGCGTCGCGGCGGCGGGGGTGGTGGTGGCGCTGCCGTCGTCGACCGGTGGGTCGCAGGCGTACGCGGTGGAGCGGCACGACGACGGCACCGTCACCGTGACCGGTGAGGAACTCGCAACCTGGGAGCACCGGGGCGAGCTGGCGGAGCAACTGCATGACGTGGGCATTCGGACGAGTTTCGACAGGCCCAGGAGCGGCTACGTCTGCGCGAAGCCGCGCGGCGAGACTCCGGGGCCGGAGAAGGTCACGGATCCGAACGCTCTCTGGACGTACACCCTGCGTCCCGGCGACACCATGGTCTTCGAGGACCCGGAGCCGATCAAGGACTCGGTCAGCCCGGCCGGGGTCATGTACGTGGTCAAGGGGAAGGCGAAGCCCTGCCGGGAGGTGCCCTGGGAGGGATTGGCGGAATTCGAGGCGTCCTTGAAGTGAAGCGGCCGAGTGGCCCGTACGGCGCCGACCGTGCGGGCCACTCCGGGGCTTGGGTCTTCGAAACTATTCGGCGCGTACGACCCGTTGTCCCCTCGCTTCACTCCCTCCACCATTTGTCATGGCGCTGAGCAAATTCAGCCTTCGGGATGACCGGTCGAGGGGTGGGGCATGTCCGCGGACGTCAGCCGTAGAACCGTTCTGGGAGCGGGCGCAGGTCTCGCCGTCTCGCCCGCCCTGCCAGGGGTGGCGCGGGCGGAGGATGCGTCGGCGGGGGATGCGTCGGGCGGGCCGCAGGCCACCGACCCCGGCGCGTACCTCTCCTTCGCGCCCGTGCCGGGGGCGTTCGCGCTGGTCGGGGCCCCGGTCGTGGTCAGCCCCGAGGATCACCCCGGAGTCGTACGGGTCGCGGGGGATCTGCGGGACGACATCGAGCGGGTGACGGGGGAGCGGCCGGGGAGCGCGATGGCGGCCGAGGTCGTGCTGGTGGGGACCATCGGCCGGAGCCCGCTGATCGACGGGCTGATCGCCGCCGGGAAGCTGGACGTCCGCGGGGTGCGGGGTGAGTGGGAGACCTCGTTGCAGACGGTCGTCGAGCGGCCGATGCCCGGGGTGGAGCGGGCCTTCGTCGTGGCGGGCAGTGATCCGCGAGGCACGATCTTCGGGGTGTACGACGTCTCGTACGGCCTAGGTGTCTCGCCCTGGTACTGGTGGGACGACGTGCCGCCGGTCCACCGGGAGGCGGTGTACGTGCGGGCGGGCCGCTTCAGCCAGGGGGCGCCGGCCGTGAAGTACCGGGGCTTCTTCATCAACGATGAGAACCCGGCGCTCGGGACGTGGGCGCCGGCGTACTTCGGGCCCGGGAAGGCGCCGGGGCATCCCGGGGGCTTCAACGCGGACTTCTGGGCGAAGGTCTTCGAGGTGTTGCTGAGGCTGAAGGGGAACTACGTCTGGCCGGCGGTGTGGGGGCGGGCCTTCGCCGAGGACGATCCGGAGAACCACGCGCGGGCGAAGGAATACGGAATTGTCATGGGCACGTCCCATGAGGCGCCCATGATGCGGGGGATCGAGGAGTGGAACCGGCACGCGGTGCCGGCGGTGCGGGACGGTGAGGGCAAGGTGGTGACCCCCGGGCGGGACCCCTACGGGGGTACCGGGGAGTGGTCGTACCGCCGGAACGCCGAAGCCATCCGGGCGTACTGGCGGGACGGCATCCGGCGCATGGTCGACGAGGACTTCGAGGGCGTCGTCACGCTGGGGATGCGGGGGAACGGCGACACGAGCCTGCCCGACGGCGACGGCATCGAGCTGATGCGGGAGATCATCGAGACCCAGCGGGGGATCATCGCCGAGGTGACCGGCCGGCCGGTGGAGGAGACTCCGCAGGTGTGGACCCTCTACAAGGAGGTCCAGCGGTACTGGGACCGGGGGCTGCGGGCGCCGGACGACGTCACGGTCGTCCTCACGGACGACAACTGGGGGAACATCCGTAAGCATCCGGACCCGGGAGAGCCCGTACGACCTGGGGGCTACGGGTTGTACTACCACTTCGACTACGTCGGCGTCGGGCGCAACTACAAGTGGGTCGACACGGCGAACCTCACGAATCTGTGGGAGCAGCTGCACGAGGCGGACGCGTACGGCAATCACCGTCTGTGGGTGGTGAACGTCGGCGACCTGAAGGGGAACGAGCTGCCGACCGAGTTCTTCCTGAACTACGCCTGGAATCCGGGGCGTTGGGGCCTGGAGAACCTGGGGGAGTGGGAGCGGGGGTTCGCGCGGCAGAGCTTCGGGGCGGGGGCGGCGGCGGAGGTCGCCGAGGTGCTCAGTGAGTACGGGCAGCTGCAGGCCCGCCGCAAACCCGAGCTGCTGAACCGCCGGATCACCCTCGATGAGACGAAGGACCCCACCAAGGACGAGCGGGCGATCGTCTACGACGACCAGGAGACGCCCTTCTTCTTCGGCCACCGGGAGCTGGAACGCGTCACGGAGGAGTGGCGGGCGCTGGCGAAGCGGACGGAACGGGTGGGGAGGCGGCTTCCCGCGGCCGTTCAGGACGCGTGGTTCGAGCTGGTCGGGTACGCGGTGCTGGCGACGGCGAACCTGTACGGGCTGCGGGCGGCCGAGTTCGAGAACCTGCTGTACGCGGGGCAGGGAAGGGCGGCGACGAACGGCCGGGCGGAGGCTGCCGAGGCGAGACTGGCACGGGACTTCGCGTTGGCCCGTCGCTTCAACTCCGAGGTGGCGGGCGGGAAGTGGCGGGGCTTCCAGACCCAGCCGCACATCGGCTACGGGGATGTGGAGCGCTACGGCCCGAACGCCGGGTGGCAGCAGCCGGAGAAGAACAACGTGGCGCTGCCGGACGAGATCTTCCCCAAGGTACGGCGGATCGAGGTGCCTCAGGCCGCGGAGCTGGGGGTGGCGGTCGACGGGGCGGACGACTCGGGGCAGTGGTGGCCGGCGTCGGCGAGGGAGGCGGCTCTGCCGGTCTTCAGCCCGTATCAGACGCGCCCCCGGCAGTACGTGGAGATCTTCAACCGGGGGCGTACGCCCTTCTCGTACCGGATCGAGTCGTCAAAGCCGTGGCTGGTGGTGGAGCGGTCGCGGGGGCGGGTCGAGGAGCAGGTGCGGGTGGGGGTCCGGGTGGACTGGGGGCGGGTGCCCGCGGGGGGTGCCGAGGCTTCGTTGCGGGTGAGCGGGGCCGGGGCCTCGGTCACGGTGAAGGCCGTCGCGGCGAAGCCGTCGGCGCGTCAGGCGCGGAAGCTGCGGGGGTTCGTCGAGGCGGGCGGGTACGTGGCGATCGACGCGGAGCACCACGCGCGGGCGGTGGGGTCGCCCGACGGGCGGGTGCGCTGGCGCCGGATCGAGCGGATCGGGCGCACCGGCGCGGGGGTGACGCCGTGGCCGGTGACGGCCGCCCGGCAGGTGCCGGGGGGTGACGGGCCGCGCCTGGAGTACGAGGTCGGCGTGGTGTCGGCCGTGGACGAGGTGACGGTCTGGGCGTACGTGTCACCTCGGAACCCCGCGTTGGCCACGGGCGGGCTGCGGTACGCCGTGTCCTTCGGCTCCGGCGCGCCTCAGGTCGTCGACATCAACGCCGTCACGGGGGCCGACGACGGGCTGATGAACAAGCAGTGGGCGCGGAACACCTCGGACAACGTGAACGTGACGGCGACCCGCCACACGATCACCGGGCCCGGGGTGCACCGGCTGACGTTCTGGATGGTCGACCCGACGGTGGTGCTGCAGAGGCTGGTGATCGACACGGGCGGACTGACGCCGACATATCTGGGGCCGCTGGAGAGCCACCGAATCTGAGAGAGGAACCACGGATGACGCACATGAACCGCTTCCGCTTCCGCTACCGCACGCCCGTGCTCGCGCTGGTCGCCGGGGCGCTGCTGTCCACGGCGGTGGCCGTGCAGCCGGCCTCGGCACATGACCGGTCCGGCTCGTCCGGCCTGTCCGACGCGTCCGGCCTGTCCGGCCCGTCCTTGAGGAAGCTCGCCGACCGGGCCGGCGTACGCATCGGCACCGCCGTGGATCTGAACGTGTTGGCCGAGGACCGCACGTACCGCCGGACGACCGCACGCGAGTTCGACTCGGTGACCGCTGAGAACGCCATGAAGTGGGAGTCGGTGGAGCCGCAGCGGGGCGTCTACGACTGGAAGCAGGCCGACGACCTCGTCCGCTACGCCCGCGCCCACGGGCAGGTCGTCCGCGGCCACACCCTCGTCTGGCACAGCCAGGTGCCGGCCTGGCTGACGTCCGGTGTGGCGGACGGGTCGATCGGCTCGGCGGAGCTGCGGGGCATTCTGCGCAAGCACATCACGACGGAGGTGAAGCGGTACAAGGGGAAGATCCAGCAGTGGGACGTGGTGAACGAGGTCTTCGAGGAGGACGGCAGCCTGCGGAACTCGATCTGGCTGCGTGAGCTGGGGCCGTCGTACATCGCGGACGCCTTCCGCTGGGCCCATGCCGCCGACCCGAAGGCGAAGCTCTTCCTCAACGACTACAACGTGGAGGGCGTCAACGCGAAGTCCACGGCGTACTACGAACTGGCGAAGCGGTTGCGCGCGGAGGGCGTGCCCGTGCAGGGCTTCGGCGCTCAGGCCCACCTCGCGATCCAGTACGGCTTCCCCGGGCAGGTCGCCGAGAACCTCGCCCGCTTCGGGGCGCTGGGGATGCGGACGGCGTTCACTGAGGTGGACGTGCGGATGATCCTGCCGGTGGACGAGACGAAGTCGGCGACTCAGGCGAGCTACTTCCGGAGGCTGCTGGACGCCTGTCTGGGGGCGCGGAGCTGCACGTCGTTCACGGTCTGGGGCTACACGGACAAGTACTCGTGGGTGCCGGGGGTCTTCGACGGTGAGGGGTCGGCGACGCCGATGGACGAGGAGTACGGGCGCAAGCCGGCGTACGGGGCGCTGCGGGAGGGGCTGGCGGCTGGGAGGTGACCGGCGTCGCCCTCAGCCCTTGTCCGGGTAGCGGGGCAGGTTCTCCGTGGAGATGGTCCAGTCGGCGATGGTGACGTCCTCGCCGTAGACGAAGTCCTTGCGGGTGGCGTAGCGCGGGCCGTCCGGGGTGGCGTGGATATCGGTGAGGACGGCGCCTTCGCCGCTGCGGGGGTCGAAGACCGCGTACACGGGGATGCCGAGCAGAGGGTAGTCGCGCATCTTGGTGACCCAGTCGTTGTCGGGGTTGGAGCGGGAGACGACCTCGACGGCGGCGTGAATCGTGCGGGGATCGAAGGTTCCCTCGACCTCCATGTCGGCTTCGGCGATCACCATCACGTCGGGGCGTCGCATGATGCCTTCGGCTTCGCCCTCCACGTCCGGCTCACCGGTATGGGCCACGATCTCTTCCGGCATCACCTGTTCCAGGCGTTTCCGCAGGCGCAGCACGGTGAGCTCGTGCGGTCCGATGGGCGACACCATGTCGTGGACGATCCCTTCCTTGGTGATCTCGAATTTCCCGGGGAGGGTGTCGTCCATCGACTGAACGAAGTCCCGCATGGCTCGGTAGATGTGGGGGGCGCCGTGTTGCGCGTCGTCCGGGGCGATGGTCATGGCGCTCGCTCCTCGTCGTCTGTGCCCGGGGGCAAGGATCGTCACGTTCATGCTAGGTCGCCTCCGTGGGGTCGGGCATGAGGTCGTGCAGGGGGTCGGGCCCGCAGTCGCGGCAGCGGCTCCCCTTCGGTCCTCGGAAGCCGCGGTCGCAGCCGTCGCAGTTCGTCATCTCGTAGTGAACGGAGGGCGGTGACGCCGGGGCGCGGAACGGCGGCGGGGGCGGCAGCTGTGCCGCGAGCCGGTGGGCCAGGAGGGCGGCCGGGCGGTGGAGAGGCTCGGACGGAAGGGCGCCGGTCAGGGCTTCGCGTACGGCGGTCGGGGTGAGGTCGCGCTCCAGCCAGGCGGCCACGCCCGGCGCGAGGTGGGCGGTGTCGCAGGCCGAGAGGAGGAGGCGGGCGTCCGTGCGGCGCAGGTCGGCGAGGAGGTCGGTGGCGGTCTGGAGGAGGGTGGGGGAGCGGTAGGCGGGCTGGGGGACGGCGGGGAGGGGCTTGCGGGGTGCCTTCTCCTTCCGGGGCGCGCTGTTACGGCGTACGTCGTCCCGGCGTACGGGCTCGTCCTCCGCCTGGGTGCGGCCGGGCTGGTTGCAGGAGATCGTGCGGGTGACGATCCGGCCGCCGGGGGTGCGTACGCGCTCCCGGCGCAGGTACCCGTGGTCCTGCAACTCGTGCAGGGCGGCGGCGATCCGGGTCGCGCCCTCCTTGAAGCGGGCGGTGAGGCTCTTGATGTCGACGTGGGCGCCCTTCGGCAGCGACTGGATGTGAGCGCCCAGCCCGATCGCGAGGAGCGACAGCTCCGGGTGCTGGGCGAGGTGGTTGCCGATCACCGTGAAACGGGCGGTGTGGCGGGTGTGGTCGTGGATCAGACCGCCGCCGGAGTGGCTCTGCCGGTTCGGGTGGTTGTTGTCGCCAACCCGGGCGTGGGCGCGCGAGGGCGCGCTAAGGTGCTGCGTATCCATCGGGAAGGGGCTTTCTTCCTTGGTGGTCAGGCCCTCGCACTGGGATTGCCGTCCCGGCGAGGGCCGTCGTATGTCTGCGGTTGTGTGGGTCCTGCTGCGCTGAGCGTAAGGGCATCAACCGGTCCCGAATCCAGCCGAGTCGGCGATGTTCACCCGCGAGGGTGAGACGGCCTGACGGGCGGGAGGAGGGGTGGGGTTTGGTGGGGTTCTTTCTCTCCCCGGTCCTTTGAGGAAAGACCGCACGTCGCACCGGAGCACACATCTGCGGGTTCCGGTTCCTGTCGGACGCCGACCTCGGCCCAGACCGTCTTGCGCGGCGGCAGCCCCGGTGCGCTGCCCCAGCGGTCGGCCAGCGCCTCGACGAGGAGGAGGCCCCGGCCGGACTCGGCCTCCGGGGCACGGCGTTGGGCTCTGGGCAGCCGTTCACCGCACGTGTCCACGACCTCGATGCGGAGGGTGCCGCCGATCACGTAGAGCGTGAGTCCGAAGTCGCGGCCCTGCACCCGCCCGTGCGTGGCCGCGTTGGCCGCCAGCTCGGCGACGATGTGCCGCGCCGGGTCCAACGGCAACCCCCATGCGCGCAGTTGCTCCGTCGCCAGCAGGCGGGCGAGGCGGGCTCCGCGTGGTGTGGGGGACAGCCGCACGCTGAAGTTGCGGATGGGGCTGTGCGGTTCGGCCTCAGGGGCGGCGGTTTCCGTATTCACGTCACTCAGCGTGGCGGTGCGCGCCTACCGTGAACAGTGACTGCGCCGGTACGTACGGTTACTGTCCAGGGCTTGTCCGGCGCTGTCCAGCCTGTCCGGAACCGGCGTACGGGTAGGGGGCGTTGAGTCACAGCGGTACGGCGGAGAGGTGCGCGATGCACGTGGACGGGCTCAAGGACGCGACGGACGAGCCGGGTTGGGAGGTGGACCCGGACGATGACTGGGGCGTCGCGGTCGTCGAGACCGTGGGGCGACAGCTGAAGCTGCGGCGGGAGGCCGTAGGCATGCGGGTGGCCGACGTCGCTGTGGCGATCGGGTACGGAGAGGACCTCGTCTACAAGATCGAGGCCGGGAAGCGGATTCCCCGGCAGGAGTACCTGGACAAGTCCGACGAGGTGCTGGAGGCGGGCGGGCTCATCTCGGCCACCTGGGAGGACGTGAAGAAGGTCCGGTACCCGAAGAAGGTGCGGGAGCTGGGGAAGCTGGAGGCTCAGGCGGTCGAGATCGGGGTGTACGAGTGCAACATCATCGCCGGGCTGCTGCAGACGCCGGACCATGCGCGGGCCGTCATCGGGGCGGCCCAGCCGCCGTACTCGCCGGACGACGTGGAACGTATGGCGGCGGCCCGGCTTGCCCGGCAGTGGGTCTTCGAACGTGATCCGGCGCCGTCGATTCACTTCGTCTTGGAAGAGGCGCCTCTACGTCGGCAGGTCGGAGGCACAATGGTGTGGCGACGGCAGCTCGAACGCCTGCTGGAGGTGGGGCGGTTGCACAACGTCACACTTCAGGTGATGCCGACGAACACTGAACCCCACCCAGGACTGGACGGCAGGATCGAGCTGCTCAAGTTCTCGGACGGTAGTGCAGTGGGCCGCTCCGACGGTGCGTTCAACGGTCGGGCGACCCATGATCCCAAACACCTGCGCATCCTTGAGCTGCGGTATGGCACCATCCGGGCTCAGGCGCTCTCGCCCCGGGAGTCGCTGGCCTTCATCGAGCAACTGCTGGGAGAAACATGATCCACAAGGCCGTTGGCGGGGATACCTCCGAGTTGGCGTGGTTCAAGAGCAGTTACAGCGGTGGCACCGACGGCAACTCCTGCGTCGAGGTCGCCGCGACCCCCGGCACCGTCCACGTCCGCGACTCCAAGGACATCCGGCTCCCTCGGCTCACGCTCACGTCGACCGCCTGGGCGGACTTCGTGTCGTACGCGGTCGAGGGCTGAGCGTCTCTGCGGGATGCGGGAACCGTCTGCGTGATCACCCTTGGTACTCTGCCGCTTCCTATAGGGCATCTGTTCGAAGAGGTGTGAATGAAGTCAGGCAGACGAACCGTCGCGGTGGCCGCGCTCGTGGGGGCGCTGGGATTCTCGGTGCTGAACGCGCCGGCGGCCCACGCGGCGGACACCGGGATCACCGTGTCGGACATCGTCATCAACAAGGGCAAGCCGATCGTGGTCGGCACGACGAAGGAGGTGCGGCCGCCCGTCACCTTCAACATCGCTCTGCCGGCCGGGTACAGCACCGCGGACCCGTTCCGCTACACCGCGTACCCCTTCATCTACCGCGGCACCCCGAAGACGGCCGCCGAGAGCGCTGACAACTACATAGGGCCGGGCATCTACACCTGCTTCGAGACCGACGCGAAGCACGCCCGGTGCGAGGGCACCTTCCACATCGACCCGCATCCGAGCCGGAAGCAGGTCAACTCCAACAACGACGCCACGACCTGGAAGACCGCCGTCGTGCTGCGCCTGTGGAAGGCCAGCGGCGGCCTCAAGACCGAGGAGTACGAGACCCGGTCCAAGACCGTGCAGCTCAAGCGCGCGGCCAGGGCCACCGTCGGCGCCACGCCGGAGACGGTCACCAAGGGCAAGAAGATCACCGTCACGGGCAAGCTGACCCGGGCGAACTGGAGCACCAAGGAGTACGGCGGCTACGGCGGCCGTACGGTCAGTCTCCAGTACCGCGCCTCGGACGCCACCTCCTTCACGACGGTCAAGAAGGTCACCACCAGCACCACCGGCGCCCTGAACACCACGGCCACCGCCTCGGCCGACGGCTTCTACCGCTGGGTGTACTACGGCAACTCGACCACCGACGCGGTCACCACCCCGGCCGTCTACGTCGACGTCCGCTGACTTCCGCTGACCTCCGCTGACCTCCGCGTTCAGCGGAGCGTCGGTACCTCGCCGCCCTCCGCCCTTGTCAGCGTGACCCCCGCCAGACCGCGCAGCCTGCGTTCCGCCACGGCGGCCAGATCGGCGGCGGTCGGTGGGGTCGGGCCCAGGCCGATGGCGTAGCGGGCGGGGGCCGTGGTGAAGGGGCGGGGCCAGGCGTGGCACTCGGGAGCCGCCTCGGCGAGGTCGGTGATCAGGGCCCGCATCCTGCCCCGTACCCGGCCCTCGTCCGCACCCCCGTACGCACCCTTTTCCACGGTCACGATCGCCCAGGCGGCGTGGCGGCGGTGGAGCGGGGGAGGGGTGAGGAGGCCCGAGTACGCGGTGCCCTCCTCCAACAACTCCCAAGCACGGAACAGCTCTTGGGTGATCAGGTCCCGCATGCCCGTCGTGACCTGGTCCGTGCAGGGGCGGACCGGGGCCGAGGGCGTCGCGATGGTGAGAGGCAGCCCGCCGGAGGTGCCTACGAGCCCGCCCACCGGCTCTACGAGCCCGCCCACCGGCTCGCGCCAGTCCCACGCCGCCCACGTCGCGAAGAAATGCCGCAGGAGATCGGCCGGAGGCAGGTCTCCCGCCTCGCTCGCCGTGCGGGCCGCCAGCACGGACCAGGCCAGGCCCGGCAGGCCGCCGAACGGTGCCGAGTCCAGACCCCGCGCCTTCGCCCATGCCTTGACCTGCCTGGCCAACCCGGCGAACGCCGGACCGTGGCCGCTCACCGAGGCGAGCACCGCCTCCGCGTCGCTCACCGCGCTGAGCGCGACCGCCGCCGCCTCACCCAACTCGGCCCGGCGGTCCACCGCCTCCGTGGGGTCCAGCGATCCGGTGGCCACGACGGCCAGGTCCACGTCCAGCCCGTCGAGCCGCAGCCGCAGACCGGGTACGCGTGCGCCCACCACCTCGCGCACGTCACAGGCCTCATGCGTCACATCACTCAACTTCGCCTGAACAGCGGCCAGTTCGACCGTGCCGGGCAGCGCCGCCACCAGGTCCAGGTCGGCGCCGGGCAGCGCGCAGCCCATGCGCCGGGAGCCGACGACGTGCACGACGCCGTCGGGGAACGCGTCCGCGACGAGGCGAGTGACGCGTTCGGCTACCCCGCCCTCGTCGTCCCCACGGCCCTCGCCGCCGCCCTCGTACAGGGCCGGCTCCTCCCTCCAGCGCACCTCTCCCGTCCCCAGACCCACCGTTCCCCGCACCCGCATCGGCTCGTCCCCGCGTCGCGACAGCAGCGCCAGCTCGCCGACCCTGGCGGGCATGGGGGTGAGCCGGGCCGCGCAGGCGGCGGCCAGGGTGTTCGGGTCGGTGGCGCGGCCCAGGCTCAGGTGGGGGGTGAAGCCCTCGTGGCGGCCGCGGCAGCGCGGGAAGTGGCGTACGAGCGTGCTGTGCAGCTCGGCCCAGGGCTTCTCGCCGGCCGCCGCCGGGTCGAGCCACACCGTTGCGTCGTCCCGGTGGCCGAACCAGTGCACACCCTCCAGCCGGGCGTCGAACGCATCCGTCGTGGCCGTCGCGAGCACCGAGGCCGCCTGCTCGAAGGCGTGTTCCGGTACGAAACCGAAGAGCAGGTTCACATGCGGGGGCCAGCGGTGGATCTGCGGGTCGTGCTCCCGGCGGATGTCCTGCAACGGCGGCCACAGCTCCTCGGGAGGCAGCCACGCCAGGGCCGTACGGGCGGTCGGCCGGACGTCGAGGCACGCGAAGGCGGTGTCCGGGGCGTCGGGTCCCACCTCCGCCCGTACGCCGTAGTGGTCCGAGACGTACAGCCCGTCCGGCGAGGGCGCGTCCCCGTACAGCTCGGCCGACCGCACCCCCAGACCCTGCCCGCGCACCAGCACCCGGTCCAGCCGGGAGGCCCGACCCGTCAGGGACGAGACAGCGGCCAGCGGGTTGGCGCCAGGGTCGAAGGTCGGCGTCCTGTCGTCCGGACCGTGCGTCTCGCTCCACGCGTCCCGCATCCCGAGCGTCATCTGCGGTGTGTCGCCGCCGTCGTTGAAGTCGCCCAGCAGGACGAGATCGGCGTCCAGGGCCGCCAGTCCCTCGGCGATCCGGGCCAGTTCGGCGGCGCGGCGACCGGCACCGTTCTCGGAATGGTCGCTGCTCAGATGGGTGGCCGCGACGACGAGGGGCCGTGTGGCCGTCTCCACCACGACGGAGGTCACCGCCTTGTGCGGGCCCAGCGCGTGGAACGCGGCCTCACGGACCGGCAACCGGCTCAGGAGCAGCAGACCGCACGCGTCCACGTCCCGCCCGCGCGGGTCCGTCCCCAGCGTCCAGCCCGCTCGCACCCAGGGCTCGCGCAGCAGCATCGCCAGCAGCTCCGCCTCGACCTCCTGCAACGCGATCACGTCGACCTCGGCCTCGCGCAGGGCGCGCAGCAGCAGCGGCCTGCGCCCGGCGCTGTCGATGAGGTCGGCGTCGTACCGGTCCCAGAGGGTGTTCCAGGTCAGCACCCGTACGCTCTCGGCACCGACCTCATCGACAACGCCGGGCCGCCGGGGTGCGCGCGTGGGCACCCAGCCCTCCCCGTCCCACGTGTGCGGCGTGCGCGCCGTGAAGAAGGGCGCCCGGAGCAGGCGGGCCTCCCGTACGCGCCCCGCCTCCGTCGCGTCGATCCGGTCCACCCCCGTGGCCCGGTCCCACACCGTCTCGCCGTCCGCCTCGAAGAACAGCACCCGGTGCCACGGGATCTCGCCGCCGGGCACGAACGCGGGCAGCGGAACCCGCTTGGGCGCGGCGTTCCGCTGCAGGACGCCGAGCACGAAGCGCGCCGGATCGAAGCGCGCGTCCCAGCGCACCCGGTGGTAGATCTCCTCGCTCGTACGCACGGTTCCTCAGACCTCTTCCTCTGTGGTCCCGCTCGCCCCGACGTACCAGGTGCGGTGCGCGTCGCCCGGATACGGCGGGGCGAAGCGGCGCAGCTGGACGGTGAGCACCTCGGGCGGTACCGGGTGCTCGCGGCGGGTGTTGCGCCGGATCAGCTCGTCCTCGTCGACCAGGACCACGGCATGGGTGAGCAGGGCGTTGCGGCGGTGGGCGACCCCGTGCACCAGCGAGCGCTGCTGATGGGTGAGCGAGGTGGCGTCCCACACCACCGTCCCGCCGGCGGCCAGTGCCCCGTCCAGCCGGTCGAGCCCCGCGCGCAGCACGTCCGGGTTGGCCCGCTGGTCGGCCCGTGCGCCGCGCGCCTCGCGCAGATCGTCCAGCGAGACGTACACGTCCACGCCCGTGAGCCCCCGCGCGAACGTGCTCTTGCCGCTGCCCGCCGGACCCACGAGCTGGATCAGCCTCGGGAAGGCCCCCGACCGCCAGCGCCACGTCGCGGCGACGGCCTCGGCGCAAGCGCCGGAGCCGCCCCCGCCTATGCGCCCCCGCG
>NZ_LRTR01000210.1 GCF_001550375.1 Streptomyces europaeiscabiei | reverse complement strand
AGCCTCCGCCAGCGCGTCGGCGTCGGCGGGCGCCCCGGAACGCACCGCCCACAGCGGGGCCCGCGCGCCCAGCCCGTTCTCGACGACGGCCGCGTGCATCCAGTGCGTGTCCGTCCGTACGTGCCCGGCCCGCACCCACTTGGCGACGCGGGCGCCGAACTCCTCCGCGTCGAAGCCGTCCACGACCCGGACGACGTACCCCTCCTGCCGTCCGAGATCCAGCCGCAGCGCGCGCAGCGCCCGCTCGTCGAACACGCCCCGCCACAGCACGCGCGGCGCGGGGAGCCCGAGTTCGCGCAGAAACGCCACCGTCCGGTCCCAGTCCAGGCAGCGCCCGTCCCCGTCCCACACCGAGAAGCCGTAGAACCAGCTGTCCAGGTCGTCGTACGCGATCGAATGCCGGGCGAACATGTTCTCCCCGCACACCCGCCAGCCCTCCGGAACGGCGTGGCCGATACGGGCCTGGAGCGCCTTGACCCAGGTACGGGAGGGGTGGTGCGCGGAGTCGAGTGAGCGGGCGTGCAGGCCGTCGGCGTACAGCGTGGTGTTCTCGCCGTCGAGCTTCTCGGTCACCACGACCTCGCGACCGCGCAGGCCGGACAGGTCGGTGACCCGGAGATCGTCGGCGGTGGCGCCGGGGGACCAGGGCAGATGCCTGGTCCGCGGATAGTGCGTACGCATCGTGAACGTTCCCCCGGGACAGTCGGCGTATCCGAACAGCCGACGTACCTGATCAGCGTAGGAGCGTCGGCCGGTGGCGGGCGAGCGGATTACCCCACGCTTAGGGTCCCGGTATGAAGCAGGGTCCCGGTACGAAGCCCCGAGCGGGTGTCGGGCTCACCTCGGTCATGGTGGCGCTCACGCTGACGACCGGCATGATCGAGGCCGTCAGCTTCCTCGTGCTCGGCCCGGTGTTCACCGCGGTGCAGACCGGGAACCTCCTCTTCTTCTCCTTCGCGCTCACCGGCGCCGTCGGCCTGTCCCCGGCCGCCGCGCTCGTCTCGTTCGTCGGTTTCACGGTCGGCGCGGTGCTCGGTTCCCGGTTCGAGTCGAGCGTGGACGCCCGCGGCCGCCGCTGGTTCGTGGCCGCGCTGATCGTCGAGGCCCTGCTGCTGGGACTCGGCGGACTGGTCGCCTGGCGCACCGGCGTCGACGCGACGGGCGCCCCGGCGGACGCACCGCACTTCGCCGTGGTCGCCCTGGTCGCCGGGGCCATGGGCGTACGCAATGTCACCACCCTGCGGGCGCGGGTCGCGGACGTACCCACCACGGTGTCCACCCGCGCACTGACCGCCCTCCTCAGCGGTCTGCCCCCGCACCCCGACAGCCGCATCGGGGCGGGCTCCGGCGACGAGGGCCGCCGCCTCGCCTCGGTCACCGCGATGTTCCTCGGCGGCCTGCTGGGCGCGTGGCTCCTCCACGAGGGCGTTCATCCGACGGTTGTTCTGCTGGTGCCCGCCGCGCTGGTCCTGACCCTGGGCGCGGCGTTCTGGCTGAAGGCACCGGAGGGCACCAGCGAGCCCGGCTGAATCGAGTCGATCCCACCAAGCCGCGGTGGATCATGGACGCATGAGTCTCTTGGCAAGCCGCCTCGTCGGTGCGGCCCTCATGCTCGCCGGAATCGCCGTCGCCCTCTGGGTGGTCTTCGGCGTACCCCAGGAGTGGACCGGAGGGATGAGGTGGCTGCGCTCCGCGCTGGCGCTGGCGTCCTTCGGAGCGATCAGCCTCGCGGTCCGCTTCTTCTTTCCCGACGGCTCCGACAGCTCCGCCAGCTCCGCCAGCTCTCCGGGCGCCTCGCCGGACGGCATCCCGAGTGGCTCCCCGGACGGCGTCGGCGGCTCCTGGGTTTGACCTGCGTCACTCTCGGGGTAATCTCTCCGGCTCGATTGGCGGAGGGGCTGGGCCGTATGGCAGACTAGCGGGGTTGCTCGGTCGAGTGTTGATGCTGCACGCCTCCCGTCGGGAGGACCGGAAGCGAGTCCCACAGTACTCGTCGCCCCAACTGCCTTATGGCAGCGCTGGAGCGGACGTACGGGAATCTTTCGGGAAGTGTCAGTGCGGCGCCGGCCAGGCACCCGGTGGGCTTCTGCTCCCGGCCCGCGGTTCCGGAAGGGCCGTGTTTCCCGGACAAGGGATGCTCGAACAAGGGGCATCCGTGTCAGCGGAAGCGCGACACACCCGACCGCGTGGGTCGGAGGAGAGTAAGGGAACACCGGGTTCCAGAGCGTTAAACCAGACAAAGGACTACTGAGTAGCCATGGCGGGACAGAAGATCCGCATCCGGCTCAAGGCCTACGACCACGAGGTCATCGACAGCTCGGCGAAGAAGATCGTCGAGACGGTGACCCGCACTGGTGCGTCGGTCGCGGGCCCGGTGCCGCTGCCCACTGAGAAGAACGTGTACTGCGTCATCAAGTCGCCGCACAAGTACAAGGACTCGCGCGAGCACTTCGAGATGCGCACGCACAAGCGCCTGATCGACATCCTCGACCCGACGCCCAAGACCGTTGACTCTCTGATGCGACTCGACCTCCCGGCCGGTGTCGACATCGAGATCAAGCTCTGAAGGCCGGTGATCTGAGAATGGCTAAGCAGATCAAGGGCATCCTGGGCGAGAAGCTCGGCATGACGCAGGTGTGGGACGAGAACAACCGTGTTGTTCCGGTCACCGTCGTCAAGGCCGGCCCCAACGTCGTGACCCAGGTCCGTACGAACGATGTCGACGGCTACGAGTCGGTCCAGATCGCCTTCGGCGAGATCGACCCTCGCAAGGTGAACAAGCCCCTCAAGGGCCACTTCGCCAAGGCCGACGTCACCCCCCGCCGTCACCTCGTCGAGATCCGCACCGCGGACGCCTCCGAGTACACGCTGGGCCAGGAGATCTCCGCCGAGGTCTTCGAGGCCGGCGTCAAGGTGGACGTGACCGGCAAGAGCAAGGGCAAGGGCTTCGCCGGTGTCATGAAGCGTCACAACTTCAAGGGCCTCGGCGCCGGTCACGGCACCCAGCGCAAGCACCGCTCTCCCGGCTCCATCGGTGGCTGCGCCACCCCGGGCCGTGTGTTCAAGGGCCTCCGCATGGCGGGTCGCATGGGCAACGAGCGGGTCACCACCCAGAACCTGACCGTCCACGCCGTTGACGCGGAGAAGGGTCTGCTGCTCATCAAGGGCGCTGTCCCCGGTCCGAACGGCGGCCTCGTCCTGGTCCGCACTGCGGCCAAGGGGGCCTGAGGTACCGATGAGCACTGTTGACATCCTTTCGCCTGCAGGCGAGAAGACCGGAAGCGTCGAGCTCCCCGCGGAGATCTTCGGCGTGGAGAAGATCAGCATCCCGCTGATCCACCAGGTCGTCGTCGCGCAGAACGCGGCTGCCCGCCAGGGCACGCACAAGACCAAGCGTCGCGGTGAAGTCCGTGGTGGCGGCAAGAAGCCGTACCGCCAGAAGGGCACCGGCCGCGCCCGTCAGGGCTCGACCCGTGCGCCGCAGTTCGCCGGCGGTGGCGTCGTCCACGGCCCGCAGCCGCGTGACTACTCGCAGCGGACCCCGAAGAAGATGAAGGCCGCGGCCCTGCGCCACGCCCTCACCGACCGGGCCCGCCACAACCGCATCCACGTCGTCTCCGGCGTCGTCGAGGGTGAGAACCCGTCGACGAAGGCCGCCCGGACGCTGTTCGGCAAGATCTCGGAGCGCAAGAACCTGCTCCTGGTCGTCGACCGCGCCGACGAGGCCGCGTGGCTCTCCGCCCGCAACCTGCCCCAGGTGCACATCCTGGAGCCGGGCCAGCTGAACACGTACGACGTGATCGTCTCGGACGATGTGGTCTTCACTCAGGCCGCCCTTGAGTCCTTCGTGTCCGGCCCGAACACGGCCAACGACACCGAAGGGAGCGAGGCCTGATGGCTACGCGTCACCCGAGCATTGCCCCCAAGGCCGCCAAGGCCGCCAAGGCCGCGCGCGTCGCCAAGGCGAAGCGCCACGCCACCGAGGGCAAGAACACCGTCGTCACCGCGCCCAGCAAGGCGTTCACGGACCCCCGTGACGTGCTGCTGAAGCCGGTCGTGTCGGAGAAGAGCTACGCGCTGCTCGACGAGGGCAAGTACACCTTCATCGTCGCGCCGGGCGCCAACAAGACCCAGATCAAGCAGGCCGTCCAGGCGGTCTTCTCGGTCAAGGTCACCGGGGTCAACACGATCAACCGCATCGGCAAGCGCAAGCGCACCAAGACCGGCTTCGGTCAGCGTGCCGGCTCCAAGCGCGCCATCGTGACCCTTGCCGAGGGCGACCGTATCGACATCTTCGGCGGTCCGACCGCGTAAGCGGGTCGGATCGTCCGATATCGGACGAGGACTGAGAAATGGGAATCCGCAAGTACAAGCCGACTACGCCGGGCCGTCGTGGCTCCAGCGTCGCCGACTTCGTCGAGATCACGCGGTCCACGCCGGAGAAGTCGCTGGTCCGCCCGCTGCACAGCAAGGGCGGCCGTAACAACGCCGGTCGTGTGACCGTTCGCCACCAGGGTGGCGGACACAAGCGCGCCTACCGAGTGATCGACTTCCGTCGTCACGACAAGGACGGCGTGCCGGCGAAGGTCGCGCACATCGAGTACGACCCCAACCGCACCGCGCGCATCGCGCTGCTGCACTACGCCGACGGTGAGAAGCGCTACATCCTCGCCCCGCGCAACCTGCAGCAGGGCGACCGCGTGGAGAACGGTCCCGGGGCCGACATCAAGCCGGGCAACAACCTGGCGCTCCGCAACATCCCGGTCGGTACCACGATCCACGCGATCGAGCTCCGTCCCGGTGGCGGCGCCAAGTTCGCCCGCTCCGCCGGTACCTCCGTGCAGCTGCTCGCGAAGGAGGGCTCGATGGCCCACCTCCGCATGCCCTCCGGTGAGATCCGCCTGGTCGACGCGCGCTGCCGCGCCACCGTCGGCGAGGTCGGCAACGCCGAGCAGAGCAACATCAACTGGGGCAAGGCCGGCCGTAAGCGCTGGCTCGGCGTCCGCCCGACCGTCCGCGGTGTGGCGATGAACCCGGTTGACCACCCGCACGGTGGTGGTGAGGGCAAGACCTCCGGTGGTCGCCACCCGGTCAGCCCCTGGGGTCAGAAGGAGGGTCGTACTCGCTCGCCGAAGAAGGCTTCGAGCAAGTACATCGTCCGCCGCCGCAAGACGAACAAGAAGCGCTAGGAGCGGGTTTAGATGCCGCGCAGTCTCAAGAAGGGGCCCTTCGTCGACGGACACCTCATCAAGAAGGTGGACGTACAGAACGAAGCCGGCACCAAGAACGTCATCAAGACCTGGTCCCGTCGCTCGATGATCATCCCGGCCATGCTCGGCCACACGATCGCGGTGCACAACGGCAAGACCCACATTCCGGTGTTCGTCACCGAGTCGATGGTCGGCCACAAGCTCGGCGAGTTCTCGCCGACGCGCACCTTCCGGGGTCACGTCAAGGACGACCGGAAGTCGAAGCGCCGCTAACGCGGGGTGGAATGACCATGACAGACACTGGAAGGACAACCATGGAAGCCAGGGCCCAGGCGCGGTACATCCGCGTTACGCCCATGAAGGCCCGCCGTGTGGTGGACCTCATCCGTGGCATGGATGCCACGGAGGCTCAGGCGGTCCTGCGTTTCACTCCGCAGGCCGCGAGCGTGCCGGTCGGCAAGGTGCTGGACAGCGCCATCGCCAACGCCGCGCACAACTACGACCACACGGACGCCTCTTCGCTGGTCATCAGCGAGGCGTACGTCGACGAGGGTCCGACCCTGAAGCGGTTCCGGCCGCGTGCCCAGGGCCGTGCCTACCGGATCCGCAAGCGGACCAGCCACATCACCGTGGTCGTCAGCAGCAAGGAAGGAACCCGGTAATGGGCCAGAAGGTTAACCCGCATGGGTTCCGGCTCGGCATCACCACGGACTTCAAGTCCCGGTGGTACGCCGACAAGCTGTACAAGGACTACGTCGGTGAAGACGTCGCCATCCGTCGGATGATGACGTCCGGCATGGAGCGCGCCGGCATCTCCAAGGTGGAGATCGAGCGCACCCGTGACCGCGTCCGCGTCGACATCCACACCGCGCGTCCGGGCATCGTCATCGGCCGCCGCGGCGCCGAGGCCGACCGTATTCGTGGCGACCTGGAGAAGCTGACCAAGAAGCAGGTCCAGCTCAACATCCTCGAGGTCAAGAACCCGGAGACGGACGCTCAGCTGGTGGCCCAGGCCGTCGCCGAGCAGCTCTCCTCCCGCGTCTCCTTCCGTCGCGCCATGCGTAAGAGCATGCAGGGCACGATGAAGGCCGGCGCCAAGGGCATCAAGATCCAGTGCGGTGGCCGCCTCGGCGGCGCCGAGATGTCCCGCTCGGAGTTCTACCGCGAGGGCCGTGTGCCCCTGCACACGCTCCGCGCGAACGTGGACTACGGCTTCTTCGAGGCCAAGACGACCTTCGGCCGTATCGGCGTGAAGGTCTGGATCTACAAGGGCGACGTCAAGAACATCGCCGAGGTCCGCGCCGAGAACGCCGCTGCCCGCGCCGGCAACCGCCCGGCTCGTGGTGGCGGCGGCGCCGACCGCCCGG
>NZ_LRTR01000021.1 GCF_001550375.1 Streptomyces europaeiscabiei | reverse complement strand
CGGGCCGCCTCGCGGACGAGACCGGCGGCGCCGCCCTCGTCGCCGAGAACCGCCCCCCAGCCGCCGACCTGCACCGAGGTGCCGTCGGCGGACCGGCCGACGGCCACCGAACCGGTGCCCGCGACCAGGCCCACCCCCCTGTCGAAACCGGCGGCGGGGGCGAGCAGCTCGGCGTCCCCCACCACCAGGCACGGCACCTGAAGCCGTTCCTGGAGGGCGAGACGTATCCCCTCGCACTGCCGGGGTGTCTCGCAGGCGTGAGCACCGACGGCCACGGCGGACGGGAGGGTGTGTGGGGGCAGCACCTCCCCGACCAACGTGGCCAGCCAGGCGGCCGCGGCCGCCGGGTCGTGCGGCCGCCAGCCGCGGCTCGTACGGATGTGGTCGGCGACGGACTCCGTCCCCGTGACAGCACGGAGATGGGTCTTGGTGCCGCCCACGTCGATACCGACCGCGGCTGGCCCGGAGTCCTGCACGAAAGGCCTCTTTCGTCGTTGCGTTGCGATGGCGCAGCGACGGCTGGGCGAAGCCGTTCCTGGACACACAGGGTCTGTGGGGGTGCTAGGGAAGCCCCGGGACGGGCCTCTGCGGGTGCGGTAGGCGAGTACCGCTTGACTTCGTTAGGAAATTAACTAACGAATTAGGGTGCGTCAAGGGTTCGGACCCGGATACCGCACGACCGTGCGGCCGGATGATCGCGGTACGACTGGGGAGAGCATGCACCTGAGCGAGAGCGCCCGCGCTGTCTTCGCCGTACTGGCCGCGTCGAGCACCGCCACTCGCCCCCAACTGGCGACCGGGGCCCGCCTTTCCAAGCCGACCGTCTCCACCGCCGTGGCGGAGCTGGAGGCCGCCGGTCTCGCCGCTCGCTCCGGCACCCTCAACGGCGGAACCGGCAGGTCGGCGGCCGTGTACGACCTCGGGCTCGCCGCCGGCGCCGTACTCGCCGTCGACCTCGGCCCCAGCGTCACCCGGGTGCGGGTCTGCGGCCTGGACGGCACCCTGCTCGCCGAGGGCACCGGCCCGCGGGCGGACACCGTCGACGTGGTCGCGGAGATCGGAA
>NZ_LRTR01000209.1 GCF_001550375.1 Streptomyces europaeiscabiei | reverse complement strand
CCCGTGGTGGCCGTGGTGGCGAGCGTGGCGGTCGCGGTCGTAAGCCGCAGCAGGCTGCCGGCGCCGAGGCCCCCAAGGCCGAGGCTCCCGCCGCCGCCGCTCCGGCTGAGAGCACCGGAACGGAGGCCTGAGGGACATGCTGATCCCCCGTAGGGTCAAGCACCGCAAGCAGCACCACCCGAAGCGCCGCGGCCAGGCCAAGGGTGGTACGACGGTCGCGTTCGGCGAGTACGGCATTCAGGCCCTCACGCCGGCGTACGTGACCAACCGCCAGATCGAGGCGGCCCGTATTGCCATGACCCGCCACATCAAGCGTGGCGGCAAGGTCTGGATCAACATCTACCCGGACCGCCCGCTCACGAAGAAGCCTGCCGAGACCCGCATGGGTTCCGGTAAGGGTTCGCCGGAGTGGTGGATCGCGAACGTGCACCCGGGCCGGGTCATGTTCGAGCTGTCCTACCCCAACGAGAAGATCGCCCGTGAGGCCCTCACTCGCGCAGCCCACAAGCTGCCGATGAAGTGCCGGATCGTCAAGCGCGAGGCAGGTGAAGCGTGATGTCGGCCGGTACCAAGGCGTCCGAGCTGCGCGAGCTGGGTGACGAGGAGCTTCTTGCGAAGCTTCGCGAAGCCAAGGAAGAGCTGTTCAATCTCCGCTTCCAGGCGGCGACCGGACAGCTTGAGAACCATGGCCGTCTGAAGGCGGTCCGCAAGGACATCGCGCGGATCTACACCCTGATGCGCGAGCGTGAGCTGGGCATCGAAACGGTGGAGAACGCCTGATGAGCGAGAACAACGTGACTGAGACGAACGACGAGACGCGCGGCTTCCGCAAGACTCGTGAGGGCATCGTCGTCGCCGACAAGATGGACAAGACCGTCGTCGTCGCCGTCGAGGACCGCAAGAAGCACGCCCTGTACGGCAAGGTCATCCGTAGCACGAGCAAGCTCAAGGCGCACGACGAGCAGAACGCCGCCGGCGTCGGCGACCGTGTCCTCCTCATGGAGACCCGGCCGCTGTCCGCCACGAAGCACTGGCGTGTCGTCGAGATCCTCGAGAAGGCCAAGTAATTTCCTGCGGGCAAACCCGCAGGACAGTTCCGCCAGGCTCCGGGGGCCGTTCCTGAACGGCCCCCGGGGAACCGGCAGACAATCAGGAGATAGACGTGATCCAGCAGGAGTCGCGACTGCGTGTCGCCGACAACACTGGTGCGAAGGAAATCCTTTGCATCCGTGTGCTCGGTGGCTCCGGTCGCCGCTACGCGGGCATCGGTGACGTCATCGTCGCCACCGTCAAGGACGCGATCCCCGGCGGCAACGTGAAGAAGGGTGACGTCATCAAGGCGGTCATCGTTCGCACCGTCAAGGAGCGCCGCCGTCCGGACGGCTCGTACATCCGCTTCGACGAGAACGCCGCTGTCATTCTGAAGAACGACGGCGACCCTCGTGGCACCCGTATCTTCGGCCCGGTCGGCCGGGAGCTGCGCGAGAAGAAGTTCATGAAGATCATCTCGCTCGCGCCGGAGGTGCTGTAAGCATGAAGATCAAGAAGGGCGACCTGGTCCAGGTCATCACCGGTAAGGACAAGGGCAAGCAGGGCAAGGTCATCACGGCCTTCCCCCGCGAGGACCGCGTCCTGGTCGAGGGTGTCAACCGGGTCAAGAAGCACACCAAGGCCGGCCCGACCGCCAAGGGTTCGCAGGCCGGTGGCATCGTCACTGTCGAGGCGCCGATCCACGTCTCCAACGTCCAGCTGGTCGTGGAGAAGGACGGCAAGAAGGTCGTCACGCGTGTCGGCTACCGCTTCGACGACGAGGGCAACAAGGTTCGCGTTGCCAAGCGGACGGGTGAGGACATCTGATGGCTACCACCACGACTCCGCGTCTCAAGACGAAGTACCGCGAGGAGATCGCGGGCAAGCTGCAGGAAGAGTTCTCGTACGAGAACGTCATGCAGACCCCCGGTCTCGTCAAGATCGTGGTCAACATGGGTGTGGGCGACGCCGCCCGCGACTCCAAGCTGATCGAGGGCGCCATCCGCGACCTCACCACGATCACCGGTCAGAAGCCGGCCGTCACCAAGGCCCGCAAGTCCATCGCGCAGTTCAAGCTGCGTGAGGGCCAGCCGATCGGTGCCCACGTCACGCTCCGTGGCGACCGCATGTGGGAGTTCCTGGACCGCACCCTGTCGCTCGCGCTCCCGCGCATCCGCGACTTCCGTGGTCTGTCCCCCAAGCAGTTCGACGGCCGTGGCAACTACACCTTCGGTCTCACCGAGCAGGTCATGTTCCACGAGATCGACCAGGACAAGATCGACCGCACCCGGGGTATGGACATCACCGTGGTGACCACGGCGACCAACGACGCTGAGGGCCGCGCGCTCCTCCGTCACCTCGGCTTCCCCTTCAAGGAGGCGTGAGCGAGATGGCGAAGAAGGCTCTTATCGCGAAGGCTGCTCGCAAGCCCAAGTTCGGTGTGCGTGGCTACACGCGCTGCCAGCGCTGCGGCCGTCCCCACTCCGTGTACCGCAAGTTCGGCCTGTGCCGCGTGTGCCTTCGTGAGATGGCTCACCGTGGCGAGCTGCCGGGCGTGACCAAGAGCTCCTGGTAGTCCCTGCTTTCAGGGATTCCAGAAGCTCTCGGTAAGCACTGGGCGTGTCAGGCGCCCACCCGTCCATGGCTTAGGCTTGGAGGGTTGGGCGCCTGATTGCCGCCCGTACGACTTACTACGCCGTAGGTCCCCGCACCGCACCCGTCCCGCCACCGAGTGGGGAGAGGGATGGCGCATACAGGAAACCCCGGCGAGAGAGGCCGAAGGCCAATTCATGACCATGACTGATCCGATCGCAGACATGCTTACGCGTCTGCGGAACGCGAACTCGGCATACCACGACTCCGTGTCGATGCCGGCATCGAAGATCAAGTCTCACATCGCGGAGATCCTCCAGCAGGAGGGCTTCATCACGGGCTGGAAGGTCGAGGACGCCGAGGTCGGCAAGAACCTCGTCCTCGAGCTGAAGTTCGGCCCGAACCGTGAGCGCTCCATCGCGGGCATCAAGCGGATCTCCAAGCCCGGTCTCCGGGTTTACGCGAAGTCCACCTCCCTGCCCAAGGTGCTGGGTGGCCTCGGCGTGGCGATCATCTCCACGTCGCACGGTCTCCTCACTGGACAGCAGGCCGGCAAGAAGGGCGTAGGCGGAGAAGTCCTCGCCTACGTCTGGTAGCGGAAGGGAACGGAGGAAACAGCTATGTCGCGTATTGGCAAGCTCCCCATCACGGTTCCCGCCGGCGTGGACGTCACCATCGACGGCCGTACGGTCTTGGTCAAGGGCCCCAAGGGCACGCTGACCCACACCGTCGCTTCGCCGATCGACATCGCCAAGGGTGAGGATGGCGTTCTCAACGTCACCCGCCCCAACGACGAGCGTCAGAACAAGGCCCTGCACGGCCTGTCCCGCACGCTGGTGGCGAACATGATCACCGGCGTGACCCAGGGTTACGTGAAGAAGCTCGAAATCAGCGGTGTCGGTTACCGAGTGCAGGCCAAGGGTTCGAACCTCGAGTTCGCGCTCGGCTACAGCCACCCGATCACCGTCGAGGCGCCCGAGGGCATCAGCTTCAAGGTCGAGAACCCGACGCGGTTCTCGGTCGAGGGCATCGACAAGCAGAAGGTCGGCGAGGTTGCGGCCAACATCCGCAAGCTGCGCAAGCCTGACCCGTACAAGGCCAAGGGCGTCAAGTACGAGGGCGAAGTCATCCGCCGCAAGGTCGGAAAGGCGGGTAAGTAAGCCATGGCATACGGTACGAAGATCGCTAAGGGCGATGCTTACAAGCGTGCTGCCATCAAGCGGCGCCAGATCCGGATCCGTAAGAAGGTCAACGGTACGGCTGAGCGTCCCCGCCTGGTCGTGACCCGCTCGAACCGCCACATCGTGGCCCAGGTGATCGACGACCTCAAGGGTCACACCCTTGCGTCGGCGTCCACCCTGGACTCGTCGATCCGTGGTGCGTCGGAGGACAAGTCGGCGCAGGCCGGCAAGGTCGGCGCCCTGGTCGCCGAGCGTGCCAAGGCCGCCGGTGTCGAGGCCGTCGTGTTCGACCGTGGTGGTAACCGGTACGCGGGTCGCATCGCGGCCCTGGCCGACGCCGCCCGCGAGGCCGGGCTCAAGTTCTGAGCTCGCTGCGTAGCTAGCGGAAAGAGAGAGGTAAATCCAATGGCTGGACCCCAGCGCCGCGGTGGCGGTGCCGGTGGCGGCGAGCGGCGGGACCGGAAGGGCCGTGACGGCGGCGCAGCTGCCGCCGAGAAGACCGCGTACGTTGAGCGCGTTGTCGCGATCAACCGCGTCGCCAAGGTTGTGAAGGGTGGTCGTCGCTTCAGCTTCACTGCGCTCGTCGTAGTGGGCGATGGTGACGGCACCGTCGGTGTCGGTTACGGCAAGGCCAAGGAGGTGCCGGCCGCGATCGCCAAGGGTGTTGAAGAGGCCAAGAAGCACTTCTTCAAGGTCCCCCGTATCCAGGGCACCATCCCGCACCCGATCACGGGCGAGAAGGCCGCGGGCGTCGTCCTGCTCAAGCCTGCTTCCCCCGGTACCGGCGTTATCGCCGGTGGCCCGGTGCGTGCCGTGCTCGAGTGCGCCGGTGTGCACGACATCCTGTCGAAGTCGCTCGGTTCGTCCAACGCGATCAACATCGTGCACGCGACCGTGGAGGCCCTGAAGGGTCTGCAGCGTCCCGAGGAGATCGCGGCCCGCCGTGGTCTGCCCCTCGAGGACGTCGCTCCCGCGGCTCTGCTCCGTGCACGTGCGGGAGCGGGTGCGTAATGGCTCGCCTCAAGGTCACGCAGACGAAGTCGTACATCGGCAGCAAGCAGAACCACCGTGACACCCTGCGGTCCCTTGGTCTCAAGGGGATCAACACCGTGGTCGTCAAGGAGGACCGCCCCGAGTTCCGCGGAATGGTTCACACCGTCCGCCACCTCGTGTCGGTTGAGGAGGTCGACTGATCATGGCGGAGAACAACCCGCTCAAGATCCACAACCTCCGTCCTGCCCCGGGCGCCAAGACCGCCAAGACCCGTGTGGGTCGTGGTGAGGCGTCGAAGGGTAAGACGGCTGGACGTGGTACCAAGGGTACGAAGGCCCGTTACCAGGTTCCGGAGCGCTTCGAGGGTGGCCAGATGCCCCTCCACATGCGTCTTCCGAAGCTGAAGGGCTTCAAGAACCCGTTCAAGACGGAGTTCCAGGTCGTGAACCTGGACAAGCTCGCCGCCCTCTACCCCGAGGGTGGGGAGGTCACCGTTGCCGACCTGGTCGACAAGGGTGCCGTCCGCAAGAACAGCCTCGTCAAGGTCCTCGGCCAGGGCGAGATCTCCGTGGCGCTGCAGGTGACGGTCGACGCCGTCTCCGGCTCCGCCAAGGAGAAGATCACCGCCGCCGGCGGTACCGTCACCGAGCTCGTCTGAACACATCAGGTGTCTCGATGACTTGAGCGATCCCGACCGGGGATACCCCACAAATGGGGTATCCCCGGTTGGTCGTTCCTAGGGAAGCAGTCTCGCCGGTAAGGTGACCTGCGCTGCCCGTTTTCACAGGGCGCTCATACATGGGCACTCGACGCGGCAGTTAAACGTTACGTAAGTCGTCCTCATCAGAATCTCAAAACCGTCACCCTTGACGCAGTAGCGCGGGGGTCGCAGGAGGCACCGTGCTCACCGCGTTCGCCCGGGCGTTCAAGACGCCCGACCTGCGCAAGAAGCTGCTCTTCACGCTCGGCATCATCGTGATCTATCGGATCGGCACGCATGTGCCGATCCCCGGTGTCGACTACTCCGCCGTCCAGTTCTGCATCGATCAGACCAAGAGCAACTCGGGTCTCTTCGGTCTGGTCAACATGTTCAGTGGTGGCGCGCTGCTGCAGATCACGATCTTCGCGCTCGGCATCATGCCGTACATCACGGCGAGCATCATTCTGCAGCTGCTGACCGTGGTGATCCCGCGTCTGGAAGCCCTGAAGAAGGAGGGGCAGGCCGGCACGGCGAAGATCACGCAGTACACGCGTTATCTGACGGTCGCCCTCGCCATCCTCCAGGGCACCGGCCTCGTCGCCACCGCCCGCAGCGGCTCGCTGTTCAGCACGTGCCCGCGGGGCACCCAGATCGTCCCTGACCAGTCGATCTACACCACCATGGTCATGGTCATCACCATGACCGCCGGTACGGCCGTCGTCATGTGGCTCGGTGAGCTGATCACCGACCGTGGCATCGGCAACGGCATGTCGATCCTGATGTTCATCTCGATCGCCGCCACGTTCCCGTCCGCGCTCTGGGCGATCAAGGAGCAGGGCGACCTGGCGGGTGGCTGGATCGAGTTCGGCGTCGTGATCGCGGTCGGCTTCGTCATGGTCGCGCTCGTGGTCTTCGTCGAGCAGGCTCAGCGCCGTATCCCGGTCCAGTACGCCAAGCGCATGATCGGCCGTCGGTCCTACGGCGGCACCTCGACGTACATTCCGCTGAAGGTCAACCAGGCGGGCATCATCCCTGTGATCTTTGCCTCGTCGCTGCTCTACATCCCGGCGCTGGTCGCGCAGTTCGCCGGTGGAAATTCCGGCTGGAAGACCTGGATCGAGAAGAATCTCGCGCAGCCGGACGCTCCGGCGCACATCACCCTCTACTTCTTCCTGATCATCTTCTTCGCGTTCTTCTACGTGGCCATCTCGTTCAACCCCGAGGAAGTCGCGGACAACATGAAGAAGTATGGTGGCTTCATCCCGGGCATCCGGGCTGGCCGACCGACCGCTGAGTACCTGAGTTACGTACTCAACCGGATCACCTGGCCGGGTTCGCTGTACCTGGCTCTGATCGCTCTCGTGCCGACAATGGCGTTGGCCGGCTTCGGAGCGAACCAGAACTTCCCGTTCGGCGGTACCAGCATCCTGATCATCGTGGGTGTGGGTCTGGAGACGGTGAAGCAGATCGAGAGCCAGCTCCAGCAGCGCAATTACGAAGGGTTCCTCCGCTGATGCGAATCGTCCTCGTCGGGCCGCCGGGTGCCGGTAAGGGAACGCAGGCCGCGTTCCTCGCCCAGAACCTGTCGATCCCGCACATCTCCACGGGCGACCTGTTCCGGGCCAACATCAGCAAGCAGACGGAGCTCGGCAAACTCGCGAAGTCCTACATGGACAAGGGCGAGCTGGTGCCGGACGAGGTCACCATCGCGATGGCCAAGGACCGCATGGAGCAGCCGGACGCCGAGAACGGCTTCCTGCTCGACGGCTTCCCGCGCAACGTCTCGCAGGCCGAGGCGCTCGACGTGACGCTCCAGGACGAGTCCATGAACCTGGACGCGGTGCTGGACCTGGAGGTCCCCGAGGAAGAGGTCGTCAAGCGGATCGCCGGCCGGCGCATCTGCCGGAACGACTCCGCCCACGTCTTCCACGTCACGTACAAGAAGCCGAAGCAGGAGGGCGTCTGCGACGTCTGCGGCGGCGAGCTGTACCAGCGGGACGACGACTCCGAGGAGACCGTCCGCAAGCGTCTGGAGGTCTACCACACCCAGACCGAGCCGATCATCGACTACTACAAGGCCCAGGGCCTCGTGGTGACGATCACGGCCCTCGGCCCGGTGGAGGAAGTCACCCAGCGCGCCATGGAGGCGCTCAAGCGCGAGGACGACGACAAGTAAGGTCGTCAGCCAGTACGTAGGCCGCGGTGCCCGTGAGGGGCGCCGCGGCTGCTTTTTGCGGTGAACCGCCGCTCTCGCGGAGGTGGCGATTCGCCGTTGTGCCTGCCCCATCGATGGTTGCGGCACACTTGACCCCAGACGTGCTTACCGGAAGTGGAGAGGCGAGAGCCTGATGGTGCAGATCAAGAGCCCCGAGCAGATCGCCAAGATGCGCGAGGCGGGACTGGTCGTCGCCGCCATTCACGCGGCCACCCGGGAGGCCGCGGTGCCGGGCGCCTCCACGAAGGATCTCGACGACGTGGCCCGCAAGGTGCTCGCGGAGCACGGGGCCAAGTCGAACTTCCTCGGCTACGGCGGCTTCCCGGCGACGATCTGCACGTCGGTGAACGAGGTCGTGGTGCACGGCATCCCGAGCGACGAGGTCGTGCTGAAGGACGGCGACATCATCTCCATCGACTGCGGCGCGATCGTCGACGGCTGGCACGGTGACGCGGCCTACACCGCGTTCGTGGGATCCGGTCACGCCCCGGAGCTGATCGAGCTGTCGCGGGTGACCGAGGAGTCCATGTGGGCCGGGATCGCCGCGATGAAGCTGGGGAACCGGCTCGTGGACGTCTCCCGGGCCATCGAGACGTACATCCGCCGGCAGCCGAAGCCGGGCGGGGGCAAGTACGGGATCGTCGAGGACTACGGCGGCCATGGCATCGGGACCGAGATGCACATGGACCCGCATCTGCTGAACTACGTCGAGCGGCGGCGGGGCAAGGGGCCGAAGCTCGTCCCCGGGTTCTGCCTCGCGATCGAACCGATGGTGGCCCTGGGTACGCCGAAGACCGAGGTTCTCGCGGACGACTGGACCGTGGTGAGCACCGACGGGACGTGGTCCTCGCACTGGGAGCACTCGGTGGCGTTGACGGAGGCGGGGCCGCTGGTGCTGACCTCGCCGGACGGGGGCCGGGCGAAGCTCGCGGAGTTCGGGATCACTGCGGCGCCTGATCCGGTGGGCTGAGTTCTCGTTGCCGGGTGCGGGTGCGGGTGCGGGTGCGGGTGCGGGTGCGGGTCCGGTGGGGGCTGGTCTCGCCCATGCGGCGGAGCCGCGGATCGACACAGCCCCGCGCCGCTGACAACGGCTGAGCCCCTGACAGCGGCTGCGCCGCTTCGGGGCCGGGCGGCATAAGGATCTTCGCCCTTGGGCATCCTTACCCGAATTCGTGTTTCTGGAGGCCCTGACGTAGACTGACTCGTCGGCTCTCGTGTTTCCGTATGTCTTCATTCGGTTACGCGGAGTCGATCAAGGTAGTCGATTCGAAGGGCGAAGCGTGGCCAAGAAGCAAGGTGCCATCGAGATCGAGGGCACTGTCGTCGAGTCTCTTCCGAACGCCATGTTCAAGGTCGAGCTCCAGAACGGCCACCAGGTCCTGGCACACATCAGCGGCAAGATGCGTATGCACTACATCCGTATCCTCCCTGACGACCGGGTCGTGGTGGAGTTGTCTCCGTACGACCTGACCCGTGGCCGGATCGTCTACCGCTACAAGTAGATCTTGCCGCCGCTCTCCGTGCCCCGGCTCTCCGGGACGCGGGTGGTGGCACTGACCCGGAGAACCTCACCCCATGAAGGTCAAGCCGAGCGTCAAGAAGATCTGCGACAAGTGCAGGGTGATCCGCCGTCACGGTCGGGTCATGGTCATCTGCGAGAACCCGCGCCACAAGCAGCGCCAGGGCTGACGCACGTTCGACCTCTCCCTCTGCATCGACATCGCAGGGATTCGCGCGACGCGAGCTGAATTTGTTCATACGCAGGACCCAGGCGTGCTCAGCGTCTGACACCCCCGGCTCGGAGGCCGGGGACCCGGGTCGTACCTACTCTTCGACACGTAAGAGGCCGGCGGCCGGGATCTGGTTCTGCGGAAGACCTCCGACAATCACCAGGAGCCATTGAATGGCACGCGTTTCCGGTGTTGACATCCCGCGCGACAAGCGCGTGGAGGTCGCCCTCACCTACGTGTTCGGCATCGGCCGGACCCTCTCCCAGGAGACGCTGGCAGCGACCGGCGTCAACCCCGACACCCGCGTCCGCGACCTCTCCGAGGAGCAGCTCGTCGCGATCCGCGAGTACGTGGACAGCAACATCAAGACCGAGGGTGACCTCCGTCGCGAGGTGCAGGCCGACATCCGCCGCAAGGTGGAGATCGGTTGCTACCAGGGCCTCCGTCACCGTCGTGGTCTGCCCGTCCGCGGTCAGCGCACCAGCACGAACGCCCGCACCCGCAAGGGCCCGCGTCGCGCCATCGCCGGTAAGAAGAAGCCGGGCAAGAAGTAGTCCTCAGCGGACAACGCTTCATCAGCGGTCTTCGCTGTAGGACCGACCACCTCCCCGTAGGAGTTTGTAGATGCCCCCCAAGGGTCGTCAGGGCGCTGCCAAGAAGGTGCGCCGCAAGGAAAAGAAGAACGTCGCTCACGGTCACGCGCACATCAAGAGCACGTTCAACAACACGATCGTCTCGATCACGGACCCCTCGGGCAACGTGATCTCCTGGGCCTCCGCCGGCCACGTCGGCTTCAAGGGCTCCCGGAAGTCCACGCCGTTCGCCGCGCAGATGGCCGCCGAGTCGGCCGCCCGTCGCGCGCAGGAGCACGGCATGCGCAAGGTCGACGTGTTCGTCAAGGGCCCGGGTTCGGGTCGTGAGACGGCCATCCGTTCGCTGCAGGCGACCGGTCTCGAGGTCGGCTCCATCCAGGACGTCACGCCCACCCCGCACAACGGCTGCCGTCCGCCCAAGCGTCGCCGCGTCTGACCCTTCGGGGCCGATGCACGGCTGCTTGGTCTGAGGTTTTCGGGCGGTATGGCTCTTCATTGCCATATCGCCCGTACCCTTGTAGTTCTCAAGGGCATCAAATAGTGGGTGCCCATGACTGAAGGATTCACTTCATGCTGATCGCTCAGCGTCCCTCGTTGACCGAAGAGGTCGTCGACGAGTTCCGCTCCCGGTTCGTGATCGAGCCGCTGGAGCCGGGCTTCGGCTACACCCTCGGCAACAGCCTCCGCCGTACGCTCCTGTCGTCGATCCCGGGTGCGGCGGTCACGTCCATCCGTATCGACGGTGTCCTGCACGAGTTCACCACCGTGCCGGGCGTCAAGGAGGACGTCACCGACCTGATCCTCAACATCAAGCAGCTGGTCGTCTCCTCGGAGCACGACGAGCCGGTCGTGATGTACCTGCGCAAGCAGGGCCCGGGTCTGGTCACCGCCGCCGACATCGCGCCCCCGGCCGGTGTCGAGGTGCACAACCCCGACCTCGTCCTCGCCACGCTCAACGGCAAGGGCAAGCTGGAGATGGAGCTGACGGTCGAGCGCGGCCGCGGTTACGTCTCCGCCGTGCAGAACAAGCAGGTGGGCCAGGAGATCGGCCGTATCCCGGTCGACTCCATCTACTCGCCGGTTCTCAAGGTCACGTACAAGGTCGAGGCGACTCGTGTCGAGCAGCGCACCGACTTCGACAAGCTGATCGTCGACGTCGAGACCAAGCAGGCGATGCGTCCGCGTGACGCCATGGCCTCCGCCGGTAAGACGCTGGTCGAGCTGTTCGGTCTCGCCCGTGAGCTGAACATCGACGCCGAGGGCATCGACATGGGTCCGTCCCCGACGGACGCCGCCCTCGCCGCCGATCTCGCCCTGCCGATCGAGGAGCTGGAGCTCACCGTTCGGTCGTACAACTGCCTCAAGCGCGAGGGCATCCACTCCGTGGGTGAGCTCGTGGCTCGTTCCGAGGCGGACCTGCTCGACATCCGTAACTTCGGTGCGAAGTCGATCGACGAGGTCAAGGCGAAGCTGGCGGGTATGGGTCTGGCGCTCAAGGACTCGCCTCCCGGGTTCGACCCGACCGCCGCCGCCGACGCGTTCGGCGCGGACGACGACGCGGACGCCGGGTTCGTGGAGACCGAGCAGTACTAAGAGCTCGGGCCATCTGGTCCGTACTCGGGTGCGGGTGCGCTGTGGCTTGTCGCGCAGTTCCCCGCGCCCCTTCCGGGAGCGTCCCTTCGGGACTGCTCCCGGATCTTCGACGGGCATCCGCCCGCTCGGATACTGACCTCGGTACCTGATACGGCCGGGGCAGACACCTAGGAGAATCACCATGCCGAAGCCCACCAAGGGTGCCCGTCTGGGCGGCGGCGCCGCGCACGAGAAGCTGCTCCTCGCGAACCTCGCGAAGGCGCTCTTCGAGCACGGCCGCATCACCACCACCGAGGCGAAGGCCCGCCGTCTGCGGCCGTACGCCGAGCGTCTGGTCACCAAGGCGAAGAAGGGCGACCTTCACAACCGCCGCCAGGTGCTCCAGGTCATCACGGACAAGAGCATCGTGCACACGCTCTTCACCGAGATCGGCCCGCGGTACGAGAACCGTCCGGGTGGCTACACCCGTATCACCAAGATCGGTAACCGCCGTGGCGACAACGCGCCCATGGCTGTCATCGAGCTGGTCGAGGCGCTGACGGTCGCGCAGCAGGCCACCGGTGAGGCCGAGGCCGCCACCAAGCGTGCCGCCAAGGACGCCGAGGCGCCCGCCGCTGAGGCCAAGGTGGACACGACCAAGGCCGACGAGGCCGCGGACGAGGCTGCCGAGGAGTCGAAGGACGCGTAAGCGTTCTGCGGGGGCTGTGCGTCGGCGGCCGCGGGTTCGCTGTGGTTGTTCGCGCAGTTCCCCGCGCCCCTGAAAGACGGGGCGTGGGTGAGCGGGCCCGTTCCTTTCGAGGAACGGGCCCGCTTTTCTGTACCTGAGAGGATCTTCGTGTGAGTGATGAAGCGGCGCCTGGCCATGTCCGTGTCCGGCTGGACCTGTCGTACGACGGGAGTGAGTTCTCCGGGTGGGCCAAGCAGGCCGGGGGACGGCGGACGGTGCAGGGGGAGATCGAGGACGCCCTGCGGACCGTTACGCGGTCGAGCGAGACGTACGAGCTGACCGTGGCGGGGCGGACCGACGCGGGGGTGCATGCGCGGGGCCAGGTGGCGCATGTCGACCTGCCGCGGGAGGTCTGGGACGAGCACCACGGGAAGCTGCTCAAACGGCTCGCAGGGCGGCTGTCCAGGGACGTACGGGTCTGGGCCCTGCGGGAGGCTCCCAGCGGCTTCAACGCCCGGTTCTCGGCCGTCTGGCGGCGATACGCCTATCGGGTGACCGACAACCCCGGCGGTGTCGATCCGTTGCTGCGCAGCCACGTGCTGTGGCACGACTGGCCGCTGGACGTGGACGCCATGAACGACGCCGCGTCGCGGCTGCTGGGGGAGCACGACTTCGCGGCCTACTGCAAGCGGCGGGAGGGCGCGACCACGATCCGTACGCTGCAGCAGCTCAGCCTGGTGCGGGGGGACGACGGGGTGATCACCGCGACCGTGCGGGCCGACGCCTTCTGCCACAACATGGTGCGGTCGCTGATCGGGGCGCTGCTGTTCGTGGGGGACGGGCACCGGGGGGCCGAGTGGCCCGGGAAGGTGCTGGCCGCCGGTGTGCGGGACTCCGCCGTGCATGTCGTACGGCCGCACGGGCTGACCCTGGAGGAGGTCGGCTACCCGGCCGACGAGCTGCTGGCCGCGCGGAACAAGGAGGCGCGCAACCGGCGGACCCTGCCCGGGGTGCCCGGGGCCGGCTGCTGCTGACCTCGGGCGGCGGCAGGGGTACGGGTGGTCACTGCCCGTTGGCAGCGGCGGCGGCCTGGGTCTCACCCCGGCGGCGGATCTGTTCGTACGTGGACTCACTGAGGTCGTCGCCGGCCGTGAAGACGGCGGTGTCCTTCTCCGTGACGTCCTTGCCGTCGGTGAAGCCGGCCAGGGTGAAGTGGGCGTAGCGGCCGTAGGAGTTGGCGGTCGTACGGCAGAACGTCGTACGGCAGAAGGTGGGGACGCCGTCGCCGGAGAGGGAGACGAGGGTGCTCTGCTTGTCCCAGTCCTTCTTGACCTTGGTCGCCTTGGCCTCGGTGTCGAACAGGGCGACGCCGACCGTGACCGCGATCTTGTCCCGGTAGTAGGTCACGCGCATGAAGCGGGTGCAGTCGTTGCTGGTCAGCAGCTTGCCGAGGGCGCCCTGGACGGCCGAGGCGCAGTCTGTCGTCGAGGCTGTGGCGCCCTTGCGGTAGACGACGTTGTCGCGCTTGGTCAGCTGGGAGCCCGGGAAGAGGATGTCCGGGCTGATCGGCGCCTTGTCCTTGCCCGAGCTGGAGATGAAGTCCTTCGGGTTCAGCGGTGGCGGGGCCGAGGTCGGCGCGAACGACGGGTCCGTCTTGGCGCTGGCGCTCGGGATGTCCGCGGTGGCCGACCGGTCGTTCGGGCCGTTCGCCGTGGTGGTGCCGCTGTCCGCGTTGACGACGGCGACGGCCACGGCGACGCCTATGCCGACCGTGGCGAGAGCGCCGCCGACGATCATCAGGAGTCTGCGGCGTCTGTTGCGTGTTTCGGACTGCTCGGCGAGTGACGCCCAGTCCGGGGTCTGGTTACTGGTGGAATTCCGCTGATTGTCCCACGGGTCGTGGGAACCTCCGGGGCTCCACTGAGACCCCCCCTGCCCAAAGCTCATGGGCCGCAGTTTAGACGGGCGAGGGGAGGCCTTCTTCAGTTATGGGTTATGCCAGGTACGGGTTACGCCTCGTCCTTCCAGCCGGCGACCAGTTTGCGCGTGTTGTGGTCGTCCAGCTTCGTGTACGAGAAGTCGTTGATCTCGAGCTTGTGCCCGTTCTTGAACTTCATGTCGCGTTGCATGTCTGATCACGTGCGTCGCGGCGCGCGAGGCCGGATCGTAGCGAACCCGTGGGCGAAGTGGATCAAGGGTGCGGCGGCCCCCGGCCCGGACCCGTTTTGACCTGTCCGGGGCGGCGCGGGTAGCCTTGCAGTTTGTTATGCGTATGGGCTTGGTCGTTCTCACGCGAGAGGCCCTTGCGTAGGTTCCCTGGAGCAGTTACCAGTGGGCGGCATACGGGCAGCGTCCCCGGCATTGTCGTCCCCAGCTGCACGATCGCTTCAGTGATGCCATGTCTCAGCACCCATCCACTGAAGAAGAAGGCTGCGAAGTGCGTACGTACAGCCCCAAGCCCGGCGATGTGACTCGCCAGTGGCACGTCATTGACGCTCAGGACATCGTCCTGGGCCGTCTGGCTACCACTGCCGCGAACCTCCTCCGTGGCAAGCACAAGCCGACCTATGCCCCGCACATGGACATGGGCGACTTCGTCATCATCATCAACGCCGACAAGGTTCACCTGTCCGGCAACAAGAAGACCCAGAAGCTGGCGTATCGCCACTCCGGCTACCCGGGTGGTCTGCGCTCCGTCCGCTACGACGAGCTGCTGGCGAAGAACCCCGAGAAGGCCGTCGAGAAGGCCATCAAGGGCATGATCCCCAAGAACACCCTGGGCCGTCAGATGATCTCGAAGCTGAAGGTCTACTCGGGCGACCAGCACCCGCACGCTGCGCAGCAGCCGGTGCCGTTCGAGATCACCCAGGTCGCGCAGTAGTTCCGGCCACAACCCCCTAAGACAGAAAAGAATCTGAGGAGAATCGTGGCCGAGACCACCGTTGAGCAGCCGGTCGAAGAGACTGAGACCGAGCTCGTCGACATTGAGAGCTACACCACCGAGTCCGAGGTCCCCGTCGAGGGTGAGTACACCTCGGAGTCCCTCGCCGGCCGCTTCGGCGACCCGCAGCCGGCCGCCGGCCTGGGCCGTCGCAAGAACGCCATCGCCCGCGTCCGGATCGTCCCGGGCTCCGGCAAGTGGAAGATCAACGGGCGTACGCTCGAGGACTACTTCCCGAACAAGGTGCACCAGCAGGAGGTCAACGAGCCGTTCAAGGTTCTTGAGCTCGAAGGCCGCTACGACGTCATCGCCCGCATCGCCGGTGGCGGTGTCTCCGGTCAGGCCGGTGCGCTCCGTCTCGGTGTCGCCCGCGCGCTGAACGAGGCCGACGTCGACAACAACCGTGGCGCCCTCAAGAAGGCCGGCTTCCTCCGTCGCGACGACCGTGCGGTCGAGCGCAAGAAGGCCGGTCTGAAGAAGGCCCGCAAGGCTCCGCAGTACAGCAAGCGCTAAATCGCGCTCGCGCCGTATCGCGCGTATCGCCCCGGTGGCACGTACCCGTGCCGCCGGGGCGGTTTGCGTAGCAGGGGCGATCGTTCATCGCAGGCTTATACACAGACTGTCGGTACAACCCCGAAAGGGGGAGGACAGTCTCAGGGGATGTACTTGGTCCGGGAAATGCCGGGACACTCGGGGACAGCCGGTGCGGGACCGCCCGGTAGGGGACCATCAGGTACGAGCCGCACATTCTCAGCAATTCGGAGGACACCACAGTGGGACGACTCTTCGGCACGGACGGCGTGCGCGGTGTCGCCAACGCGGATCTGACGGCCGAGCTCGCGCTCGGACTCTCCGTCGCGGCGGCACACGTACTCGCCGAGGCGGGAACGTTCGAGGGCCACAAGCCGGTGGCGGTGGTCGGGCGGGATCCGCGAGCGTCCGGAGAGTTCCTGGAGGCGGCCGTCGTGGCCGGCCTCGCCAGTGCGGGCGTCGACGTGCTGTGCGTCGGCGTGCTGCCCACCCCCGCGGTGGCGTTCCTCACCGGCGAGCTGGGCGCCGACCTCGGCGTGATGCTCTCCGCCAGCCACAACGCCATGCCCGACAACGGCGTCAAGTTCTTCGCCCGCGGCGGGCACAAGCTCGCCGACGATCTGGAGGACCGGATCGAGGGCGTGTACGAGCAGCACCGCACCGGGGCGCCCTGGGACCGGCCCACCGGTGCGGGTGTCGGGCGCGTCCGGTCGTACGACGAGGGCGCGGCGCGGTACGTCGAGCATCTGCTCTCCGTCCTCCCCAACCGCCTCGAAGGGCTGAAGGTCGTCCTCGACGAGGCGCACGGCGCCGCCGCCGGGGTCTCGCCGGAGGCGTTCACGCGCGCCGGCGCCGAGATCGTCACCATCGGGGCCGAGCCGGACGGGCTCAACATCAACGACGGGTGCGGGTCGACGCACCTCGGGAAGCTGCGGGCCGCCGTCGTCGAGCACGGGGCGCACCTCGGGATTGCGCACGACGGGGACGCCGACCGGTGCCTGGCCGTGGACCACGAGGGCAACGAGATCGACGGGGACCAGATCCTCGCGGTGCTCGCGCTGGACATGCGCGAGCGCGGGGTGCTCCGGTCGGACACCGTGGTCGCCACCGTGATGTCCAACCTCGGCTTCAAGCTGGCGTTGGAGCGGGAGGGACTCAAGCTGGTGCAGACCGGGGTCGGGGACCGGTATGTGCTGGAGGAGATGAAGCGGCACGGGTACGCCCTCGGGGGCGAGCAGTCCGGGCATGTGATCATCTCCGACCACGCGACGACGGGTGACGGCACGTTGACGGGGCTGCTGCTCGCGGCTCGGGTCGCGCGGACCGGTCGTACGCTCAAGGAGCTGGCCGGGGTGATGGAGCGATTGCCGCAGGTGCTCATCAACGTGCCGGATGTGGACCGGTCGCGGGTCGGGACGTCCGCGGAGCTCGCGACGGCTGTGGGCGAGGCGGAGGCGGAACTCGGTTCCACGGGGCGGGTGTTGTTGCGGCCGTCGGGGACCGAGCCGTTGGTGCGGGTGATGGTGGAGGCCGCGGACATCGAGCAGGCGCGGTCGGTCGCGGGGCGGCTGGCCGACGCTGTGAAGTCCGCGCTCGGTTAGCGGTCTGTTCCGGGTTCGGGGTGGGGGAACCGTGCGTTGCGGGCCACGGGTTCGTCGTGGCTTGTCGCGCAGTTCCCCGGGCCCCTGAGGAGCAGGGGCTGCGCCCCCTGCTCCTCAGGGGCGCTGCTGGCGGGGCTTGGACCACAGCCACTTCTGGAAGAACAGGGTGAGGGTGCCTGCCAGGACGATGCCTGCGAGGTTCAGCAGGAGTTGGTTCGTCGAGCCGATCGTCTGGGCCGTGTCGCCGTAGCTCAGGGCGACCGCCGCGTTGGCTGCCGCCGGGACCGTGGTGACCGAGATGGCCACGCCGACCAGGGCGCCCGACTTCGCCGAGGTGAGGGAGAGGGTGCCGGCGATGCCGGCGAGGACGGCCACGACGAAGGAGAAGGCGTCGGGGGCGTAGACGAAGGCCGTGTTGGGGCGCTCGGCGTCCAGTTGCTCCCTGCTGAACAGGTCGAGCGCGTCCATGAAGAGGCTGAAGCCGACGGTCACGGCCATGGCCACCGCGAAGCCCACGAGCAGCGCGATCAGGGAGCGCAGGGCGAGGCGCGGGTGGCGTTGCACGATGGACGTGCTGATCCCCGCCAGGGGGCCGAACTCGGGGCCGACCGCCATCGCGCCGACGATCAGGACGGCGTTGTCGAGGACCACACCACAGGCCGCGATCATCGTGGCGAGGGTGATGAAGGCGATGTAGGTGAGGGAGAGCGTCGACTCCTCGTGGGTGGCGTCCGTCAGGTGCTCCCACAGGACCGCGTCCGCGCCCTCGCCCGGCGCGTCGTTCTCCGCCCTGTCGGCGCGCTCGGAGAGCGACAGGTCGATGTTCTCCACGGCGATGGAGCCGGTCCTGTCGAGGTCCAACGCCCTGAGCGCGCCGATCAGTTCGTCGCCCGCCTCACGGGCCGCGTCGCACATCACGACGTCTCCGGCGGGGTTGCGGGCGGCGCCCGGTACGACGACGAGGTGGGCGGTCCCGACCGTGTTCTCGATCAGGCGCACCACCTCGTCGGTCCTGTCGGACGGGGTGATCAGGCGCAGATGCAGCATGCGCCCTTTCTAACAGGCCGTGGTGACGGCCGTGGGCAGCGCGCTGCCCACGGCTTCACAGTTTGCGCAGGCTGAGGCGGCGCACCTTGTGGTCGGGGCCCTTGCGGATGATGAGGGTGGCGCGGCCCCGGGTGGGGGCGATGTTCTCGACCAGGTTGGGCTTGTTGATGGTGCGCCAGAGGGTGCGGGCGTAGTCGACGGCGTCGTCCTCGGAGACCTGGGTGTACTTGCGGAAGTACGAGTCGGGCTTCTGGAAGGCGGTCTGGCGGAGCTTCTTGAAGCGGTTGAGGTACCAGCGCTCGATGTCGTCGGCGCCGGCGTCGACGTACACGCTGAAGTCGAAGTAGTCGGCGAGACCGACGCGCGTGCGGCCGTCGCTGCCGGGAAGGGCGGGCTGGAGGACGTTGAGGCCCTCGACGATGAGGATGTCGGGACGGCGGACCGTGAGCCGCTGATCGGGAACGATGTCGTAGATGAGGTGGGAGTAGACGGGGGCCGTCACCTCGTCCTTGCCGGCCTTGATGTCGGCGACGAAACGGGTCAGGGCCCGGCGGTCGTACGACTCGGGGAAGCCCTTGCGGGAGACCAGGCCGCGTTCCTGGAGGTCCTTCATGGGCAGAAGGAAGCCGTCGGTGGTGACCAGCTCCACGCGCGGGTGTTCGGGCCAGCGGGCGAGGAGGGCCTGGAGGAGACGGGCGACGGTCGACTTGCCGACGGCCACGGAGCCGGCGACGCCTATGACGAACGGGGTGCCGGACTGGGAGCCCTGCTCGCCCAGGAACGTGTTCAGGGCGCCGCGCAGGCCGTCGGTGGCACCGATGTACAGGTTGAGGAGCCGGGACAGCGGCAGATAGATGTCCCGTACCTCGTCGAGGTCGATGACATCGCCCAGGCCGCGCAGCTTCTCGACCTCCTCGGCGTTCAGCGGGAGCGGCGTTTTTTCGCGCAGCGCGCTCCACTCGGCACGGGTGAGGTCGACGTAGGGAGTCGCCTCCGGCCTGGGCCGGTGGGCGCTCCGCGGCAACGAGGAGACCGGTGAGATCACAGTCCATTGTTAACGGAGTTTGAACGGGGCGGCGGGTGGGGTCCGTCACGCCGGGGGCACATTAGGGGATATGCCCTTCACTGTGGGTGAATTGTGACGAAGGTGTGGACCTGGGGTGGGGGGAGGACTAGCGTCCGGGCGGTCGGGAGGGAGCCGCCTCCCGGTCGGCCAGGGGGAATTGGGGGATCTGGATGACTTTCGACGTGCGTTCACGGTTACGGGGCGCTGTCCGGAGGGGGTCTACGCGCGGTGAGGCGGAGCTCGCCGGGCGGGTGTGCAGCGAGCTCTCGATGGATCTGCCGGATGAGGACCTGGGCGAGTGCCTCTCCGACGCGATGGACCTGTACCGGATGGGGAGCAAGCCCCGGTGCGAGGAGGTCGAGTACCTCGGGATGGTGCGGGAGGCGATCGACCGTATCGAGGAGGGGCGTTGAGGGGCGAGGGCGGGGTGAGCGTCAGGCCGTGATGTCCCGCCAGGCCGCCGGGATCGCCTCCGCCACGTCGTGGGCGCCCGCCGGGGCGCCGTCGGCGGCGTAGCGGCCCGCCAGACCGTGCACGTACGCCGCCACGCTCGCCGCGTCCAGGGGGGAGAGGCCGGCCGCCAGGAGCGAGCCCGCCAGACCCGAGAGGACGTCGCCGCTGCCGGCGGTGGCCAGCCAGGGGGTGCCGGTGGCGTTGACGCGGACCGGGGTGTCGGGGTCCGGGGCGGCGATCAGTGTGGTCGAGCCCTTGAGAAGGACCGTCGCGTCGAAGGCGCGGGCCAGGTCGCGGACGGCGGTGAGACGGGAGGCCTCGACCTCCTCCCGGGAGACGCCGAGGAGGGCGGCGGCCTCGCCCGCGTGCGGGGTCAGCAGGGTCGGGGCCGTGCGGGTGCGCACCGTCTCGCGGTCGGCGAGGCGCAGGCCGTCGGCGTCGAGGAGGACGGGGACGTCGGTGGAGAGGGCCTCGGCGACGGGGGCCGGGTCGTCGCCCGCTCCGGGACCGGCGACCCAGGCCTGGACCCTTCCCGCCTTCTTCGGGCCCGTGTCCGAGACCAGGGTCTCCGGGAAGCGGGCGAGGACCGCGTCGGTGGCCGCGCCGACATAGCGGACCGCGCCCGCTCCGCCGCGCAGGGCGCCCGCGACCGCGAGGACCGCCGCGCCCGGGTAGCGGGTCGAGCCCGCCGCGATGCCCACGACTCCTCGGCGGTACTTGTCGCTCTCCCGGGACGGGTGGGGGAGCAGGGCGGCCACGTCGGCGTGCTGGAGGGACTCCAGGGCGGGGGTGGCCGGGAGGGTACTCGCCAGGCCGATGTCGATCAGGCGGACCGAGCCGGCGTACGCGCGGGCCGGGTCGATGAGGAGGCCCGGTTTGTGGGTGCCGAAGGTGACGGTGAGGTCGGCGCGGACGGCTGCGCCGTGCACCTCGCCGGTGTCCGGTTCGACGCCGCTCGGGAGGTCCACGGCGATGACCGTGGCGGGGGAGGCGGACACGAGGGCGGCGAGGAGGGCGGCTTCGGGGCGGAGTCCGCCCTTGCCGCCGATGCCGACGATGCCGTCCAGGACGAGGTCGGCGTGGTGGATGAGGGCGGCGGCGGCGGCGGGGGTGGCCGTGGTGCCGCCCGCTCGGAGGAGGGACTTGAGAGCGGCGGGGTGGGTGCGGTCCGGGGTCAGGAGGACGGCGGTGACTCCCGCGCCGCGCTTCGCCAGGCGGGCGCCGGCGTAGAGGGTGTCGCCGCCGTTGTCCCCGCTGCCGGTGAGGAGGACCACGCGGCTGCCGTAGACGCGGCGGGGGAGGGCGTCGGCGCAGGCCGCGGCCAGGCCCGCGGCCGCGCGTTGCATCAGGGCGCCGTCGGGGAGTCGTGCCATGAGGGTGCGTTCGGCTGTGCGGACGGTTTCTACGCGGTGGGCTGAGCGCATGGGGACGAGTCTGCCTTGTGTGGGGGGCCTGGTGCAGCTGGGTGCGCGTGGCTGTGGCTGGGCGGGGGTGGTGGGTGCCCTCCGCTGTGGCTGGGCGGGGGGTGGGTTTTCGCGGCTCGGCGGTTACGAGGTGCCGCTGCGCCCACCCGTGCCGCCCCAGCGGCACGATTGCCCGCAGTTGGGGGGG
>NZ_LRTR01000208.1 GCF_001550375.1 Streptomyces europaeiscabiei | reverse complement strand
GGGGGGGGGGGGGGGCTATCGGGCCCCCCGCCCCTCACCCCTCCGCGATCACCACCGCCGATGCCACCCCCGCGTCGTGGCTCAGGGAGATGTGCCAGGACTTGACGCCCAGCTCGGACGCGCGGGACGCGACCGTGCCGGTTACTCGGACGCGGGGTTGGCCGGAGGGTTCGACGTAGACCTCGGCGTCGGTCCAGCGGAGGCCGCTGGGGGCGCCCAGGGCCTTGGCGAGGGCCTCCTTCGCGGCGAAGCGGGCCGCGAGGGAGGCGATGCCCCGGCGTTCCCCGCTGGGGAGCGTGAGTTCGCCGGGGAGGAAGAGGCGATCGGCCATGCTGGGTGTGCGTTCCAGCGCGGCGCGGAAACGGTCGATCTCGGCGACGTCGATGCCGACTCCGATGATGGGCATGATCCGCACCCTAGCCTCAGCCCGAGGCCGCCCCGCCTCCGCTCACTCCACCGTCACCGCCTTCGCTCACTCCACCGTCACCGACTTCGCCAGGTTCCGCGGCTGGTCCACCTCGTTCCCCCTCGCCGTCGCCAGTTCGCAGGCGAAGACCTGGAGGGGGACCGTGGCGACGAGCGGCTGGAGCAGGGTGGGGGTGGCGGGGATACGGATCAGGTGGTCGGCGTACGGGACGACCGCCTCGTCGCCCTCCTCCGCGATGACGATCGTGCGGGCACCGCGCGCGCGGATCTCCTGGATGTTGGAGACGATCTTGTCGTGGAGGAGGGAGCGGCCCGCCGGGGAGGGGACCACGACGACCACCGGGAGGTCCTCCTCGATCAGGGCGATCGGACCGTGCTTCAGCTCGCCCGCCGCGAAGCCCTCCGCGTGCATGTAGGCCAACTCCTTGAGCTTCAGGGCGCCTTCCAGGGCCACCGGATAGCCCACGTGGCGGCCCAGGAAAAGCACCGTGTTCTTGTCGGCGAGGGTGCGCGCCAACTCCCGTACCGGCTCCATCGTTTCGAGGACCCGTTCCACCTCGCGGGAGATGCGGGAGAGGTCGCGGACCACCGCCCGGATCTCGTCGGCCCACTTGGTGCCGCGTACCTGGCCGAGATACAGGGCCACGAGATAGCAGGCCACCAACTGCGTCAGGAACGCCTTCGTGGAGGCGACCGCCACCTCCGGGCCCGCGTGGGTGTAAAGGACCGCGTCGGACTCGCGGGGGATCGTCGAACCGTTGGTGTTGCAGATGGCGAGGGCGCGGGCGCCCTGTTCACGGGCGTGACGCAGGGCCATCAGCGTGTCCATGGTCTCGCCGGACTGGGAGATGGCGATGACCAGGGTGTGCGGGCCGAGGATCGGGTCCCGGTAGCGGAACTCGCTCGCCAGCTCCACCTCGCACGGGATACGGGTCCAGTGCTCGATGGCGTACTTGGCGATCATGCCCGCGTGGAACGCCGTACCGCACGCGACGATGACCACCTTGTCCAGCTCGCGCAGTTCCTTGTCGGGGATCCGGACCTCGTCCAGGGACAGTGAGCCCGCCGCGTCGATACGGCCGAGGAGCGTGTCCGCGACCGCCTTGGGCTGCTCGGCGATCTCCTTGAGCATGAAGTAGTCGTAGCCGTCCTTCTCCGCCGCCGACGCGTCCCAGTCGACGTGGTAGGAGCGGACCTCGGCGGGGCGGCCGTCGAACGTCGTCACCGTGACGCCGTCGCGGCGCAGTTCGACCACCTGGTCCTGGCCCAGTTCGATCGCCGAGCGGGTGTGGGTGATGAACGCGGCCACGTCCGAGGCGAGGAAGGCCTCGCCCTCGCCGACACCGACCACCAGGGGTGAGTTCCGGCGCGCGCCCACGACCACGTCCGGCGCGTCCGCGTGCACCGCGACCAGGGTGAACGCTCCCTCCAGCCGTCGGCACACCAGCCGCATCGCCTCCGCGAGGTCCTCGCAGGAGGAGAACTCCTCGGCGAGCAGGTGGGCGACGACCTCGGTGTCCGTCTCGGAGACCAGGTCGTGGCCCCGTCCGGCCAGTTCGGCGCGCAGCGCGGCGAAGTTCTCGATGATGCCGTTGTGGACGACGGCGACCCGGCCCGCGTTGTCGAGGTGCGGGTGGGCGTTGGCGTCCGTGGGGCCGCCGTGGGTGGCCCAGCGGGTGTGGCCGACGCCGGTCGAACCGGCCGGCAGCGGGTGGCCGACCAGCTCCTTCTCCAGGTTGACCAGCTTCCCGGCCTTCTTCGCGGCGGCCACGCCCCCGTCGGCCAGTACCGCCACGCCCGCGGAGTCGTACCCCCGGTACTCCAGCCGCTTCAGTCCGGCCAGGACCACGTCGAGCGCGGACTGCGAGCCGATGTATCCCACGATTCCGCACATATCAACCCCTGTGTCTTACCGTTCGCGACCTGCTGTGTGCCGTAGGTGACTGTACGTGACGCCGGTGGTGTCCGGTGAGCCCTCATATCGGGTGACTTCCCACGCGGATATCGGGTGACCGTACGCGCGGCGCCCTCGCCCGCGCGCGTGCGGCACGTATCGCTGATCACATGACGAGCAGACGAATGACGTTCCGTGCCGTCGCCGTGTCCCTCGCCCTGGTGGCCGCCCTCCCCGTCGACGCCGCCGCGGCCGCCCTCACGCCGCACGCGCCC
>NZ_LRTR01000207.1 GCF_001550375.1 Streptomyces europaeiscabiei | reverse complement strand
CCGCACCCTCGTCCCCGGCGTGCCGCCCGGCCCGCACCAGCCGTGGCAGATCGACACGCCCGACCAGGTGCTGCCGCCCCGGGTGTACGCGCCCGGCGCGTCGGAGGAGGCGCTGGAACCGAGGAGCGCGGCGGCAGGGACGTACGACCTCATCGAGTACGTGCCGCTCGGCGAGGCCGAGGCGTTCGCCGGGGCCAAGGTCACCTGTACGAAGCTGACGGGGCCGTACCAGCGGCAGGTCGAGCGGTATCTGAGGCGGAAGGTGGACGGGAAGCAGTCGCGGGCCGACTGCCTCGCGATCCGGGCTTTCCAGATCGGACAGCGCATCAAGCCGGCGATCGGCTTCGCGGGGCCGGTGACCTGGGCGCGGATGCAGTTGCTGTCCGCGCGGAAGAACCCCAACGCGGCCGGGAAGTGTCCGGTGCGGACGTACCGGGTGGCGTGTGTGGATCTGTCGCGGCAGCTGACCTGGGTGCAGAAGGGGAAGAAGGTGGTGTTCGGGCCGGTGCCGATGCGCAGTGGGCGCAAGCGGTACCCGACGCGGGCGGGGTGGCACAAGGTGTACTGGAAACACAAGAACCACTGGTCGACGCTGTACAACACACCTATGCCGTACAGCCAGTTCTTCAGTGGGGGGCAGGCGTTTCACGCGGTGTACGGGTCCCTCTACACGGAGATCGGGTCCATGGGGTGCGTGAACCTGCGGCTGGCGGACGCGCGGGCGTTGTGGGGGGTTCTGAAGACCGAGGACCGGGTTTTCGTGTGGGGGAAGCGGCCCGGGAAGTGAGGCGGGTGCGGGGTGCGGGGTCCTGTGCGTTGCGGGTTGCGCGTCCGTCCTGGCGTGTCGCGCCCGCGCGGCGCAGCCGCGGAGCGATGCGCCCCGTGCCCCTGACGACCGGGCTGCGCCCGTTCGATGACGCGTCCGTGGGCTCTGAGACACTGGGGCTGACATGAGTGAGACAGCACCTCTGCGGAGCGCGCCCCTGCGGGCCCGTGCCGAGATCGATCTGGATGCCCTGCGGGCCAATGTGCGGACGTTGCGCGCGCTGGCGCCGGGCGCCGCGCTGATGGCCGTGGTCAAGTCGGACGCGTACGGCCATGGGGCGGTGCGGTGTGCGCGGGCGGCGGTCGAGGCCGGGGCGACCTGGTTGGGGACGGCCACGCCCGAGGAGGCGCTGGCGCTGCGTGCGGCGGGGCTGTCGGGACGGCTGATGTGCTGGCTGTGGGCGCCGGGCGGGCCCTGGCGCGAGGCGGTCGAGGCCGACCTGGACGTCGCGGTCAGCGGGATGTGGGCGCTGCGGGAGGTCACCGACGCCGCCCGTGAGGTGGGCCTGCGCGCGCGTGTGCAGCTCAAGGCCGACACCGGGCTCGGCCGGAACGGCTGCCAGCCCGACGACTGGCCGGAGCTCGTCGCCGAGGCGCTGCGGGCTCAGGCCGAGGGGTTCGTGACGGTCACCGGACTCTGGTCGCACCTCGCGTGCGCCGACGAGCCGGGGCACCCGTCCATCGAGGCCCAGCTCACCCGCTTCCGCGACATGGTCGCCTACGCCGAGGGTCAGGGCGTGCGCCCCGAGGTACGGCACATCGCCAACTCGCCCGCCACACTCACCCGCCCGGACGCCCACTTCGATCTCGTACGCACGGGAATCGCGGTCTACGGCATCTCGCCCAGCCCGGAGCTGGGCAGTTCCGCCGATCTCGGGCTGCGGCCCGTGATGCGGCTCAGCGCCTCGCTCGCGCTGGTCAAACACGTCTCAGGGGGGCACGGTGTCAGCTACGGGCACCACTACGTCACGCCCGGCGCCACGACCCTCGGCCTGGTCCCCGTCGGCTACGCGGACGGCATCCCCCGGCACGCCTCCGGAACCGGGCCCGTGCTGGTGGGCGGCAAGTGGCGGACCGTCGCGGGCCGGGTCGCCATGGACCAGTTCGTCGTCGACCTCGGCGGGGACGAACCCGCCGCCGGGGACGAGGTCGTGCTGTTCGGGGCCGGCGACCGGGGCGAGCCGACCGCCGAGGACTGGGCGAAGGCGGCCGGGACCATCGCGTACGAGATCGTGACGCGCATCGGAACCCGTGTTCCGCGCGTCTACGTCAACACGGGTGAGTGAGCGGGCGCGTGCGGCCGTGAGCGCGGCCCATGAGGATGTGACCACGGGTGTGCGACCGCCGGTGTGCGGCACGGGTGGGTGGCCACGGGTGTGATCCGGGGCACGTGTACGTGGGGGCATGAGCGATAGGTGCCCGAACACGAGTAAGTGAAAGACGAACAGGACTGGTGACTCCGTACGGATGTACGGAGCGCCAGCGGTAGCGGGACCGATAGCGGGATCGGCCGTCGGCGAAGAGGAGCGGGACGTGAGCGAGAGCAGCGCGGAGGCCCTGGAGGCCGTCGCGAACGCGGCCGCCGCCACGGCCGCGTCCGGCGACGGGATCTGGCGCAGAGCCGGTGTCGCGGGGGCGGCGATAGGCGTGGTCGCGGCGGGCGCTGCGGCCGGCGTCGCCATAGAGCGGCTCACCGTCGGACGCGGCATGCGCAGGAAGGCCCAGCTCGCGCTCGACTCCACCGGCCCGTACGGAGCGCTGCGCGGCACCCCCGGCAAGGCGTACGCCGACGACGGTACCGAGCTGTACTACGAGGTCGACGACGTCGAGCCGGAGGCCGGGCTCTCGCCCCGCAGACGCCGGCTCTTCGGCCGCAAGGCGCCCGCCCCCGTCACCGTCGTCTTCAGCCACGGCTACTGCCTCAACCAGGACTCCTGGCACTTCCAGCGGGCCGCGCTGCGCGGTGTCGTACGGACCGTGCACTGGGACCAGCGCAGCCACGGCCGATCGGGCCGGGGCACGGCCCAGGTGCAGGACGGGCTGCCGGTCACCATCGACCAGCTCGGGCGCGACCTGAGGGCCGTCATCGACGCGGCGGTGCCCGAGGGGCCCATCGTGCTCGTCGGGCACTCCATGGGCGGCATGACCGTCATGGCGCTGGCCGCGCACGACCCGGAGCTGATCCGCGAGCGGGTCGTCGCCGTCGCGCTGGTCGGTACGTCGTCGGGGCGGCTCGGCGAGGTCAACTTCGGGCTGCCGGTCGCCGGCGTCAACGCGGTGCGGCGGGTGCTGCCGGGTGTGCTGAAGGCGCTGGGGCAGCAGGCCGCGCTGGTGGAGCGGGGGCGGCGGGCGACCGCCGACCTGTTCGCCGGGATCATCAAGCGTTACTCGTTCGCGTCGCGGGACGTCGACCCGGCGGTCGCGCGGTTCGCCGAGCGGATGATCGAGGGCACGCCGATCGACGTCGTCGCCGAGTTCTATCCGGCGTTCACCGAGCACGACAAGACCGAGGCGCTGCCGACCTTCGCCGAACTGCCGGTGCTCGTGCTGGCCGGGGTCAAGGACCTCGTCACGCCGAGCGAGCACAGTGAGGCCATCGCCGATCTGCTGCCGGACGCGGAGCTGGTGCTCGTACCGGACGCGGGGCATCTGGTGATGCTGGAGCACCCCGAGGTCGTGACCGACCGGCTCGCCGACCTCCTCACCCGCGCGGGGGCCGTTCCGGCGGGGGCTACCGTAAGTGGTTATGGAAGCGCCAGCAGCACCGCACGTCCCGGGTGAGTCCGGGCCGTCTCTGCGGATCACCGTAAATTCCCCCGACCAGATGCTGGAGCTGGGCCGTCGCCTGGCCAAGCTCGTGCGTGCGGGCGATCTCGTGATGCTCAACGGGGAGTTGGGCGCCGGGAAGACGACCCTGACCCGGGGGCTCGGGGAGGGGCTGGGGGTGCGGGGTGCGGTCACCTCGCCGACCTTCGTCATCGCCCGGGTGCATCCCTCGCTGGTGGAGGGGCCGCCGCTCGTCCATGTCGACGCGTATCGCCTGGGCGGCGGGCTGGACGAGATGGAGGATCTCGATCTCGATGTCTCGCTGCCGGATTCGGTGATCGTCGTGGAGTGGGGCGAGGGGAAGGTCGAGGAGCTGACGGACGACCGGCTGCATGTGGTCATCCACCGGGCCGTCGGCGACACCACGGACGAGGTGCGGCATGTGACGGTCACCGGGCTGGGCGAACGGTGGGCATCCGTGGAGCCGGGTGTGCTGTCCGCGTAACGCCGGGTCGTCCGTGGCCCGGCTGTTCCGACAAGGCGTCGGCAAGATGTTGCGTCGGTCGTCCTCGGCGTGGTCACATGGTAACCAGTCCTTGGTTAGGTCTACCTAACTTGGTTCGCCGGTGGCACCAGGAGGCGTCCATGTCGACAGCGGAGCGTAAGCCGTCCGGGGCGGGCGGGGTGTCGATGCGGGACCTTCTGGCTGCGGGTGCGGCGGCGAAGGTGATCTCTACGCCCCCGGCTCCGCCCGTGGCTCCGCCGGTGAAGGTGGAGAGGCGGCGGGCTGTGTCCGAACGGTGCCCCAGGGCTGCGTAGCGCCACCGGAGGGGTGTCTCGGGTCGTGTCGCGGCCGCGGGTGCGTGGGGGCTGGTCGCGCAGTTGCCCGCGCCCCTGAAGGGCCAGGGGTCTGCCCAGCGGCTGAAAAGGTGGCGTCTTCTACTCGACCACGACGATCTTCGTGCCGATGCCCGCGAACTCCCACATCGCCTTGCCGTCCTTGCGGGCCTCTCGGATGCCGCCCGTCTTGGTGGTGGGGTCGGGCTCGGGGGTGGAGCCGTCCACCGCCGCGCTGAAGCCGATGGAGACGCCGTCGACCGTGGCGAAGCGGACGACGTTCTCGATGGGGGTGCCGTCGGAGCCGGTGACGGCGGCGGAGCGGGACGTGACCGTGTAGACGGCGGGGGTGGGGTCGACCGTGCTGGGGGTGACCTCGAAGGTGCGGGTGACCTTCTCGTTCGCGCCGACCAGCCAGACGCGGTCGTCGTCGAGGGAGTAGACGACGCGTTCGCCGGCGCCGGAGTCGTCGGGGAGGACCTCGCCGGTGTCCTTCCCCCGGTCGGCGGGGGCCTTGGACTTCGGGAGCGCCGAGGACTTGGAGGGGGACGGTTTCCCGAGGTCGTCGGGCACGTGCGCCGACGCCTGATAGGTGAGGAAACCGACTGCGGCGATGGCCGCCGCGGTGAGCCCGGCCACGAATACCGAGCTGCTACTGGCCACCTTCTGAGTCCACCTCTCGCACCCACGTACGCCTTTGAAGTACGTCTGTGCTGTGACGGTAGCAGCAGAGGGGACGTGTACCAGGTCGGCCGTGGCCCGGCCCGAAGCGCCGTAGGCTGTTTGCGTGCTCTTGCTCGCTCTGGATACCGCCACCCCCGCCGTCACCGTCGCGCTGCACGACGGGACGGACGTCGTCGCCGCGTCGAGTCAGGTGGACGCGCGTCGCCACGGGGAACTGCTGCTGCCCGCCGTCGACCGGGTCCTCGCCGAGGCGGGCACCCGCCTCGACGCCGTCACCGGCATCGTCGTGGGCATCGGCCCCGGCCCGTACACCGGGCTGCGCGTCGGCCTCATGACCGCCGACACCTTCGGCCTCGCCCTCGGGGTCCCCGTCCACGGCGTATGCACCCTCGACGGGCTCGCGTACGCGGCCGGGGCCGAGGGGACGGTAGAGGGACCGTTCGTGGTGGCGACCGACGCCCGGCGCAAGGAGGTGTACTGGGCGCGGTACGAGGACGCCCGGACGAGAGTCACCGATCCGGCCGTCGACCGGCCCGCCGAGATCGCCGACGCGGTGGCCGGACTGCCCGCCGTGGGGGCCGGGGCGGTCCTCTATCCCGACACCTTCCCGGACGCCCGAGCGCCCGAGCACGTCTCCGCGGCCGCCCTCGCGGCGCTGGCCGCCGAACGGCTCGCGGCGGGCGGGGAGCTGGAGGCGCCCCGGCCGCTGTATCTGCGCCGGCCCGACGCCCAGGTGCCCAAGAACTACAAGGTGGTCACCCCCAAGTGACGACCCCGGTGCTGCGCGAGATGCGCTGGTGGGACATCGAGCCCGTCCTGGAGCTGGAGAAGAACCTCTTCCCCGAGGACGCCTGGTCCCGTGGCATGTTCTGGTCGGACCTCGCCCACGCGCGCGGACCCCAGGCGACCCGGCGGTACTACGTGGCCGAGGATGCCGGAGGTGACGGTGACGGTGACGGCGGCGGCAGGCGGATCATCGGCTACGGGGGCCTCGCCTCCGCCGGCGACGTCGCCGACGTCCAGACCATCGCCGTCGCCCGGGAACACTGGGGCACCGGCCTCGGCGCGCTGATCCTCACCGAGCTGCTGCGGACAGCCACCACCTTCGAGTGCGCCCAGGTGATGCTCGAATGCAGGGTCGACAACGTCCGCGCCCAGAAGCTCTACGAACGCTTCGGCTTCGAGGCGATCGGCTTCCGCCGCGGCTACTACCAGCCGGGGAACGTGGACGCCCTTGTCATGCGCCTCAACGACCCTTCCGCATCCGTACAAGGAACCGAGATCAATGGCTAGGTCAATGGCTGACGAACCGCTGGTCCTGGGGATCGAGACCTCCTGCGACGAGACCGGTGTCGGCGTCGTGCGCGGCACGACACTGCTGGCCGACGCGATCGCGTCGAGCGTCGACGAGCACGCCCGCTTCGGCGGTGTGGTGCCCGAGGTCGCCTCCCGCGCGCACCTGGAGGCGATGGTCCCCACGATCGAACGCGCGCTGAAGGAAGCGGGGGTGAGCGCGAAGGACCTCGACGGCATCGCCGTCACCGCCGGGCCGGGGCTCGCGGGTGCGCTGCTGGTGGGCGTCTCGGCCGCGAAGGCGTACGCGTACGCGCTCGGCAAGCCGCTGTACGGCGTCAACCACCTCGCCTCCCACATCTGCGTCGACCAGCTGGAGCACGGGGCGCTGCCCGAGCCGACAATGGCGCTGCTGGTGTCGGGCGGGCACTCGTCGTTGCTGCTGTCCACGGACATCACGTCGGACGTACGGCCGATGGGCGCGACGATCGACGACGCGGCGGGCGAGGCCTTCGACAAGATCGCGCGGGTGCTGAACCTCGGGTTCCCGGGCGGGCCGGTCATCGACCGGTACGCGAAGGAGGGCGACCCGACCGCGATCGCGTTCCCGCGCGGGCTCACCGGGCCCCGCGACCCCGTCTACGACTTCTCCTTCTCCGGTCTGAAGACCGCCGTGGCCCGCTGGATCGAGGCCAGGCGCGCGGCGGGCGAGGACGTGCCGGTGCGGGATGTCGCCGCGTCCTTCCAGGAGGCCGTGGTGGATGTGCTGACGCGCAAGGCCGTGCGGGCCTGCCGTGATCAGGGGGTGGATCATCTGATGATCGGTGGCGGCGTCGCCGCCAACTCCCGGCTGCGGGTGCTCGCCCAGGAGCGGTGCGAGGCGGCGGGGATCAGACTCCGGGTGCCCCGGCCCAAGTTGTGCACGGACAACGGGGCGATGGTGGCCGCGCTGGGCGCGGAGATGGTGGCGCGGGGGCGCGCCGCCTCGGACTGGGACCTGTCCGCGGACTCGTCGTTGCCGGTGACGGATCCGCATGTGCCGGGGCGCGCCGCCGGGCACGGGCATACGCACGATCACGATCACGTGCACGAGGTCGCGAAGGACAACCTGTACTCGTGACGACCGTCGCGTTGATGTGGGAGGCACGGGCGGTGTCCGGGCGGGGGGAGGAGCTCCTCGCCTGGGCGCGGGCCCAGGAGCTTCCCGTACGGCCGCTGCGGCGCGAGACGCTCAGGGCGCCGCAGGACCGGGTGCTGGTCATCACGTGGTGGGACGCGGAGTACGACGCCGATCTACCCGAACTGCCGGAGCCCGGCGCGGAGTTGGTCAGTCGGGCGGTGCACCGGTGGAGGTTCGAGTCGCTGGGTGGGTGAGGCGTCGGTTCTGACGTTCGCCGACGCGGTCCAGGGCGAGGAAGAAGACGGCAAGGCAGAGCAGCGGGACGCCCCCTAGGAGCAGGAGCGTGTGCGTCGGCCGGTCGGTGAAGACCAGCACGGTGGTGAGGGCGAACATGGCGGCCGCGACGACCAGGCTCGCGATGCCCGCCCGTCGCGCTGCCTTGCGCCGTCGCGTTCCCCGGGCGATGCGCTCCTCCACCTCCGGTCGCGTCTCCAGGGACGTGAGCCCGAGCCGCAGGGCTGTGGCGCACAGGTCGGCGACCTCGGCGATCGGGTCGGTCAACCGGTACTCGTCGAGGTGCGGGAGGCGGATCCGGCGACCCTCGGTGGAGTAGAGATACCCCGACCAGCGAGGGGTGCTGCCCTTGTTGTCCTCGACCCGGATGCCGTAATGTCGGACCAGGCCCAACTGCGGGTGCGTATCACCCCGCGTACGGTGACCCCGTCGGCCGTGACGGACGTACGCGCCCGCCACTGCTCCAGCACCACCCGGCCGGCGACGGCCAGCCACGCCACCACGGCCAGCACGTCCCAGCCCGACGGCCCGAGCGTCGCCATCGCGTGCAGCGCGCCGGCGGAGACCAGCCCCGCCGCGAGCAGCGTGGTGAGGAACCCGGGCGGAATTCCCCGCCGTCTGCGGTAATCCCGCTCGATGCCGTCGCTCATGGGGCTGTTATAGCCCCTCTCCGTGAGCGTGAGGTAAGGGTGCCGCGGCGCGAACCGAGGGGGAGTGCGTGGCTGTTCGGTGGAGCGACACCACTGCCCCCGCCTCGGCCTCCGGCCCCTCCGCCCGGGCCGCCGTGTGCGTCGCGCACGCGGCGGCCCAGGCGGACTGACGGCCGTCAGCTCTCCACGGCCCGGACCTCCGTCTCGCAGTGCAACCGGCGGTCCGGGCCGACCTCGCGGACCGGGCCCGCGAGTGTCAGCCGCACCCGGTGGCGCACATCCACGCTCGACGCGGCCAACCGCAGTTCCAGGGCCCCCGGTTCGACCACCCGCCGCCCCGTACGGTCCGTGAAGGACGACACGTCCGGGTGGAAGCGGAAGGTCACCCGCCGCGCCTCACCCGGCTCCAGCTCCACGCGCCGGTAGGCGATCAGGCGTACGTCCGGGCGGGTCACCGAGGCCACCGGGTCGTGCAGGTACAGCTGGACGACCTCCGCACCCGCCCGCTCCCCCGTGTTGCGGACGGTCAGCGAGACGTCGTACGTGCCGTCCCCGTCCGTCGACAGCTCGGCGCCCTCGTCCCCGTCCCCGAAGTCCGTCCACGCGAACGTGGTGTACGAGCCGCCGTGCCCGAAGGGATACAGCGGGGTGGGGTCGATGTTGCTCGCGCCGCCCAGGAGACCCAGCGGCGGCTGGAGGTACGTCCACGGCTGGCCACCGGGCCGGTGCGGGACGCTCACCGGGAGGCGGCCGGACGGGGAGACGCGGCCCGACAGCACTCCCGCCACCGCCGGGCCGCCCTCCTCCCCGGGGAAGAACGCCTGCACCACGCCCGCCAGTTGCCCGTGCCAGCGGCCCAGCGCGTACGGGCGCCCGGTGAGCAGGAGCGCCACCACCGGCGTACCTGTGGAGATCAACGCGTCCAGCAGCTCCGCCTGGACCCCGGGCAGGCGCAGATCCTCCGCGTCGCAGCCCTCACCCGAGGTGCCACGGCCGAAGAGGCCCGCCCGGTCGCCGAGCACCGCCACGCAGACGTCGGCCTCGGAGGCTCGCGCGACCGCTTCCGGGAACCCTCCCGTGTCCGCACCGTCCACGTCGCTCCCCGCCGCGTACGTGATCTTCGCGTCGGGGAGTTCGGTGCGCAGGGACTGGAGGACGGTCGGGATCTCGATGCCCAGCGGCGTGCCGGGGTGGGCCGGGAGGACGTGGGAGGGGAAGGAGTAGCAGCCGAGCATGGCGAGCGGGTCGTCGGCGCGGGGGCCCACCACCGCGATCCTGACGTCCGGGGCCAACGGCAGTACGGCGTCGGGGTTGTCCAGCAGGACGACCGACTCCTCGGCCAGGCGGCGGGCCAGGGCGCGGTTCGCCGTCGAGTCCAGCAAGACGCGGTCGGCGGCCGGTTCCGGGGCCCAGTTCTCGTCGAGCATGCCCAGCTCGCACTTCTGGAGCAGGACCCGGCGGGCGGCCCGGTCCACCAGGGACTCCGGGATCCCACCCGCCCGTACCGCCTCCACGAGGGGCTTGCCATAGCAGCGCAGGGTCGGCAGTTCCACGTCGAGGCCCGCCGCCAGAGCCGCGTGCGCGGCCTCCGCGCGGCTGCCCGCCACACGGTGGTTCGTCTCCAGGAAGCCGATGCCGAAGTAGTCGGAGACGACCGTGCCGGTGAAGCCCCAGTCGTCGCGCAGGAGTTCGGTCAACAGATGTGGGTCCGCCGAGACCGGGATGCCGTCCGTCTCCGTGTACGCCGCCATCACCGAGCGCGCGCCGCCCTCGCGCACCGCCATCTCGAACGGGGGCAGGGTCACGTCCGCGAACTCCCGTACCCCGGCCCGTACGGGCGCGTGGTTGCGGGCGCCGACGGACGCGGCGTACCCGGCGAAGTGCTTCAGCGTGGCGACGATCCCGGCCGACTCCAGGCCACGGACGTACGCCGTGCCGACCGTGGCCACGAGGTAAGGGTCCTCGCCGATCGTCTCCTCGACCCGCCCCCAGCGCGGGTCGCGGACCACGTCCAGGACGGGGGACAGCCCCTGGTGGATACCGACGGAGGCCAGGTCGTCGCCGATCCGCCGGGCCATCTCCTCCACGAGCGCGGGGTCGAAGGTCGCGCCCCAGGCCAGGGGGACCGGGTAGGCGGTCGCGCGCCAGGCGGTGAAGCCGGCGAGGCACTCCTCGTGGGCGACGGCGGGGATACCGAAACGGTTCGCGGCCATGATGCGGCGCTGGGCGCGGGCCAGTGCCACCGCGCCCAGCGCCGGGTCCAGGGGCGCCGTGCCGAAGGCGCGGGTGAGCTGGCCGAGGCCCTGCGTGATCAGCTCGTCGAAGTTGAACGACTCCGTCATGTCCTGCTCGTCGGGTGCGATGTCCTCGCCGTTCGAATCGGCCTTCACCCACACGCCGTACAGCTGGGCGGTCTTCTCCTCCAGGGTCATCCGGGAGAGAAGGTCGTCGACCCGGGCCGCTGCGGGCAGGGCGGGGTCACGCCAAGGGGCCGTGGTCATGAAACTCCTGTCATGGGTTGGTGAGTTTCAGTGGCAACGATGCGATGGGGTGTCACTTGCCTCCCACCCCCATCAACCCGCCCACCAGCGCCCGTCGCGCCACCAGGTACACGGCGAAGATCGGGATGCCGGAGAGGACGACCGAGGCGAGCAGGGCGGGGATGTTGATGCCGAACTGGCTGACGTAGTTGAAGAGTCCGAGGGTGAGGACGCGCGGTTCGTCGGACTGGGTGAAGATCAGCGGGAAGAGGAACCCGTTCCAGGCCTGGAGCGCCGAGAAGATGACGACCGTGCTGATGCCCCCCTTGGCCAGCGGGATCGTCAGCTGGAAGAGCATCCGGAGCGGGGACGCGCCGTCCAGGGCCATCGCCTCGTACAGGTCTTCGGAGACGTCCCGGAGCGTGCCCACCAGGACCAGGACCGAGACCGGCATCGCGAAGGCGGCCGTCGGGAGGATGACGGCCAGGAGGGTGTCGTAGAGGTCGAGTTTCGCGATCAGCAAATACAACGGGACGACCACCGCCTGCGCCGGGATCGCCACACCCAGGAGGAACAGGCGGAAGGCCGCGTTCGACCAGCGGTCGCGGGTGCGGACGGTGACGTACGCCAGGGGGATGGACAGGGTCAGGACGATGCCCACGACCGACACCGCGACGATCGCCGTGTTGCTCAGCAGGTGGCCGAAGCCGCTGGTGAGGACGGTGTTGTAGTTGTCGAGGGTCGGGTTCGCGGGGGGCTTGAGGGGGTTGCCCGTCAGGGCCTTGTCGGCGCCCGTGAGGGAGGCCGACAGCATCGCGTAGATGGGGATCAGGACGATGGCCAGCCAGATGAACGCGCCCAGGCCCGCCACCGGGTTGGCGCGCCTGGTCCAGTGGCGTCGGCGGCGGGAGGCGGTCACGCGCTCGCGCGAGGGCTCGTCGGTCTTCGTGGGGCGTGCCAACGTGTCGTGTGACATTCCGGCCGTCACATCCCTTCGCGGGTGCTGCGCATGCCGCCGAAGCCCGTCAGCCGGACCAGGACCAGCGAGAGGCCGGTCGCGGCGATGACCAGGAAGGACGCGATGGCGCTCGCGTAGCCGAAGTCGTAGGTCTTGAAGCCCGCCTCGTACATCAGATAAGGCAGGATCGCGGTGTCCGTGCCGGGGCCGCCCTTGGTGAGGATCAGGACCGTCTCGAAGTACGTCAGTGAGCCGACGACCATGAGGACCGTGGACGTGGTGATCGTGTGGCGCAGCTGCGGAAGCGTGATCGAGAAGAACTGGCGGTAGCGGCCGGCGCCGTCGATGGCGGCGGCCTGGTAGAGGACGTCGGGGATCTGGCGGGCCCCGCCCTGGTAGATCAGGGTGTGGAAGGGGATGAACTGCCAGCCGCCGACGAAGACGATCGCGAGGAACGCGCCGCTCTGCGAGCCCAGGGTGTCCGCCTGGACGATGCCGAAGTTCGGGTCGAGGAGGGCGTAGAAGAGGATCGCGATGGCGGTGGAGGAGAGCAGGAACGGGACGAAGAAGACCGCCGAGAGGATCGCGCGGTTGCGTTGCCGGCCCGCCGCCCAGACGCCGAGCAGCAGGGCGATGACCGTCTGGAAGACCCAGCTGGCGACCGTCAGGACGACGGTCAGCCACAGGGACTGCGTCATACGGGGGTCGTCGAGGAGTTTTCGCCAGTTGTCGAGGCCGACCGGCTGCGGGTCGCCCAGGCCGTCCCAGCTGGTGAAGGAGAGGTACAGGGCCAGGGCCATCGGGACGACCGCGAAGAACGTGAAGAAGAGGACGCCGGGCAGGGCCCAGGCGGCGTGCGGACGGCCGGCGCGGCTCGCGAGGTGTGCCGGGCGCGCCGGTTTCCTCGCGCCGGTGGCCTTCTCGACCGTGACGGTCACTTCAGCCCCTTGCACGCCGTCACGAACTCGCTCGGCGAGGACTTGCCCGCGAACAGCTTGCCTATCTCCGTGTGCATCCTGGTGCCGAGTCCGTCGCCGAGCGCCTGGTCCCAGGAGAGCGTGAAGGCCGGGGCCTTCTGCACCATGTCGTACTGGAACTTCGCGTACTCGGGGTTGGGCGCGGAGGTGAGGAGGTCGGCCGCGTTCGACGTGGTCGGGACGTCGCCGTTGTCGATCAGAGCCTGCGCGTACGCCTGCGAGGCGCAGTCCTTCAGGAAGCCGACCGCCAGGTCCTTGTTCTTCGTACGGGAGTTGACGGACCAGTAGTTGGTGGGGTTGCCGACGACGTTGCGGACGTCTCCCGTGCCGCCCTCGACGGTCGGGAAGGGGGCCCAGCCCAGGTCCGCCTTGGCGAAGTCCGGGAACTTGCCGAGCTGCGTGGAGTACTCCCAGGAGCCCATCAGGTGCATGGCGGCCTTGCCGCGCGCGAAGACCGCGGGGGCACCGCCGTTGACGTACGACACCGAGGTGAACTTGGAGCCGAAGGCGCCGTCGTCGACGAGCTCCTTGACCAGCTCGGCGGCCTTGAGGACCGTGGGGTCGCCCCAGCCCTCGGCGTCGCCGTCCTGGATGCGCTTGAAGACCTCGGGGCCGCCGATACGGTCGACCAGGTACTCCAGCCACATCAGCTCCGGCCAGAGGTCGGAGCCGCCCAGGGCGAAGGGGGTGATCTTCGCCTTCTTCAGCTTGGCGTTGTTGTCGAGCAACTGGTCCCAGGTGGTGGGGGGCTGGAGCTTGTGCTCGGCGAAGACGGCCTTGTTGTAGAAGAGGATCACCGGTTGCATGCCGCGCATCGGGATGCCGTAGTGGCGGCCCTTGAGATCGCCCGCGGAGAGGACCGACGGCAGGAAGCCGTCCTTGAGGACCGGGTCGCCCTCGATGACGTCGGTGAGGTCGACGAGCTTGCCCGCGTCCTCGTACGGCTTGATCGAGCCGCCGCCCCAGTTGAAGAAGATGTCCGGGGCGCTGGGCGAGCCCATCGCCGTGCGGAGCTTGGGGGAGTAGTCGGAGCCGGGGACCTTCTGCAGCTTGATGGTGCCGCCGGCCTTCTTCGACGCGGCCGACTTGTTGAACCGGTCGACGCTCGCCTGCTGGACCTTCACCGCGTCGTCGCCGTACACGAACGCGGTGAGCGTCTTGCCGTCCCCGCCGCTCGCTCCGCCGCCGGAGCCGCAGGCGGTGAGGCCGGTGCCGAGTCCCGCGGTGAGCAACGAGGCTGAACCGGCGCCGAGGAACCAGCGCCTGCTGAATGGCCGGCCGCCCGCGCTGTTGCCGGTGACCTGGCCTCTGTTCTGCTCCATGACAGCACCCTTCGCGAATGTTCGGACGTGCGAATGTTTCGGATGGCACTTCGAATGTTCCGGGAACGTATGGCTGTCGAAAGGGTTCGTCAAGAGGTCGCGCAGGGATACCATCCCGCTCATGAAGCCCGCGAAGCCCGAGGAAATCCAGACAAGAGCGCGTGCGTCGCAGTCCACGCAGACCGCGACGCTCGCCGAGATCGCCCGCCAGGCCGGCGTTTCGGCTCCGACTGTTTCGAAGGTGCTCAACGGCCGCGCGGACGTCGCGCCCGCGACCCGCACCCGCGTCGAGGATCTGCTGCGCGCGTACGGCTACCGCCGCCGGCGCGCCGAGGCGAGCCGGTCCCCCCTCATCGACCTGGTCTTTCACGAGCTGGAGAGCGCCTGGGCGATGGAGGTCATCCGGGGGGTCGAGAACATCGCGCGGGAGGAGGGCCTGAGCGTCGTCCTCTCCGAGAGCGCGGGCCGGCTCACCCCCGGCCGCACCTGGGCCGACCAGGTCGCCGCGCGCCGCCCGCACGGGGTCGTCCTCGTGCTGTCCGGGCTCGACGAGTCCCAGCGCGCGCTGCTGACCAGCAGGTCCATCCCGTTCGTGGTGATGGACCCGGCCGGTGACCCCGGTGACGACGTGCCCTCGATCGGCGCCACCAACTGGCAGGGAGGTCTGGCCGCCACCCGCCATCTGGTCGAACTCGGCCACCGGCGTATCGGCGCCATCAGCGGCCCATCGCGGATGATGTGCAGCCGCGCCCGGGTCGACGGCTACCGGGCCGCCCTGGAGACCGCCGGGCTGCCGGTCGACCCGGGCCTGCTCAAGGCCGGCGACTTCCACCACGAGACCGGCTACCGGCTGGGCCTGGAACTGCTGCGCCGCCCCGACCGCCCGACGGCCGTCTTCGCCGGCAACGACCTCCAGGCGCTCGGCCTCTACGAGGCCGCCCGGGAACTGGGCCTGCGCATCCCGGAGGACCTGAGCGTGGTCGGCTTCGACGACCTGCCGGTGGCCCGCTGGGTGGGGCCGCCGCTGACGACCGTGCGGCAGCCGCTGATGGAGATGGCCGAGGCGGCGGCCCGGCTCGTCCTCGACCTCGGCCGCCAGGACGGCTCCTCGGCGGCGACCCGGGTGGAACTGGCGACGAGCCTGGTGGTGCGGAGCAGTACGGGGGTGCCACCGGCCGGCCCTGACACCGGCAGCGCCCTGGCGCCGGCCGGGTCCTGAGGCCGGCCGCGCTCTGACGTCAGCGGTCCTCTGACGCCGGCGTGCCCCGAAGTCAGCGGTGCCCGGAGGTCGGCCGCCCCGAAGTCAGCCGTGCCCTGAAGGGGCGCGGGGAACCGCGCGACCAGCCACGACGGAGCGGCGGTCGGCTGCGGACCGGACCCGGTGGACGGCTGCGGACCGGACCCGGTGGACGGCTGCGGACCGGACTCGGCGGTCGGGCGCGGACCGGACCGGCGGACGGCTGTCCGGCGCGGTCAAGCGCCGTCGGTGACCGGTGTGGCCGGAAGTTGATGTATTGACGGGGTGAGACAACCCGCTCCACACTCCTCCGCAGTCAATCGGTTACACAACCGAAACTTTCGGAGGCACCCACAATGAGAACCTCCAGATCCCCCGTGCGTTCACGTCTCGCTCCCCTCTTCACCGGCGTGGCCGCCCTCGCCGCCCTGCTCGTCGCGGCCCCCGCCGCCCACGCCGCCGACCCGCCCCTGCGCGACCTCGCCGCCGCCAAGGGCAAGGCGATCGGCACCGCGGTGACCGGCTCCAAGCTCACCGGCACCTACGGTGAGATCGCGGGCCGGGAGTTCAACTGGCTCACCCCCGGCAACGCCATGAAGTGGGGCTCCGTCGAGCCCACCCGGGGCGCGTTCGACTGGACCGAGGCCGACAGGATCGTCGACTTCGCCGAGGCCCACGACCAGGACGTACGCGGCCACACTCTGGTCTGGCACAGCCAGAACCCGAGCTGGCTCGACAACGGCACCTGGACGCCCGCACAGCTCAGCCAGCTGATGAACGACCACATCGCGCTCGAAGTCGGCCGCTACAAGGGCAGGTTGGCCGCCTGGGACGTGGTGAACGAACCCTTCAACGAGGACGGCACCTACCGTCAGACCCTCTGGTACAACGGCCTCGGCACCGACTACATCGCCCAGGCCCTGACCGCCGCCCGCGCCGCCGACCCGGCCGCCAAGCTCTACATCAACGACTACAACGTCGAGGGCGTCAACGCCAAGAGCACAGCCCTCTACAACCTGGTCAGGGACCTGAAGGCGCGCGGCGTCCCGATCGACGGGGTCGGCCTCCAGGCCCATCTGATCCTCGGTCAGGTGCCGTCGACCCTGCAGCAGAACATCCAGCGCTTCGCCGACCTGGGCGTGGACGTCGCCATCACGGAACTCGACATCCGGATGCAACTCCCGGCCACCGAGGCCAAACTGGCCCAACAGCGCACCGAGTACGACGCCGTGGTGAAGGCCTGCGTGGCCGTGACCCGCTGCACCGCCGTCACCGTCTGGGGATTCACCGACTCCGACTCCTGGATCCCGGACACCTTCCCGGGACAGGGCGCGGCGACCCCGTACGACGAGAACTACGCGCCGAAACCCGCTTACCACGGCATCGTGACGGCGCTCGGCGGCACGGTGACCGAGCCACCGGTCCCGGCCGGCTGCTCGGCCGCGTACAGCGTCGCCAACCAGTGGAACACCGGCTTCACCGGCAATGTGACGATCCGCTGTGCCGCCGGGTCCTCGCTCTCCTCCTGGCGGGTCACCTGGACGTTCGGGGCCGGGCAGCAGGTCGGCCAGGCCTGGAACGCGTCGTGCACCCAGACCGGCGCGACCGTCAGCTGCGCCAACGCCTCCTGGAACGGCGGCGTGTCGAGTGGCGGTTCGGTGAGCTTCGGCTTCAACGGCACCTGGAGCGGGAGCAACCCGGTGCCGACCGTGACACTGGGCTGAGAAGTCTGAGAATTTCCGAAGGAAAGGCGGCAGGTTATTCCTCGCCGTAACAATTCGGACGTACGTTCATGCGTGTGACTGGTGAAGGAAACGAGTGCGGGATCGACAACGGGGGCGCGGGCAGGCGGCGGCGTCGGCTGAAAATCGCCGGGTTCGCGCTCGCCGGCGTCCTCGTGCTCGGTGCGAGCGGGGCGGGCTGGGCGTTCTGGCGGCTGAACGACAACATCAAGAGCGTCGACATCAACAGCGCGCTCGGTGACAACCGCCCCGCGAAGATCCAGTCGGCGGCGTCCCCCGTGGCGTCGGCCACCGCAGAGGCCCTGCCGAGCGGCTCGCTGAACATCCTCGTCCTCGGCTCCGACTCCCGCAGCGGCAAGGAGAACGCCGAACTGGGCGGAGGTGACGAGGATTCGGGTGCCCGCTCCGACACCGCGATGGTCGTCCACATCGACGAGGGCCGCACCGAGGCGACGGTCGTCAGCATCCCCCGCGACACCCTGGTCACCCGCCCGTCCTGCCCGCTGGAGTCGGGCGGTTCGACGGCGGTGGCGTACAACGTGATGTTCAACAGCGCGTACGCGGTCGGCGGACCGATCTGCGCGGTCAAGACCGTCGAGGCGATGACGAACGTCCGTATGGACCACTACGTCGAGATCGACTTCGCCGGCTTCGCGAAGCTCGTCGACGCGCTCGGCGGTGTCACGGTCACGACGGACGAGGACATCGACGACGAGGACAGCCACCTGAAGCTGCGGGCCGGCACGCACCACCTCGACGGCGAGCAGGCCCTCGCCCTGGCCCGCACCCGCCACGGCATCGGCGACGGCAGCGACCTCGGCCGCATCGGCCTCCAGCAGAAACTGGTGAAGGCCCTGCTGGGCCAGATCTCCTCGACCGACCTCCTCGCCGAGCCCGCCCGGCTCTACGAGGTCGCCGACGCGATCACCGGCAGCCTGACGACGGACACCGGCCTGGACTCACTGACCGACCTGATCAGGCTGGGCGAGAGCCTGAAGGGCCTGTCCTCGGACGCCACGAAGACCGTGATGATGCCGGTGGTCACGGCCCCCTACGACAGCAACCGGGTGGTGGCGGACGAGCCGGAGGCGAGCGAGCTGTGGGAGTCGCTGACGTAGCGAGTCGGGGGTGGCGGAAGAAGACCTCCACGAAAATCTGCGGGCCGTGTCGATCCGAGGTGCAGCCGTTCGACGCGTGGGTGAGAGTCGGGGAGAAACCCCGGCCGCCGATGCACCTGGAGTCACCATGCCGCGCTATCTGTCGATGGTCCGGATCGACGAGAAGACCGCCCCCGCCGAGGGCCCGAGCCCCGAGCTGATGCAGCGGATGGGGGATCTGATCGAGGAGATGACGAAGGCCGGGGTGCTGCTGGACACCGCAGGGCTGACCCCGACCGCGCAGGGCACGCGGGTGCACTGGGAGAGCGGGAAGGTCTCCGTCACCGACGGGCCGTTCACCGAGTCCAAGGAGGTCGTGGGAGGGTACGCCATCCTCCAGGCCAAGGACATGGCCGAGGCGATCGAGTGGACCAAGCGGTTCCTGAAGGTGCACGAGGAGCACTGGACGGTGACGTGCGAGGTGCGGGAGATCATGGAGGGCTGAGCTGCTTGGCGGGGGCGCTCTCCGGGTGTCTGATGGTGGGCTGTGACCCCACAGCCCACCGCCGCCGGCCGCACCCCCTCCGGCCCCGCCCCCGACCCCGGCACCGCCATCGAAACCGTCTTCCGCATGGAGTCGCCCCGGCTCATCGCCGCCGTCGCGCGCATCGTGCGGGACATCGGGATCGCGGAGGAACTGGCTCAGGACGCGCTGGTCGCGGCACTGGAGCAGTGGCCGAGGGACGGGGTGCCGGACAACCCGGGGGCCTGGCTGACGGCCACGGCCAAGCACCGGGCGATCGACCTCGTGCGCCGCCGGGAGCGGTACACGCGCAAGCTCGCCGAGGTGGGCCGGGACATGGAGGCGGCGGGGCCGTATCTCGACCGGCCGTCCGACCCGGACGACATCGACGACGACCTGCTCCGTCTCGTCTTCACGGCCTGCCACCCCGTGCTCTCCGCCGAGGCCCGCATCGCCCTCACCCTCCGCCTCCTCGGCGGCCTGACCACGCCCGAGATCGCCCGCGCCTTCCTGGCCCCCGAGACGACGATCGCCCAGCGCGTCGTCCGCGCCAAGCGCACGCTGGCGACGAAGAACGTCGCCTTCGAAGTGCCGTACGGCCCCGACCGCGAGGCCCGCCTCGACTCCGTGCTCGAGGTCATCTACCTGATCTTCAACGAGGGGTACGCGGCCACAGCCGGCGACGATCTGCTGCGCCCCGCCCTGTGCGAGGACGCCCTCCGGCTGGCGCGCGTACTGGCGCAGCTGATGCCCAAGGAACCCGAAGTGCACGGCCTGGTGGCCCTGCTGGAGCTCCAGGAGTCACGGGCCGCCACCCGCACGGGCCCGACCGGCGAACCGGTCCTGCTCAAGGACCAGGACCGCCGCCGCTGGAACCGCCTCCTGGTCGCCCGGGGCTTCACCGCTCTCGGCCGCGCCACCGCCTGCGCGACGGGCGCCCCCGGCCCGTACGCCCTCCAGGCCGCCATCGCCGCGTGCCACGCCCAGGCGTACACCTACGAGGAGACGGACTGGCCGAAGATCGCCACCCTGTACGCCCTGCTGGCCGTCCGTGCCCCGTCGCCCGTGGTGGAGCTGAACCGCGCGGTCGCCGTCTCCATGGCCGAGGGCCCGGGCCCCGCCCTGGAGATCGTGGACAGCCTCGCCGCCGAGCCCGCCCTGCGCGACTACCACTTGCTGCCCAGCGTGCGGGGGGACCTGTTGCGGCGGTTGGGCCGCACGGAGGAGGCCCGCGCCGAGTTCGTACGGGCGGCCGGGCTGGCGCGCAACGAGCGGGAGCGGGCGTTGCTGCTGGCGCGGGCGGAGGAAGGGGCCTGAGGGGGCATGAGGGGGCGTGAAGGGGCGTGAGGGGACTGCGGGTCAGGCGGGGTGCCCGATCAGCATCGTCGGCGCTCCCGCGACCCGGGTCAGGAAGACCGTCGCCGAGTTGCGGCCCTGGGGCTTGACCTTCTTGCGCAGTTCCTCCGGCTCGACGGCCGACCCCCGCTTCTTCACGGTCAGGATGCCGACCTCGCGCTCCCGCAGCAGGGCCTTCAACTTCTTGACGCCGAAGGGGAGTTGGTCGGTGATCTCATAGGCGGTGGCGTACGGCGTGACGTGGTGCTCGTCGGCGGTGATGTAGGCGATCGTGGGGTCGATCAGCCCGCCCTCCAGGTCCTCGGCGACCTCGGCGACCAGGTGGGCGCGGATGACGGCGCCGTCGGGCTCGTACAGGTACCGGCCGACCGGGCGGACCTGGGGGTCGGGCAGCATGGTGGCGGGCGAGGCCCAGATGCCGGCCCCCGAGGGCAGCAGCATCGCCCGCCGTGACCCCGGCGTCCCGCCCCCGCGGAACCACAGCACGGCCTCCTTCACATCGCCGCCGTCCGAGATCCACTCGGCCTCGGCCTCCGGGGGGATCGCCTCGTGCGGGATGCCGGGCGCGATCTTCAGCACGCCGAGCGGGGCCTTGAGGGCGGCCGACACGGCCCAGGACAGGGGCGGGGAGTAGGCCTCCGGGTCGAAGATCCGGCCGCGCCCGGAGGACCGCCGGGCCGGGTCGACGAACACGGCGTCGTACCCGGCCGTGTCCACCTCCGTCACATCCGCCTCGCGCACCTCGATCAGATCGGCGAGGCCGAGCGCGTCGGCGTTGGCGCGGGCCACCGCCACCGTCAGCGGGTCGTGGTCGACGGCCAGCACGCGGATCCCGGCGCGCGCGAGGGCGATCGCGTCCCCGCCGATCCCGCAGCACAGGTCGGCGACCGACCGCACGCCCAGCGCGTGGAAGCACTCGGCCCGGTACGTCGCCACGGTCGTCCTGGTCGACTGTTCGACCCCGTTCGGTGTGAAGAACATCAGCCCCGCGTCCGTCGCGCCGAACTTCGCCGCCGCGCGCTGCCGCAGGCGTGCCTGGGCGAGGGCCGCCGACACGAGTGGCGCCGGGTGGTCGCGGCGCAGCCGGGTCGCCACGGCCAGCTCCCGCGCCGGTTCGGTGTCGCGCACCTCGTCGAGGAGGGCGCGGCCCTCGGGGGTGAGGAGGGGGGCGAGGAAGGTGGCGGGGTCCTGGGCGTTCACCGGGCCATTGTCGGTCAGGGGGAGGGGGTGCGGGGCGGGGAGGGGTGGCACGGGGGGTGAGCGGGAGGGGCTGGGGAGCGAGGCGGTGGTGTGGGCCAGTCGGTGGATGATCGGGGGCCGGTGGCGGTGTCGGGGGTGGTGCGGAGGGGCCGTCCTGTGAGGATGAGGCGCCATGCGACTCGTACGACAAAATGATGGAAAGAGTGCGAAGCGGGCGAGTTTCAGGAGGGGGAGCGGCGGTGTCCGGGGCGGTGTCGCCTTGCTCGCCGCCGCGGTCATCGTGTCCGGGTGTGCCGGAGGCGGCGGGGGCGTGGCGGGGGGTGGTCCCGAGGAGGCGCCGGAGCAGGGTGCTGCCGAGCGGCGGGGTACCGCGGAGCCGGCCCATGGCCAGGAGCGCGGGCAGAGACCCTTCGACGCGCCCGGCGCCCGCGCCCTCGACGCGTACGCCGGGAAGTTGCGCCGGGCGCACACCGCCCGGGTCGCCGTCGCGAAGCGCTGGGGGCTGGCCGAGGTGCCGCTGCTCGCACCCGCGCCTCCGGCGGAGAAGCCGGCGCTCAGGACGCGTCGGGGATTCGAGGTCGACGGCCATGAGGAGGAAGGACTCCCCCCGGTCTTCACGACCGTTCCCACCCGCCACAAGGTCGTCTTCCTCACCATCGACGACGGCGCCGAGAAGGACCCCGCGTTCCTGCGGATGATGAGCGAGCTGAACATCCCGTACACCGCCTTCCTCAGCGACTACCTGGTCAGGAAGGACTACGGCTACTTCGAGCGGATGCGGGACCGTGGCGTCGCCCTCAACAACCACACCCTCAACCACCGCCACCTGCCCGCCCTCTCCTACGCCGCCCAGAAGCGCGAGATCTGCGGCATGCAGGACGTGATCGAGCAGCGGTACGGCAAGCGGCCCACACTCTTCCGGCCGCCGTACGGGAGTTACGACCGGGACACCCTCCGTGCCGCCAGGGCCTGCGGCGTCGAGGCCGTCCCCCTCTGGAACGAGGAGGTCTTCGTCGACCGCTGGGACTACCGCGAAGGGGACCGCGAACTCCGCCCCGGCGACATCGTCCTCAGCCACTTCCGGGGCAAGGACGACTGGAACGGCACCATGCCCGACATGGTCCGCCGCTTCCTGGACCTCGCCACCGCCGAGGGCTACGCGGTGGCGAGGCTGGAGGACTACCTGTGAGGGGCGGCGGGGGACGCCGGGTGAGCCGGGCGCGGGAAGGGCGTCGGGCGCGGGGAGAGGACGAGGCGTCGGGGGGACGTCCGGCGCGGGGAAGGCGTGCGGCGCGGGGGGAACGCCGGGTGAGCGGAGGGCGTGGGACCCGGCGAGAGCGGGTGGTGCGCCGGGGGGCGTGCGTGGTGACAGCTCGTACGCCGGTCGCCCGCGCCCTGGCCGCCCTCTCCGCTCTCACGGCCCTCGCCGTACTGCTCCTCGCCGGGTGCACAGGCGATCCCGCCGGCCGGGCGGCCCGGGCCGAGGGACCCGGGGCCGAAGCGGCGGAGCAGGACCGACGGCCGGCGCAGGTACCGAGGCCGCCATCGGCTCCGGCCACCCGG
>NZ_LRTR01000206.1 GCF_001550375.1 Streptomyces europaeiscabiei | reverse complement strand
GCCCCGACCGGCCGTCGGCGCCCCGCGCGGCCGGCCCGGGTCTGCCGCCCGTCGTCGACCGCGTTCCGACCCGGGACAAGGTGGTCTTCCTGACGTACGACGACGGCGCCGAGAAGGACCCGAGGTTCGTCGACATGGTGCGTGAGCTGCGGCTGCCGGTGAGCATGTTCCTGACGGACAGCGTCGTGGGGCCGGGGTACGGCCACTTCGCCCGACTGCGGGCCGTCGGCGCGACCGTGCAGAACCACACGCTCGACCACACCGCGCTGCGCGGCCTGCCGTACGCCGGACAGCGCGCCGAGATCTGCGGCCAGCAGCACAAGCTGAAGCAGCGCTTCGGCGTCAGACCGACCCTCTTCCGCCCGCCCTACGGCGTCCACGACACCACCACGCTCCGCGCCGCCGCCGACTGCGGCATCGCTGCCGTCGTCCTGTGGCGCGCGTCCATGCAGATCAACGACCTCCGCTACGCCGTCGGCGACCACCTCCACCCGGGCGACATCGTCCTCGCCCAGTTCCGGGGCCCGGACCAGTTGAAAGGCGCCACGCTCACCGAGATGACGACGCGGCTGCTGCGCCGGATCCAGGAGCAGGGCCTGACGGTCGGCCGCCTGGAGGACTACCTCTGAGGGCGCCCACCCCGGACGCGTACGAGGCCGACCGCACCCCGGACGAGCCCTCGCCGTCCACCGCGCGACGACCCGCCGCAACCCACTCGATTAGCAGTCCGCTTGACCGAGTGCTAATCGCGGTCATAGTCTCAGGTCTGGCACTCCCCACTGGAGAGTGCCAACTAGCGACGGGCAGATCCGGCACCCGCGACGACGGATCCACCTGGTCGCCACCTCAGACAGTTAACCCCGTGAGATCTCCGAAGGGGGAGGTCGGATCGTGACGACCACCAGCTCCAAGGTTGCCATCAAGCCGCTCGAGGACCGCATTGTGGTCCAGCCGCTCGACGCCGAGCAGACCACCGCCTCTGGCCTGGTCATCCCGGACACCGCCAAGGAGAAGCCCCAGGAGGGCGTCGTCCTGGCCGTGGGCCCGGGCCGCTTCGAGAACGGCGAGCGCCTGCCGCTCGACGTCAAGACCGGCGACATCGTGCTGTACAGCAAGTACGGCGGCACCGAAGTGAAGTACAACGGCGAGGAGTACCTCGTCCTCTCGGCTCGCGACGTCCTCGCGATCATCGAGAAGTAAGGGGCTCCGGGGGTCACCCCGGAAATCCTGCACCCGCTTCCACCGAAGCACATTGCTTTTGAGCTGCGCCCCGGGCCCCCGCGACCTTATGAAGCCGGGCGTTCGGGGCGCAGTTCGTTTCACCCACGTTTTCCGAGAGGGCTGAACCGCTCCCATGGCGAAGATCCTGAAGTTCGACGAGGACGCCCGTCGCGCCCTCGAGCGCGGCGTCAACAAGCTTGCCGACACGGTCAAGGTGACGATCGGCCCCAAGGGCCGCAACGTCGTCATCGACAAGAAGTTCGGCGCCCCCACCATCACCAACGACGGTGTGACCATCGCCCGTGAGGTCGAGGTCGACGACCCGTACGAGAACCTCGGCGTCCAGCTGGTGAAGGAGGTGGCGACCAAGACCAACGACGTAGCGGGTGACGGTACGACCACCGCCACCGTGCTGGCCCAGGCGCTCGTCCGCGAGGGCCTGCGCAACGTCGCCGCGGGTGCCTCCCCGGCCGCCCTGAAGAAGGGCATCGACGCCGCGGTCAAGGCCGTGTCCGAGGAGCTCCTCGCGACCGCCCGCCCCATCGACGAGAAGTCCGACATCGCCGCCGTCGCCGGTCTGTCCGCCCAGGACACGCAGGTCGGCGAGCTCATCGCCGAGGCGATGGACAAGGTCGGCAAGGACGGTGTCATCACCGTCGAGGAGTCCAACACCTTCGGTCTGGAGCTGGACTTCACCGAGGGCATGGCCTTCGACAAGGGCTACCTGTCGCCCTACTTCGTGACGGACCAGGAGCGTATGGAGGCCGTCCTCGACGACCCGTACATCCTCATCCACCAGGGCAAGATCGGCGCCATCGCCGACCTGCTGCCGCTGCTGGAGAAGGTCATCCAGTCCAACGCCTCGCGTCCGCTGCTGATCATCGCCGAGGACGTCGAGGGCGAGGCCCTGTCGACCCTGGTCGTGAACAAGATCCGCGGCACCTTCAACGCGGTCGCCGTCAAGGCCCCCGGCTTCGGCGACCGTCGCAAGGCGATGCTGCAGGACATGGCGACGCTGACCGGCGCCGAGGTCATCTCCGAGGAGGTCGGCCTCAAGCTCGACCAGGTCGGCCTGGACGTGCTCGGCTCCGCCCGCCGCGTCACCGTCACCAAGGACGACACCACGCTCGTCGACGGTGCCGGCGACTCCGGTGCCGTCCAGGGCCGCGTGGCCCAGATCAAGGCCGAGATCGAGAACACGGACTCGGACTGGGACCGCGAGAAGCTCCAGGAGCGCCTCGCGAAGCTGGCCGGCGGCGTGTGCGTCATCAAGGTCGGCGCCGCCACCGAGGTGGAGCTCAAGGAGAAGAAGCACCGTCTGGAGGACGCCATCTCCGCGACCCGCGCCGCGGTCGAGGAGGGCATCGTCTCCGGTGGTGGCTCCGCGCTCGTCCACGCCGTGAAGGTCCTGGAGGGCAACCTCGGCAAGACCGGCGACGAGGCCACGGGTGTCGCCGTCGTCCGCAAGGCCGCCGTCGAGCCGCTGCGCTGGATCGCGGAGAACGCCGGCCTGGAGGGCTACGTCATCACCTCCAAGGTCGCGGAGCTGGACAAGGGCCAGGGCTTCAACGCCGCGACCGGCGAGTACGGCGACCTGGTCAAGCAGGGCGTCATCGACCCGGTCAAGGTCACCCGCTCCGCCCTGGAGAACGCCGCCTCCATCGCCTCCCTCCTCCTCACGACCGAGACCCTGGTCGTCGAGAAGAAGGAAGAGGAGCCGGCCGACGCGGGCCACGGCGGCCACGGCCACTCCCACTGACGTACATACGTCGGTAGTCCACCGGTGAGGCCCGGCACCCCTGTACGAGGGGTGCCGGGCCTCACCGCGTCGCCGCCCGTCTCCGGCGGAAGCTCAGGGTGCGCCGCCTACTTCTCCAGATCGTCGAGGGCGCCCAACTGCCCCATCAGCCCGAGCCGGTCGTACTCCCACCACCCCTCGGTGATCTTCCCGTCGGTGGAGCACCGGTGAATGATCGTCCCCGTCATCCGGACCGCCCTTCCGCTGGCCGGAATCCCGAGGAAGTCCCCCTTGTGGGTCGCGTTCCAGGTCCACCGCGTGCACACCCGGTCACCCTGGGCGATCTGATCCTCCACGGTGAACTCGAAGTCGAACCCCCTGCGCCACTCCTCGACGGTCCGCCTGAACGCGTCCATTCCGATGGCGTCCGGCTCCTCGGAGGGAACGTGGTCGTGGTAGTCCTCCATGAGCAGATCGTCGAGCGGCGGCAGTTCGCCCTTCGCGGCGATGGTCGCGAGGAACCGCCGCGCCGTCCCCGCGTACAGCTGCTCGTCCCGCACCACGTCGAGATCCGTGAACGTGGGCATCTCGTCGCACAGCGCCACCATCTCCTGGAAGATCCGGTCCGTCTCCGGCAGCCCGGAATTGCGCATCGCCTCCTCGTACGACGGGAACTCCACGATCTCCACGAAGTGCGAGCCGTCCGACCGGTCCTTCCCGATCACGCTGTGCGTCGCCGTCCGCTTCCCCTTGGTCTGCTCGACCCATGTGTCCATCAGCTGGTTCATCTCGTCGAACCGGCTCGTCCTGCAGTCGATGAGCTGCACGAATGTCATGAGACCGCCTCCCGCCCCCCTGGCTCGGGTGGAACAGCTCCATTGTCTCCCGGCGCCAGCTCCCGCACCCGCCGACGCCGCCGCGACGACCGCTACTGCGGCCCGTACTTCCGCCCCGTCTTCGAGCTGATCCCACCCAGCAGCCCTCGCGGCACCACCTTCACCACACCCATCAGGGCCTTGTAGCGCGGGTCGGGGATGGAGACGGTCCTGCCCCGGGAGAGGTCGGCGAGGGCGGCGGTGACCAGCTTGTCGGCGTCGAGCCACATCCAGGACGGGATGCTGTCGGTGCCCATGCCGGCCCGGTCGTGGAACTCGGTACGGACGAAGCCGGGGCACAGGGCCATGAGCCGGACGCCGGTGCCGGCCAGGTCGCGCGCGGCACCCTGCGTGAACTGCACGACCCAGGCCTTCGACGCCCCGTACGTGCCCCGCGGCACGAACGCGGCGACCGACGCCACGTTCACCACGCCGCCGCGGCCGCGCTCGCGCATGGCCTCGGCGGCGGCCGAGGTGAGACGCAGGACCGCCTCGCAGTGGACCTTGAGCATCCTCAGCTCGTCGGCCATGGAGACGTCGAGATAGCGGCCCTTGTTGCCGAAGCCGGCGTTGTTGATCAGCAGGTCGACCGGGTTCTTGCGGTCGGCCAGCCGCCGCGCCACCGCCTCGATGCCGTCGTCCGTCGCGAGGTCCGCCGTCAGCACCTCCGCCTCGATGCCGTGCCGGTCGTGCAACTCGGTCGCCTGCTCCCGCAGCCGCTTGGTGTCACGCGCCACCAGCACCAGGCTGTGCCCGTCCGCCGCCAGCCGCCGCGCGAAGGCGGCACCGATCCCCGCGGTCGATCCCGTAATCAGAGCCGTTGTCATGGCGCAAGCGTAGTGACCGGAACTGTGCGGGTCCGTCCGCTCCACCGCACGTTCACCAGCGGCTTCGGCGGCGCCCCGGTGAACACCCGCACCGGCGTGGCACCTTCACGGGCACCCCGCCACGGACCGGCCCGTCACCCCTGCTTCGCCGCGTACTTCCGCGCGATCTCCAGCACCTCCGGATGCAGGGCGTCGCCCGCCGCCAACAGCCTTGGCAGCAAACCGTGTTCGTTCATCGTGGCGCGGAAGGCGAGGGCCACGGTGATGTCGTGGTCGGGGCGATGGACGATCTCGATGGGGTCGCCGGCCCGGATCTCGCCGGGCTGGATCACCCGGAGGTACGCGCCGGGCGCGCCCTCGCGCGTGAATCGCTTCACCCAGCCCCGTTCGCCCAGATGCCGCTGGAAGTTGAGGCAGGGGACGCGGCCGGACGTGATCTCCAGGATCACCTCGGAGCCGATCCGCCAGCGTTCGCCGATGAGGGCACCGGAGATGTCGAGACCCTCGGTGGTGAGGTTCTCGCCGAAGACTCCGCTGGGCAGGGTGCGGCCCAGTTCACGCTCCCAGCCGTCCAGGTCCTCGCGGGCGAACGCGTACACCGCCTGGTCGTCGCCGCCGTGGTGCCGGGTGTTGCACACCGCGTCCCCGGCCACCCCGCTGGCACCGACCCCCTTGGGCCCGGGCGCGGACACCCGCACCGGCCCGTCCACCGGCCGCTTGTCGATGCCCGTGACGCTCTTCGACTCCTCCGGGACGTCGACGGCCTTGGGACGACCCACATTCAGTGACAGAAGCTTCATACGGGCACGGTAGGCGGACGAGGGTCAAAGCGTCGACGCGATATTCGGCACCCTGTCCAAGCCCCGCTTATGCTCGACCCCGTGATCGAGGCCCGTCATCTCCGTGTCCTGCGCGCCGTCGCCGCCACCGGTTCCTTCTCGGCGGCCGGACGCGAACTCGGCTGCACCCAGCCCGCCGTCAGCCAGCAGATGAAGGCGCTCGAATCCTCCGTAGGCACTCCGCTGCTCGTCCGCAGCGGTCGCGAGACGCGGCTGACGCAGGCGGGCGAGGCTCTGGTGCGGCACGCGGCCGGCATCCTCGCCGGACTCACCGCGGCCGAGGAGGAAGTCGCGGCCATCGCCGGTCTGCGCGCCGGCCGGGTCCGTCTGGTCTCCTTCCCCAGCGGCAGCTCCACCCTCGTCCCGACCGCCCTGGCCGCCCTGCGCGCCGCCCACCCCGGCACCCGGGTCTCCCTGGAGGAGGCCGAACCGCCGCGCTCGGTCGACATGCTCCGCGAGGGCGACTGCGACATCGCGCTCGCCTTCCGCTACGAGGGCGCGGCGGGCGCGGAGGAATGGGACGACCTGGTCGTCCGCCCCCTGCTCACGGACCGGCTCGTCGGACTCGTGCCGCAGGGCCATCGGCTGGCCCGTTCGCGGTCCATCGGCATCGGGGAACTCGCCGGGGAGCCCTGGATCGCCGGCTGCCCGCGCTGCCGGGGACAGCTGGTGCGGGTCTGCGAGAGCGCGGGCTTCACGCCCCGCATCGACTTCGCGACCGACGACTATCCGGCGGTGGTCGGCCTGGTGGGCGCGGGCCTGGGCGTCGCCGTCCTGCCGGAGCTGGCCATCGAGTCCGTACGCGCCAAGGGGGTGCGGACGGTGACGGTCGAGCCCGTGGTGCGCCGGGAGATCGTGGCGCTCACCCTGCCGGACCTGGCGCAGGTGCCCACGGTCGCGGCGACGCTGGACCGGCTGGCCGGAGCGGCCGCGCGGTAGCGCCGGACGGTCCCGAGGCAGTGCCGCACGCTCCGGCGCCGGGACCGTGAAGAAACGTTCCTTCAAGTGTTCGAACCGGCGTCGCCCCCCGGTGTGGACGCGGCCGCCGTCACCAGTCGGTGGCGTGCCCTGCCCATGAGTTCCTCGCGCTCGTCCTCGGTCAGCCCGCCCCAGACGCCGTACGGCTCGCGCACCGCCAGGGCGTGGGCCGCGCACTGCGCGCGCACCGGGCATCTCATGCAGACCTCCTTGGCCGAGTTCTCACGAGCGCTCCGTGCCGCACCGCGTTCTCCTTCGGGGTGGAAGAAGAGTGAGCTGTCGACCCCGCGGCACGCCGCGAGGAGCTGCCAGTCCCACAGATCAGCGTTCGGTCCGGGAAGGCGGGAGAAATCTGCCATTACGTGTCCCCTTGTTGCCGTTATGGGCGGAGATGTTGCCCATGACCGTACATCGACTATCTAAGGAGATGAAAATATGACTCATTGCGAATCTAGCCTCAGACACCAACAAATGGGAAGAAAAACGGCTGAATGGGGCATAGGTTGTGATGAAACATTGAGAGTCCGTTGTGCATGTCTGCACCGTGTGCGCGCCCTCACGTAGAGTGCCGAAGGTAGCCAGCCATCCCGTAACTCTTTCGAGTGACCGTCGTTGAGACGGGCGGAGGCGGTTGAGAGAACAAGCGCTCGGGCAGGCGTTCGGGTCCGCTCGTGAGTGTCGACCGCACAGGTGACGATTTCGTACCAGCCTGGAGGCTCAAGGTGACGCGCATCAGCTGCGGAGGACGGTCATGACATCCGTCCTCGTCTGCGACGACTCCCCGCTTGCCCGAGAGGCGCTGCGCCGCGCGGTGGCGACCGTGCCCGGCGTCGAGCGCGTGACCACGGCGGCCAACGGCGAGGAAGTCCTCCGCCGCTGGGGGGCCGACCGCTCGGATCTGATTCTGATGGACGTACGCATGCCCGGACTGGGCGGCGTCGAGACCGTAAGGCGGCTGCTGTCCGCCGACCCCGGGGCACGCATCATCATGCTCACCGTGGCCGAGGACCTGGACGGCGTGGCCCTCGCGGTCGCCGCCGGCGCGCGGGGCTATCTGCACAAGGACGCCTCCCGCGCGGAGTTGCGCGCCACGGTGACGCAGGCCCTCGCCGACCCGACCTGGCGGCTCGCCCCGCGTCGGCTGCGCTCCGCCGAGATGGGTGCCGCACCGACGCTCACCGCGCGCGAGATCCAGGTGCTGGAGGGCATGAGCCACGGTCGTTCCAACGCCGAGATCGGTCGCGAGCTGTTCCTCTCCGAGGACACCGTCAAGACCCACGCCCGGCGCCTGTTCAAGAAGCTCGGCGCATCGGACCGCGCGCACGCGGTGGCGCTCGGCTTCCGCTGGGGCCTGGTCCGCTAGGTGAGCCGCGACGGGGGTTCGGGAATCCCCGCCTGCCGCGAGGCGGGCGGGGGCGCTTACCGCGAGGTGAGCGGGGCCGCGCGGGTGCCCGCTGCTCGTTTCGCCGCGGATGCCGCATCCTTGAGGTGTGGAGTTCCTCGGGGAGCAGTCGAACGAGCGGGAGGGGAGGGCGCAGGAGATGAGTTCCGGCGCACCTGCTCATAACGCTTCGGTGCACAACCATGGACGTGGCGCCACGGACCGGACGGCCGCAAGGCACCATGGACCGATGCGCGACGACGAGACGACAGTGATCGGTGCGCTCGTGCATCGCGCGGTCGACGGGGACGAGCAGGCCACGCACGATCTGCTCGCCCATGTCCATCCCTTGGCGCTGCGCTACTGCCGCACCCGTCTGTCCCGGCTTCCGGGTGACGCGCGGCACTTCGTGGAGGACCTGGCGCAGGAAGTCTGTGTCGCCGTCCTCCTCGCGCTGCCGCGCTACAAGGACACCGGACGGCCGTTCGAGGCGTTCGTCTTCGCCATCGCCGGCCACAAGGTCGCCGACCTCCAGCGCGCCGCGATGCGCCACCCCGGGTCGACGGCCGTTCCTTCGGACGAGATGCCGGAGCGCCCCGACGACTCGCTGGGTCCCGAGGAACGCGCCCTGCTCAGCAGCGACGCCGAGTGGGCCAAGAAACTCCTGGCCAACCTCCCCGAGAACCAGCGGGAGCTGCTGCTGCTGCGGATCGCGGTGGGGCTCACGGCCGAGGAGACCGGACAGATGCTGGGGATGTCACCGGGCGCCGTCCGGGTGGCACAGCACCGGGCGCTGAGCCGGCTCCGGGCGCTGGCGGAGCAGTAGCACCGGCGTTCGCGACGGTTCGGAGGGCGCCCCGGATGAACACGCGGGGTGCCTTTTCCGTACGAACATACGAAGCCCGGTATCAGTTCGTACCGTGGAATGTGTGCCCCGCGCTTCCCGTTAGCATGGACATCCGCACCGATCAAGGCCATTTGGGGAAGGTGTCATGACTGCCAACGTCGACGGAGTGCCCGGTAAATTCGCGACTCTCGGGCTCACCTACGACGACGTGCTGCTGCTGCCGGGCGCATCCGAGGTGCTCCCCAACGCGGTCGACACCTCGTCCCGCATCTCTCGCAACGTCCGTGTGAACATCCCGCTGCTCTCCGCCGCGATGGACAAGGTCACCGAGTCCCGCATGGCGATCTCGATGGCCCGGCAGGGCGGTGTCGGCGTGCTGCACCGCAACCTCTCCGTCGAGGACCAGGTCAACCAGGTCGACCTCGTGAAGCGCTCCGAGTCCGGCATGGTCACGGACCCGATCACCGTGCACCCGGACGCCACGCTCGGCGAGGCGGACGCCCTGTGCGCCAAGTTCCGCATCAGCGGTGTTCCGGTGACCGACGGCAACAAGAAGCTGCTGGGCATCGTCACCAACCGCGACATGGCCTTCGAGACCGACCGCTCCCGTCAGGTGCGCGAGGTGATGACCCCGATGCCGCTGGTCACGGGTCAGGTCGGCATCTCCGGCGCGGACGCCATGGAGCTGCTGCGCCGCCACAAGATCGAGAAGCTGCCCCTGGTCGATGACGCGGGCATCCTCAAGGGCCTCATCACGGTCAAGGACTTCGTCAAGGCCGAGCAGTACCCGAACGCCGCCAAGGACTCCGAGGGCCGGCTGATCGTCGGCGCCGCCGTGGGCGCCAGCCCCGAGGCGCTGGAGCGTGCCCAGGCCCTGGCCGAGGCCGGTGTGGACTTCCTGGTCGTCGACACCTCGCACGGCCACAACAGCAACGCCCTGAGCTGGATGTCGAAGATCAAGTCGAGTGTCCACGTCGACGTGATCGGCGGCAACGTCGCCACACGCGACGGCGCCCAGGCGCTGATCGACGCCGGTGTCGACGGCATCAAGGTCGGCGTGGGCCCCGGCTCGATCTGTACGACCCGGGTGGTCGCCGGTATCGGCGTCCCGCAGGTCACCGCCATCTACGAGGCGTCTCTCGCCGCCCGCCCGGCGGGCGTCCCGCTCATCGGCGACGGTGGTCTGCAGTACTCCGGCGACATCGGCAAGGCGCTGGCCGCCGGTGCCGACACGGTGATGCTGGGCAGCCTCCTCGCGGGCTGCGAGGAGTCGCCCGGCGAGCTGCAGTTCATCAACGGCAAGCAGTTCAAGTCGTATCGCGGCATGGGCTCGCTCGGCGCGATGCAGTCCCGCGGCCAGGGCAGGTCGTACTCGAAGGACCGCTACTTCCAGGCCGAGGTGGCGGCCGACGACAAGCTCGTGCCCGAGGGCATCGAGGGCCAGGTGCCCTACCGCGGCCCGCTGGGCAACGTGCTGCACCAGCTCGTCGGCGGTCTGCGCCAGACCATGGGTTATGTGGGCGCCGCCACCATCGCGGAGATGGAGTCCAAGGGCCGCTTCGTCCGGATCACCTCGGCGGGTCTCAAGGAGAGCCACCCGCACGACATCCAGATGACCGTCGAGGCGCCGAACTACAGCCGTAAGTAGACAGCGGGCCTCGTCACGCTGCGGCCAGGGCGGCCCCGGTGCATCCGGGGCCGCCCTCGTCGTGCCCGTCGGCGATACTGGTAGACGCTGAACGCATCAGGGAAAGGCCACAGACGTGACTGAGATCGAGATCGGGCGCGGCAAGCGCGGCCGCCGGGCGTACGCCTTCGACGACATCGCCGTCGTCCCCAGCCGCCGTACGCGGGACCCGAAGGAGGTCTCGATCGCCTGGCAGATCGACGCCTACCGTTTCGAGCTGCCCTTTCTGGCCGCTCCCATGGACTCGGTGGTCTCCCCGGCCACCGCGATCCGCATCGGCGAGCTGGGCGGCCTCGGCGTCCTGAACCTCGAAGGACTGTGGACGCGGTACGAGGACCCGCAGCCGCTGCTCGACGAGATCACCGGCCTGCCCGACGAGGCCGCGACCCGCCGCCTCCAGGAGATCTACGCGGCTCCCATCAAGGAGGAGCTGATCGGCCAGCGCATCAAGGAGGTACGCGACTCCGGTGTGGTCACCGCCGCCGCGCTCTCCCCGCAGCGCACCGCCCAGTTCTCCAAGGCCGTCGTGGACGCGGGCGTCGACATCTTCGTCATCCGCGGCACGACCGTGTCGGCGGAGCACGTCTCCGGCTCGCACGAGCCACTGAACCTGAAGCAGTTCATCTACGAGCTGGACGTCCCGGTGATCGTGGGCGGCTGCGCCACCTACACGGCCGCCCTGCACCTGATGCGCACCGGCGCGGCCGGCGTCCTCGTCGGCTTCGGCGGCGGCGCGGCCCACACCACGCGCAACGTGCTGGGCATCCGGGTCCCGATGGCCACGGCGGTGGCCGACGTGGCCGCCGCCCGCCGCGACTACATGGACGAGTCCGGCGGCCGGTACGTGCACGTCATCGCCGACGGCGGTGTCGGCTGGTCCGGTGACATCCCCAAGGCGATCGCCTGCGGCGCCGACGCGGTGATGATGGGTTCCCCGCTGGCCCGTGCCACGGACGCGCCCGGCAAGGGCAACCACTGGGGCATGGAGGCGGTGAACGAGGAGCTGCCGCGCGGCAAGAAGGTCGACCTCGGGACCGTGGGCACGATCGAGGAGGTCCTCGCCGGGCCGTCGCACACGCCCGACGGCTCCATGAACCTCTTCGGTGCGCTGCGTCGGGCGATGGCCACGACCGGGTACAGCGAGCTGAAGGAGTTCCAGCGGGTCGAGGTCACGGTGGCGGACTCGCAGCACATGCGGTGAGGTGACGCCGCGCTCGGCTTGAGCGGAGAGAGGGGCTCGGTTGCCCGTGGGGGGTGGCCGGGCCCTTTTTGCGTGCCCAAGTGGGCTGGTGGGACCGGATCCGTCTGCGGATGGTGAAGTGCCGGAGGAGGTGGATCTTGCGGATCTACGGGAAGTGAGCGGCCGCCCCCATACCGTCTAGGGGCGGACACCCGATCACTTTTCAGGAGCCTGCCGCAGTACCCGCTGCGGTGGGCTCCACCTGTTTCCGTACGGTACCGGCGGGCATCCTCTGCCACCAGCCCCGGAGGTCAGGGCCGCATCGTGCGCCCCCTTCACAACCTGTGCGCCGCCCCCGTGGGCGTGGCCCCCCGCGTGTCCAGCAGCAGCTGGGCCTTCACCGACAGGCCCTGGAGGTCGTACGTGCGGTGCTGCTGGAGGAGGATCGTCAGGTCGGCGTCGGCGGTGGCCTCGTAGAGGGAGTCGGCGCGGGGGATGGGGCGGTCGAGGACGCTCCAGGTGGGGATGTGGGGGTCGTGGTAGCTGACGTGGGCGCCGAGTTCGATGAGGCGGCGGGCGATCTCGTCGGCAGGGGTGCCCTGTTGGTCGGGGACGTCGGGCTTGTAGGTGACGCCGAGGAGGAGGACGCGGGCGCCACGGGCCGACTTGCCGTGCTCGTTGAGGAGGGTGGCGGCGCGCTGGACGACGTACTGGGGCATGCGGTTGTTGACGCGCTGGGCCAGTTCGACCATGCGCAGTGAGCGGGGGGCGTGGCCCGACAGGTCCTGGGGGAGGGCGTGGCCGCCGACGCCGGGGCCTGGGCGGAAGGCCTGGAAGCCGAAGGGCTTCGTCTCGGCGCAGCGGATGACGTCCCACAGATCGACGCCCAGGTCGTTGCAGAGCGCGGCCATCTCGTTGACCAGGGCGATGTTGACGTGGCGGTAGTTGGTCTCCAGGAGGTGGACCGTCTCCGCCTCGCGCAGGCCACGCGCGCGTACCACCTTGTCGGTGAGGCGGCCGTAGAAGGCCGCCGCCGATTCGGTGCAGGCGGAGGTGAGGCCGCCGATCACCTTCGGGGTGTTGGCGGGGCCGAAGTCGCGGTTGCCCGGGTCGACGCGCGCGGGGGAGTAGGCGAGGTGGAAGTCGCGGCCCGCGCGCAGGCCGGAGCCCTCTTCGAGGAGAGGGCGCAGGAGTTCACCGGTCGTTCCCGGGGGTACCGGGGACTCCAGGATGACCGTGGTGTGCGGACGCAGGCGGGCGGCCAGGGTGCGCGCGGCCTCCTCGACCTGGGTGAGGTCGAGCGAGCCGTCGACGCCCAGTGAGGTCGGGGCGCAGATGACCGCGGTACGGACGCGGCCGAGTTCGGCGGGGCTGGTGGTGGGCTTGAAGCCGCGGGCGAGCATGCGGCGCAGTTCGCCGGAGGTGAGGGAGCCGGAGTCGGGGCCGGTGCGGTAACCGAGCGTGGGGATGCCGGCGGCGACGGCGGCCTGGGCCAGCGGCAGCCCCAATTGGCCGAGTCCGATGACGGCGAGATCTGCGGGCATGGCGTGTGGCCGTCCTTCCCAATAACCGAAGCGGGACAGGCGCGCAAGCCCTGTGGACTGGACGAGCGAGCGCAATGTCACACTAGGAGTAAATATGACCGATATGCGGGATTGGGAAGTTGTTTTTCTGTGCGCGTCCTGCGGAGTTGTCCACAGGCCGGGGGCTGGTGGTGGCCGAAGTCGGGCAACACGGTCAGAATTTTGGGCAGGGGGATGTGAACCGGGTCCTGCCTGACGGGCATCGACAGGTGAGGCCGGCGCGACCGACATCGGGAGGCAGCGGTGAGGACAGCGGCACTGGGACCGGCGCAACGCGCCGAGTCACTGGCGGATATGGCCGAGCGCGAGCTGGATGTGCTGGTCGTGGGTGGTGGCGTGGTCGGTGCGGGAACGGCCCTGGACGCCGTGACGCGCGGTCTGTCCACGGGCCTGGTCGAGGCACGTGACTGGGCGTCCGGCACCTCCAGCCGGTCCAGCAAACTGATCCACGGCGGTCTGCGCTATCTGGAGATGCTCGACTTCGCCCTCGTGCGAGAGGCGTTGAAGGAGCGCGGGCTGCTGCTGGAGCGGCTGGCTCCCCATCTGGTGAAGCCCGTGCCGTTCCTCTATCCCTTGCAGCACAAGGGCTGGGAGCGGTGGTACGCGGGCTCGGGCGTCGCGTTGTACGACGGGATGTCGATGGCGCGCGGGCACGGCCGGGGGCTGCCGGTCCATCGTCATCTGACCCGCCACCACGCCCTGCGCATCGCGCCCTGTCTGAAGAAGGACGCACTGGTCGGGGCTTTGCAGTACTACGACGCCCAGATGGACGACGCCCGCTATGTGGCGACGATGGTGCGCACGGCCGCGTCGTACGGGGCGAAGGTCGCCAACCGCGCGCGTGTGACCGGCTTCCTGCGCGAGGGCGAGCGGGTGGTCGGGGCCAGGGTGCAGGACGTCGAGGGCGGCGGGGAGTACGAGATCCGCGCCCGGCAGGTCGTGAACGCCACCGGGGTGTGGACCGACGACACCCAGGCGATGGTGGGTGAGCGGGGGCAGTTCCACGTCCGGGCCTCCAAGGGCATCCATCTGGTCGTACCCAAGGACCGGATCCACTCCACGACCGGGCTGATCCTGCGGACCGAGAAGTCCGTGCTGTTCGTGATCCCCTGGGGGCGGCACTGGATCGTGGGGACGACGGATACCGGCTGGGACCTCGACAAGGCGCATCCGGCGGCGTCCAGCGCGGACATCGACTATCTGCTGGAGCATGTGAACTCGGTCCTGGCGGTGCCCCTGACCAGGGATGACGTGCAGGGGGTCTATGCCGGGCTCCGGCCGCTGCTCGCGGGGGAGTCGGAGGCCACCAGCAAGCTCTCGCGGGAGCACATCGTGGCGCATCCGGTGCCGGGGCTGGTCGTGGTGGCCGGCGGCAAGTACACGACCTATCGGGTCATGGCCAAGGACGCGGTGGACGCCGCCGTGCACGGGCTGGATCAGCGGGTCGCGGAGTGCGTCACCGAGGATGTGCCGCTGCTGGGGGCGGAGGGGTACCGGGCGCTGTGGAACGCGCGGGCGCGGATCGCGGCGAGTACCGGCCTGCATGTGGTGCGGGTGGAGCATCTGCTGAACCGGTACGGGTCGGCGGTCGAGGAGGTGCTCGATCTGATCACGGCCGATCCGTCGATGGGCGAGCCGTTGCAGGCCGCGGACGACTATCTGCGGGCCGAGGTGGTGTACGCGGCTTCGCACGAGGGGGCGCGGCATCTCGATGACGTGCTGACGCGGCGGACGCGGATCTCGATCGAGACCTTCGACCGGGGGACGCGGAGCGCGCGGGAGGCGGCGGAGCTGATGGCTCCTGTGCTCGGGTGGGACAAGGACCAGATCGAGCGGGAGGTTCAGCACTACGAGAAGAGGGTGGAGGCGGAGCGGGAGTCGCAGCGGCAGCCGGACGACCTGACGGCTGACGCGGCTCGGTTGGGGGCGCCGGACATCGTGCCGTTGTAGGTGGGGTGGTTGGGGCCGACAGGGGTGGTGGGTGGGTGGTTTCGCCCCCGCCGCCCCTCCCCTTCCCGTCCCTGGGGGTTGCGCCCCCGGACCCCCGCTTGTCGCCCTTCGGGCCCGTCCTCAAGCGCCGGACGGGCCGGAACGGGCCCGGCGTGGCTGGTTGAGGGGGCCCTGGGCGTGGGGCGGTTGGCGGGTGGGTGACAATGGAGGCTCTGTCAGGGCGGGTTGCATGAGGGGACGCATGTCGGAGGCGGAGCGGGCTGGGGATTCCCGTCAGGACAAGGACGCACGTCTCCTCGCCGGGCGGTACCGGCTGGGAGGGGTGCTCGGTCGCGGCGGCATGGGCACGGTGTGGCGTGCCGAGGACGAGACGTTGGGCCGTACGGTCGCCGTCAAGGAGCTGAGGTTCCCGTCGAGCATCGACGCGGACGAGAAGCGGCGGCTGATCACGCGCACGTTGCGCGAGGCCAAGGCGATCGCGCGGATCCGTAACAACGCCGCGGTGACGGTGTTCGACGTCGTGCACGAGGACGACCGGCCGTGGATCGTGATGGAACTCGTCGAGGGCAAGTCGCTCGCCGAGGTCATCCGTGAGGACGGGGTGCTCGAACCCAGGCGGGCCGCCGAGGTGGGCCTCGCCATTCTCGACGTTCTGCGGGCCGCGCACCGTGAGGGCATCCTGCACCGGGACGTGAAGCCGTCGAACGTGCTCATCGACAAGCACGACGGCCGGGTCGTCCTCACCGACTTCGGTATCGCACAGGTCGAGGGCGACCCCTCCATCACCTCGACCGGCATGCTCGTGGGCGCGCCCTCGTACATCTCGCCGGAGCGGGCGCGTGGCCACAAGCCCGGGCCCGCTGCCGACCTGTGGTCGCTCGGCGGTCTGCTCTACGCGGCGGTCGAGGGGGTGCCGCCCTACGACAAGGGGTCGGCCATAGCGACGCTGACCGCGGTGATGACCGAGCCGGTGCCGGACCCGAAGCGCGCCGGGGCCCTCAAGGACGTCATCTTCGGGCTGCTGACCAAGGACCCCGAGCGGCGGCTCGACGACGTCGGTGCGCGGGCGATGCTCAACACCGTGATCCACGCGCCCGACCCCAAGGACGTCGAGCCGGTGGACGCGACGAGGGTCGTGCCCTTGCCGCCCGTGCCGGAGGAACGCCCGAAGAAGGGCGGTTCCGGCGGCGCCGGGACCAAGGAGAGCGGCGGCGAGCGGCCGCGTGCGCCTCGGTGGTCCATGCGGAAGGGCGCGGCCGGGGCGGGGGCCGGAA
>NZ_LRTR01000205.1 GCF_001550375.1 Streptomyces europaeiscabiei | reverse complement strand
GCGTGCCGCCGGCGCCGGTGTGGGCGCGGGCGTCGGCACGGGGAACGCCAGTTCGGCGGGGCGGACCTCCGGATGGCCCCAGGTGCCGCCGCCGGATCTGCCGCCGCGGTCGGTGCCCAGGGCGCCGATCACGGACGTGGTGTCGCGGCGGACGCTGGCCGTCATCGCGGTGGCCGTGGTGCTGGCCGTCCTCGGGACCGTGCTGGCGCTCACCCTCGGCGGTGACGATGGCAGTTCCGACAACAGTAAGGGCGCCGGCAACAAGGCGGTGGCGTCCAGCGGGTCGGCGTCGGGGAGCGACGCCGACACAAAGGACGCCGACAAGGGCAAGGAGAAGGACAAGGGCAAGGGGTCCGACCCCAGTCCGGACGGTGACACGACGGAGGGAACCGACGGTTCGAGCGGATCCGGGGGCAGTTCGCCGAGCCCTTCGGGCGGGTCGAGCGGGTCGGTGAACGGTGACGGCTCCGGCGGCTCGGGGAACATCGCGACCGAGACGTACAAGGGCAGCCAGGGGTTCTCGATCGGGCTGCCCGACGGGTGGAAGTACCGGTCGACGGACGCCGCGGGCGCCCGCTTCTCCGGCCCCGACGGGCAGCGGCTGCTCGTGGCCTGGACGACCACGCCGAAGAACGACCCGGTCGCGGACTGGAAGAACCAAGAGCGGTACATGGTGCGTTCGCAGTACAAGCGGGTTCGAATAGAGGCGGTGGACTACCGGGGCTGGAACGCGGCCGACTGGGAGTTCACCTATGTGGAGAGCGGAACGAAGTACCGGTCGATCGACCGCGGATTCGTCGTCGACTCCCAGCAGGGATACGCGCTGATGTACACCGCGAAGGCGTCGAAGTGGAGCGGTGAGCTGCGCAAGGACACATGGCGGACGTTCACGAAGACGTTCAGGCCGAAGTCGTGAGGCGCCGGACGCCCCGCCCGTGAGGGTGTGCGCAGGGGCGCGCGTGGGTGGGGTGTTGTGCGCCGGTGCGCTCGGAGCTGTGGCTGCGTGCGGTTTCGTGCCTCAGCTCGGCGTGCCGTACGGGGGCGTGCGGGGGCGCGGGTCGGGGCGAGTTCCCTCGATGTGAGCTCGGCTTCGGGACTTGTGCCCGCCGGGTGAGTTCGGGGACGGGTCTTCCGGGGAAGATCGGATGCGTTCGAGTGCATTCGAGACGAACGAGATATCGCATCGAGTCAATGTGAGTTGCCTCCGGCACGTATCGTGAAGGGCTGCGGACCTTACGCATCCAGAGCGGAACAGGGCGCAAGGCGAACGGAATTGACCAACCGGGCGGCCGGGGGAGGGCGTTGTGGACGAATACGCGGGGCGAGTACTCGCCGACCGCTATCGCCTGCCGCTGCCACCTTCAGACGAGTACGAACTCGCCTCCGAGGTCCGGGCCTTCGACACCTACAGTGGACAGGAAGTCCTGGTACGCCAGGTGCCGTTGCCCGAGGTCGTCGAGGCGGAGATGCTCGATGCGGACGGGCTGCCCGAGGGGTATGTGGCGCGGGACGGCGGAGGGCGTCGGGGTGCGGCGCGGACCACGCGCCGGTCCACGGACCCGGCTGTGGGGCGGGCCATCGAGGCCGCGCAGGCCGCCGCTCAGATCCCCGACCACCCGCGGCTCGACCAGGTCTTCGACGTGTTCGCCGAGGGCGGCTCGCTGTGGATAGTGAGCGAACTGGTGTCCGCACGGGCCCTGGCCGCGCTGCTCGCGGAGCAGCCGCTGACCCCGTACCGGGCGGCCGAGATCGCCTCCGACGTGCTCACCGCCCTGCGGGCACTGCACGCCCACGGCTGGGTCCACCGGAACATCACCGCCCGCACGGTGCTGGTCTGCGACGACGGCCGGGTGATGCTGACCGGGCTGGCGGCCGGGGCGGCGGAAGAGGCGTTGTGCGGGTACGACCCCGTGCCCGTGCGGGAGTTCGAGGACAGTCCGCCCGGGGCTCCCGGCGGCGGTGCGGGAGTGCCTGCCGTGGGGTCCGGCCGGGGGCAGGGTCCGCGTCATGACCCGGTGCCGCCCGGTGGCGTTCCCGGGGCGCGCGGGGCCTC
>NZ_LRTR01000204.1 GCF_001550375.1 Streptomyces europaeiscabiei | reverse complement strand
GCGCTCGCCGCCGAGCGGGCACGGCAGGCACGGATGGCCGTGGTCGGGCCGGTCACGGAGCGGTGGGCGCCGGAGCAGGCCGGGCCGGTGCACGAGAACTGGCAGCTGGCGGCGCCGATCGGGCCGTCGACGGATCTGTGGGCGCTCGGGGCGCTGCTGTTCCGGGCCGTGCAGGGGCACGCGCCGTACCCGGAGGAGAACACCGCCGAGCTGGTGCAGATGGTGTGCGCGGAGCCCCCCGCGTTCGCCGAGGAGTGCGGACCGCTGCGGCCGGTCGTGGAGTCCCTGCTGCGCCAGGACCCCATCGAGCGGCTGGACTTCGAGGAGCTGCGCGGCTGGCTGCGTTCCCTGGTGCGGTCGGCGCCCGAGCCCGAGGCCGGTGCGCATGTCGTGCCGACGCCGCCCGTGGACGCGAGCCGGTTGCCGATCGTACGGCGGCGGGGCGAGCTCGTCCGCCGACGCCGGGCAGGACTGCCCGCGACCAGCGCGCACGCCCGCCACAAGCGCACCCGGGAGAAGCCCGCGCAGCCCCGCAAACTGGGCCGGAACCTGCTCCTGCTGATCCTGCTCGCGCTGGTGGCCGCGGTCACGTACGCCATGGTGTTCATGCCGAAGGCCGCGCCCAGCAGCGAGGGCGGTGACACGAGCAGCCGTACGGACAGCGCCGGGCAGCAGAGCTCGGCGCCGGTGGCGAGCAGTGAGCCCCGGCCCGACCAGAACTCCAACTCGCCCGACGGCGGCGAGGAGGGCCAGAGCGGGGCGAGCCCGTCGGAGTCGTCCGGTGCGACGCAACCGCAGACAGGTGACTCCGAGGTCGCCCAGGGATTCACTCTGCGCAAGGACCCCGAGGGGTTCCAGGTCGCCGTCGCCGACGGCTGGGACCGCAGCGCCAAGAACGGGCGCGGGCAGATCGTCTACTCGCAGGGCGACTTCGAGCTGATACTCGTCCCCGGGCGGGACCGCACGGCGACGTACGGCAGGGATCCGCTGAAGTACCAGCGGGAGGACGAGCGCGAGTTGCAGCCGTTCCGTGACTCGTCCTGGGCCACGTCCACCGGGATGCGGCTGATCGAGGTGGGCGGGGTGACCTCGGCCGAGGGACAGTTCACCTGGCAGGACTCCGAGGGGCGTGGCGTCTACGTACGGAACCTCGTGATCCTCCTCGACGGGCGGTACCACGTGGTGCAGTTGCGAGGGCCCGAGGCGGAGCGGGACGAGGTCACGCGGCTGTACGAGCAGGCGGCGGACACGTACAAGGCGACCGGTTGAGCGGCTGTTCGGCCCTGCCGCGGAGGGTTGCGCTCCGGTCGCGGAAGCGAGAACCGTCACAGTGCTGTCCCTGTGCGGCCCGGCCGGTTCCCCGGGCCGCGGGCCGCTCCCTAGTCTGAACCTGTCAAGAACATTGCGGGGCAACGTGAATCAGATGCAGGGGCTGCTCCTCGCGGGGCGCTACCGGCTCGTCGACACGATCGGCAGCGGTGGCATGGGACGGGTCTGGCGTGCGCACGACGAGGTGCTGCACCGGGCCGTCGCGATCAAGGAGTTGACGGCCGCGCTCTATGTCTCGGAGAACGAGCAGGCCATCCTGTTGCGGCGGACCCGGGCGGAGGCGCGCGCGGCGGCACGGATCAACCACTCGGCCGTCGTCACCGTGCACGACGTGCTGGAACACGACAACCGGCCGTGGATCGTCATGGAGTTGGTCGAGGGCGTCTCACTGGCCGACGCGGTCAGGGAGCGGGGGCGCGTCGAGGCACGCGAGGCGGCGCGGATCGGGATGTGGGTGCTCCGTGCGCTGGGCGCCGCCCATCGGGCCGGTGTACTGCACCGCGATGTGAAGCCGGGCAACGTGCTGCTCGCCGAGGACGGCCGGGTCCTGCTGACCGACTTCGGCATCGCGCAGGTCGACGGAGACACGACCATCACACGGACCGGTGAGATCGTCGGTTCCGTCGACTACATCGCCCCCGAGCGGGTGCGCGGGCACGACCCCGGGCCCGCCTCCGACCTGTGGTCGCTGGGCGCCACGCTGTACACGGCGGTCGAGGGCAAGTCGCCGTTCCGGCGCACCACACCGCTCACCACCATGCAGGCCGTGGTGAGCGAGGAGGCCGCCGAACCCGTGGACGCCGGGCCGTTGGGGCCCGTCATCACCGCGCTGCTGTGCAAGGACCCGGCCGTACGGCCCGCTGCCGAGGAGGCCGAGCAGATGCTCGCCGAGGCGGCGGAGGGGCGTCGGCCACGGGTGGCGCAGGCGTATGTGCCGACCCGGCAGCAGCCGGGGGGCGCGGGGGACGGCGCGGGCGGTGCG
>NZ_LRTR01000203.1 GCF_001550375.1 Streptomyces europaeiscabiei | reverse complement strand
GGAGGCGCGGGGGACGGCGCGGGCGGTGCGGCCGGCCCCGGTGGTGCGGATGGTGGGGGCGCGCGCGGTACGGAGGACGTGTACGGCGCGCGTGGTGAGTATCAGGGCGGCGCGCGGGCGTCGGGGCATTCCACCGGGGGTGCGGCCTTGGCCGGGGGCCATGTGTCCACCGGCGGTGGCTTCGGTGCCCCGGCCACCCCGATGGCCACCGTCCATCAGCCCGCCGACGGCGCCCCCGTCTTCCCTGCCGCACCCCCCGCCAAGCGGCGCCGGGGCCGTACGGTCGCGCTCGTCCTCCTGCTGGCCGTGCTGGTCGGCGGTGGTGGTGCCGTCGCGGCGCACTACGCGGACGTCTGGCGTGCGGGGAGCGGCTCCGCGACGGCCGGGACGGACGGGACGGACGGGGCTGGGGACGGGGGTCAGCCGGCCGACGGGGTGCCGGAGGGGTGGGAGCGGGTCGAGGACCCGGAGGGTTTCAGCCTTGCTCTGCCCAAGGGGTGGAAGCGTCAGGTGCAGGGGACGCAGATCGACTACACCCCCGACAAGGGTGAGCACTTCCTCCGGGTCGCCGTGGACGACTCGCCGGACTTCGACAGTCCCTACCACCACCAGCTCGACCTGGAGGAGCAGGTGAGGACGCGGCCCGACTACGAGCAGGTGACCCTGGAGGAGAACATCTACCGCGACCGGCCGGGCGCGCTGTGGGACTTCACCTGGACCGCGCCGGCGACAAGCACGGAGTTCCTCCCCGGGCCGCGCCGGGCGATCGAGCAGATGTATCTCTCCCGGGACGGCGTCGAGTACACGATCTACATGTCCTCGCCCGCGGCGGACTGGGACACGGCGGAGAAGCAGTTCTACGCCGTGCTGCGCAGCTGGCGGCCGGCGCAGCGGTGAGGCGGCGGTACGACACGGGAGCCGGCGGTGCGACCGCCGAGTCGGCGGTACGACACGCGGAGTCGGCGGTGAGGCAGCGGCGCGCCAGTGGTGAGCCGGCGCTGAGGCAGCCGCGGGGCGGCGGGGAAGCGGAGTGAGGCGGGGCTGAGGGCGGGCGTCTGCGGCGTGAACCGCGAGGAATCTTCGCGGCTCTGCCTTCGGGTCCCGCGCTCGGGTCCCGCGCTCGGGTTCCGTGCTCGGGTTCCGTGCTCGGGTCCCGCGCTCGGGTTCCGTGCTCGGGTTCCGTGCTCGGGTTCCGTGCTCGGGTTCCGTGCTCGGGTCCCGCGTTCGGGCTCCGCGCTCGGGTCCCGCACGCAGGCCGTAGAGACGGGCCACGCGCCGCCTCGCACGCAGACCCCCGGACGAAGGCCCACACACAGGCCCCCGGACGAAGGCCCACCCGCAGACCCCCGGACGAAGGCCCACATGCGGGCCCCGCACGGTGGCTCACCCGCGCTCCCCTCACGCACAGACCCACACGTGAGCCTTCCGCGCGGCGCTCGCGCGACGCTCGTGAGGCGCTCGCGAGTCGTGCGTACGTCGCTTGTCGGCCAGGCCGCCACACGGCACCGGAGGGTTCCGGTCCGGTGCGGCATGATGGGGCGTATGGGGACCGAGGGGGAGAACGTCCGTGTCATAGCGGGTCGTTACCGGCTGGAGGCCAGGATCGGCCGCGGCGGTATGGGGATCGTGTGGCGCGCCACCGACCAGCTCCTCGGTCGGCAGGTGGCGGTCAAGGAGCTGGCCCTCGACGACTCGCTCCCGGAGGACCGGTCCCGCACACGGCGCGAGCGCACCCTGCGGGAGGCGCGGGCGGTCGCCCGGCTCAGCCACCCGCACATCATCGTCGTGCACGACGTCGTCGAGCAGGACGAACGCCCCTACATCGTCATGGAGTTGATCGACGGCGGCTCGCTCGCGGAGCGGCTCGCGGCCCAAGGGCCCGTCGACGCGCGGGAGGCCGCGCGGATCGGGATCGATCTGCTGGGCGCGCTGCGGCGGGCACACGACGCCGGGGTGCTGCACCGCGATCTCAAGCCGGCGAACGTCCTGCTGGAGACCGGCACCGACCGGGTCGTCCTCACCGACTTCGGCATCGCCCAGGTCGCCGGCGCGACCACGCTCACCGAGAGTGGGTCCTTCGTCGGCTCACCCGAATACACCTCGCCGGAGCGGATGTCCGGGGTCCGCACCGGGCCGGAGTCCGACCTGTGGTCGCTGGGTGCGCTGCTGTGTGCCGTGCTCAGCGGGGAATCGCCGTTCCGGCGGGACTCGTTGGGCGGCATCCTGCACGCGGTCGTCGTCGACGAGATCCGGCCGCCCCCGCAGGCCGCGCCGCTGCTCCCCGTCGTACGGGGGCTCCTGGAGCGCGATCCGGACCGGCGGCTCGACGCGGCGGAGGCGGAGCGGCTGCTGCGGGCCTTCCGGGAGACCGGCCGGACACCGAAGACGACGAAGAGCCCGAGGGCGTCGACCGGTTACACCCCGACCCGGCGGGACGTGCCGCGCCCGGGCCGGGACGCACAGCGCACGGCTGCTGCCGGGGCCCCCGCCCGGAACGCGTCGGCGGTC
>NZ_LRTR01000202.1 GCF_001550375.1 Streptomyces europaeiscabiei | reverse complement strand
GTCCCTGCGGGAGCAGCCCGCGCAGCAGCGGCAGCCGTACTCCGCCCGGAGTGTGCTGGTCGCGGCCGCGCTGGTGGCGGCGATGGCCGGAGCGGGCGTCTCGGCGGCGGCGCTGCTGATGCGGGACGGGAGTGGCGAGGGCGGGGGCGGCACGCCGAGCAGTTCGGCACCGCGGACGCCGGGCGAGTCGCGTACGACGAGCGTGCCGACCACCTCGGGCGCGACCGGCGGGTCCGGTGGCACATCCGGCACATCCGGCACACACGGCACGCCCGGTACGTCGGCCGACGCCACGCCCACCGTCACACGTTCGCGGGCGGCCACCGCGCCGACCGTGCCCTCGGGGTATCGGCTCGCCGAGGACGAGCAGGGCTTCAGCCTCGCCGTGCCGGACGACTTCACGCGGGAGCCGCAGGGGGAGCGGGTCTTCTACATGTCGCCTGGGCAGATGATCCGCATCGGCATCAAGCTCGACGATCCGGAGGAGGGCGGGCCGGCCGGGGTGATGCGGCGCGCCCATGAGAAAGGGCCCTCCACGAACCCCGGCTACCGCGACGGCAGGGTCGCCGAGACCACGCACGATGGGCGGCCCGCCGCGCTCTGGGAGTTCACCTGGGACGGCTTCAGTGCGGCGGAGGGACCCCGGCACACGTACGACCTGTGCTGGGAGCAGGACGGGCGGCTGTACGACGTGTGGGTGTCGGCGCCGGTCGGGAAGGTGAGCGAGGCGAAGGAGTACTTCGACGTGGCGGTGGACACGTTCGTACGTAACTAAAGCGGAGATAAGTGGTGTTCCGCGTCACGGGTCTGTGACCGGAAAGCGACGGGGGTGGATGCCGAAGCGCTTGCCGCGATACAGATGAACGTATGAGCAGCAACGGGGGCGCCCCTTACGGATCCGGCCAAGGGGCCGGCTACGGGCCGGATGAGCCGACGAGTTTCGGACTGCAACCGCCGCAGCCGAGTGTGCCGTACCCGGGGAACCCGTATGCGCAGCCGACCCGGGTGGTGGCGCAGCCGGCGCCGTCGTCACCGGAACAGCCGTCGGCGCAGCAGCCGAAGCCCCCGCAGGAACCCGGCACCGGAAGGCTGATCGCCGACCGGTACCGGCTGCTCGCCAAACTCGGCCATGGCGGCATGGGCACGGTGTGGCGCGCCAAGGACGAGACGGTGGATCGTGAGGTCGCCGTCAAGGAGCCCCGCGTACCGGACCATCTTCCCGAGCGCGAACGGGCCAACGCCTTCGAGCGGATGCGCCGTGAGGCCCGTGCGGCGGCCCGGCTCGATCATCCGTCGGTCGTGAACGTGCATGACGTGGCGGTCGTGGACGGCCAGCCGTGGATCGTGATGGAGCTGGTGCGGGGGCGTTCGCTGGGCGACGCGCTCCAGGAGGGCACCCTCGGGGTGCGTGACGCCGCGAGAATCGGCCTCGACGTGCTCGGCGCGCTGGAGGCCGCGCACGCGGCGGGCGTCCTGCACCGTGACGTCAAACCGGACAACGTCCTCCTCGGCCGCCATGACCGGGTCGTCCTCGCCGACTTCGGGATCGCCCAGATCGAGGGCGAGACGAACCTGACGGACACCGGCGGCTTCGTCGGTTCGCCCGAGTACATCGCGCCCGAGCGGGTGCTGGGCCAGCGGCCAGGCCCCGCCTCGGATCTCTGGTCGCTCGGCGTCGTCCTCTACGCCGCCACGGAAGGCGTGTCGCCCTTCCGGCGCAGCAACACGCCGGCGACCCTGCAGTCCGTCCTCAACGCCACGCCCGCGGCGCCGGCCTCGGCCACGGGCCCGCTCGCCGAGGCCATCAACGGCCTGCTGCAGAAGGACCCCGCGCGCCGCCCGACCGCCGCCCGCGTACGGGAGCTGCTGGAGACGGCCGCCAACCCGCCGGCGCCCGTGGTCACCCAGGTGGTCCAACAGGTCGCCGGGCCCCCGGCGGGGGACACCAAGGGCATCAGGATCGGGGCCAAGACCCTCGCCGGGGTCGGCGCGGTGGTCGTCTCGGCGGCGGTCGTCGGGCTCGGCGTGGTGGTCGTGGCGGCGGCGGTGACGGCGTACCTGGTGATCGCCGACCCCTTCGCGGGGCCCCTGCCGGACGGCTGGAAGCAGCGGGACCTCGGCTCGAAGGTCGCCGCGAGCGTGGGCGTGCCCGGGGACTTCGTGAAGGACAAGTTCGAGCCGGACGACACCGACGGCACGTTCGCGCAGTACAGCGATCCCAGCGGGCTGATCCGGATCAACGTCGACCGGGACGTCGAGAAGGACGACAAGGAGAACGAGATCCCGGGCGTCGCGCTGGACAGGGCGTACGCCGACTGGGAGCTGGTCAAGGACGGCGAGTACACGCTGGACGTCGCCGTCGACCCCGCGCCGAAGGGGCGGCCGCACGAGTCGAAGTTCCAGGACCACGAGGCCGCCGAGAACACCATCGTGTACACGACCACGGACAGCCAGGCCCCGCGGCTGCGTGAGGCACGGGTCCTGTACTACAGGGCGGGCAACGGTGACATGTACCGGATCTGGATCGACTATCCGGGCAAGGGGCACTTCACCGAGCAGGGCCGCGAGATGGCCCGTACGGTCATCGCGAACCTGAAGATCGACCACATGTAGGTCGCCTCGGGCGAGTGCGAGTGCGAGGGCGAGGGCGAGGGCGGCGGCGACGGCCGGGTCGTCGGTGACGGTGAAAGCGGAGGGCGAGCGGACGGTGCCGCCGGTGCCGTACGTGTCGGGGAGCGGGAAGTGATCTGCACGGCGCTCAGTACGTCCGCTCGGCGATCCAGGCCAGGACCCGGTCGGCCACACCCGGCTCGTCCAGCAGCGCTCCGCCGTGCGAGGAACCGGCCACGGTCTTCACCGTGACCCCGTTGGCGGGCATGTTGTGGTCAGTCTCCTCGGCCGCTTCCAGGTCGAGCGAGTGCTGAACGGGCACGGGGTCGCCCTTGGAGTGGAGCAGGTACATGGGGGCGTCGTCGGCACCCGAGGCGCGGCTGTTGGCCGCCATGTCGTTCCAGGTCTCCCGGCAACCGGGGTGCGTGGAAGAGGTGTCGGTGCCCGTCACAGCCGGGGAGCAGCGCGCCAGAACGACGGCGTTGTCGCGGAGCCTGCGTTGCCCGTCCGTCGCGGTGGCGGCGTTGCCGTCCTGCCAGGCGCGGTACGGGGAGACCACGGGGGACAGGGCCACCACGCCGTCGAGGTCGTGGTTGCCGGAGCGGTAGGTCGCGACCGTGGTCGCCAACTGGCCGCCGGAGGAGGAGCCCAGAAGCACCAGCCGGTTGGTGTCGAGGTCGAAGTCGGCGGCGTGGTCGCGGATCCAGTCGAGCGCCGACAGGGCGTCGGTCCGCTGGGCGGGCCAGGGGGCGTCGAAGTTCAGCCGGTAGTCGACGGCGAAGACGGCGTACCCGGCGTCCGCGAAGCTGCGCGACCAGGTGGCCCAGCCGGTGTCCTCGGACCAGTGACCGCCGTGCAGGATCACGATGCCCGCCTGTTTCCCGTCCTGTTCCGCACCGGCGGCGTTCCAGTAGGCGTCGAGGGTCTGCCGGGTGTGCGAACCGTAGGAGTACGTGGCCTCGTTGCGGTCGGCCGCCGCGCTGTCGCGCGTGTCCGAGATGAGGAGGGCCGCGACTGTCGCAGCGCAGAGAATCAGACAACCCCAGAGCCGACGCACGGCCACCTGTCCTTCGAACGTCCCGACGGCAGGCGACCGTTGCCCCCGGGCGCGCGATCCGACCGTGACGTCCGCAGCAGGGGAAGCGCCCACACGGCCTGCGCGCGCGAGCAACCGGACTATAGGCGGCCCACTCGAACAACTGCCAAGTGGGTACGGTAGTTGGAGTGAAATGCCTGGTTCGAAACCGTTCGTGAGTGTTCTTGTTCGTGTGCCGCCCTTCGCCGTGTGGTGAAGACGGCCGAGGGGGGACGCGGCCGGTGCCCCGGAGCCATCGCCTTGTCCGGCCTCCTGCCCCTAACATGCCGTGTCAAGGGCATGATCGGCGCGAAGGGCGAGCGAGCGTGGGCATCGAACACCTGGACGTGTGGGCTCATGCGAGACAGCGCTGGGCGGCCAGGGCCGCACTCGGCTGCGCCGCACTCGCCGTACTGCTGCCGCTCGGCTACGCACGCGAGGCGAGCCTGCTGCTCGTCGTCGGCGTCGTGGTGGGCGTCGGCCTCACCGTGGCCTCGCTGTGGTGGGTGCTGATCCATCGCGGCGTCGTCCGGATCGCGGCCGGCGCGCTGGCCGTGGCCGCGCCGGTCGGCGTCATCTGGTGGTTCGCCGCCGTCAACCTGCTGTGGGTCGTGATCGTCTCCGCCGCCCTGTGGGCCGTTGCCGTCTGGTCCGGCAAGTTCGCCCTCAGCAGCACCAAGTCCCACCAGGTGCACGTGCCCGAGCACCGCACCCCCGCCCCCACCCGCCCGTTCCTCATCATGAACCCCAGGTCCGGGGGCGGAAAGGTGGAACGTTTTCGGCTGAAGGAGCGGGCCGAGCGGCTCGGCGCCACGGTCCATCTGCTCGACCCCGCGCACCACGAGGACGTCGCCGTACTGGCCCGGGACGCCGTCAGGAACGGCGCCGACCTCCTCGGCGTCGCCGGCGGCGACGGCACCCAGGCCCAGGTCGCCGCCATCGCGGCGGCGTACGACGTCCCCCTCCTCGTCATCTCCGCCGGCACCCGCAACCACTTCGCCATGGACCTCGGCCTCGACCGCGACAACCCCGCCGCCTGCCTCGACGCCCTCACCGACAAGGGCGTCGAACTCCACGTCGACCTCGGCTACGCCAGCGGCCACCCCTTCGTCAACAACGCCTCCTTCGGGGCGTACGCCGCCGTGGTGCAGAGCCCCGCCTACCGCGACGACAAGGTCCGCACCACCCTGGAGCTGCTGCCCGAACTGCTCACGCACCAGCGAGGACCGCGGCTCACCGCCCGCATCGGGGACGCCGTCATCGACGCGCCCCAGGCAGTCCTCGTCAGCAACAACGTCTACCGCAGCGACGACCTCGTCGGCCTCGGCCGCCGTGAACGGCTGGACGCCGGAGTGCTGGGCGTCGTCGGCGTCCGCGTCGACAGCGCCGCCGAGGCCGCCGGAATGGTCCTCGGCCCGAACGCCCCCGGGCTCAGCCTCCTCGTCGCCGACGAGATCGTCGTCGAGGCCGACCGGCCCGAGATCGAGGTCGGCGTCGACGGTGAGGCCCTCCTCCTGCCCACCCCCGTCCACTGCCGGGTCTCGCCGAAGGCCCTGCGCGTCCGTGTGCCCCGCGACCGCCCCGGCGTTCCCGAGCCCAAGCCGCCCCTGGACTGGCGCCGACTGCGCAAGCTCGCCGCCGCGGTCGGCCGCACGGCCCTGCCCAAGCACCGCGAACGGTACGGGTGGGCGCAGCGGCTGTGGGACCGGTGGCGTTAGGGGGAGTGGTGGAAGTCCGGCACGGCACCCGCGGCGTTGGGGGTCCGGCACGGCACCCAAGGCGTTGGAAGTCCGGCACGGCACCCACGCCGCCCGGCACACTTGCCCACTCCCGGCTCGGTCGAGCTCCCGGCTCGGCCTAGCGGAAGGGCCCCCCACCGCCCCACCGACCGACGGCCCAAGTAGCTCCGCGCCCGCCGTCCAGGACCCGGCGGACGACAGAAGCGCACGGCGGTGTTCAAGGGCGCACCGGACCGGCTGAAGATCCGTGAGCCGGGGAGCCGCCGAAGATTCGGCCGGGGTGATCGACGCCGCATTCGCGCCCGCACGGCACCGCCCGCCGCGCTGATCAGCGACTTCGTTGCCAGCGATCACTGGCATGGTGTGGACGCCCGGTGAATCCCTGTTACCGCCGGGTACCCAAAGTCGTCCGGTCCGGAATACCCTGCGCGTCATGACGGACTCGCAGGCCCCCGAAAAGACCGGCACGGCACGGACGACCGGCACCAACCCCCTCGCGGCAGCGCCGCAGGGCGCCCGTACCGCCGCCGACGTGGTCACCCCCGAACTGGTCGCCCAGCTCACCAAGGGCGTGGTCGGCTCCGGCCGGACCGCCAACCACACGCCGTTCACCGGCGAGAAGCTGGCCGACCTGCCGGAGTCCACGCCCGAGGACGTGGAGAAGGCCTACGAGCGGGCCCGCGCCGCCCAGGCCGTCTGGGCCCAGCGGCCCGTGCGCGAGCGCGCCGCCGTCCTTCTCCGCTTCCACGACCTGGTGCTGGAACGCCAGGCCGAGGTGCTCGACCTCATCCAGCTGGAGACCGGCAAGGCCCGCCTCCACGCCCACGAGGAGGTCCAGGCCGTCGCGGTCGCCGCCCGCCACTACGGCCGCAAGGCCCCCTTCTACCTGAAGCCGAAGCGGCACACCGGCGCCGTACCGACCCTCACCAAGGTCACCGAGCTGCGCCATCCGCGCGGGGTGATCGGTCAGATCGCCCCCTGGAACTACCCGCTCGAACTCTCGGTCGGCGACGCGATCCCCGCCTTCGTGGCGGGCAACGCGGTCGTGATGAAGCCCGACACGGAGACCTGCCTGACCGCCCTGTGGGCCCGTGACCTGCTCATCGAGGCCGGGCTGCCCGCCGACGTCTTCCAGGTCGTCCTCGGCGAGGGCCCCGTCATCGGCCCCGAGGTCGTCAGGCACGCCGACTACGTCTCCTTCACCGGATCCACCCGCACCGGCCGCGAGGTCGCCCAGGGCGCCGCGGCCCGTCTGGTCGGCGTCTCCCTCGAACTCGGCGGCAAGAACGCGATGCTGGTCCTTCAGGACGCGGACATAGAGAAGGCGGCCGCGGGCGCCGTCCGCGCCTGCTTCTCCTCCGCCGGCCAACTCTGCATCTCCATCGAGCGGTTGTACGTCCACGAGTCCATCGCCGACGCCTTCGTGCAGCGCTTCGCCGCACGCACGAAGGCCATGCGTCTCGGCAAGTCCCTCGCGTACGGCGCCGAGATGGGCTCCCTCGTCGGCGAACGCCAGCTGGAGACCGTCACCCGCCACGTCGACGAGGCAGTGGAGAAGGGCGCGAAGGTCGTCGCGGGCGGCGTGGCCCGCCCCGACATCGGCCCCTACTTCTACGAGCCCACGATCCTCGACGGCGTCACGGAACCCATGTCCGTGTGCACGGAGGAGACCTTCGGCCCGGTCGTCTCCATCTACCGCTTCACGGACGAGGACGAGGCCATCGCGGAGGCCAACTCCACGGCGTACGGCCTCAACGCCTCCGTCTGGACCAAGGACGGCCGCCGCGGCCGCGAGGTCGCCTCCCGTGTGCGCGCCGGCACCGTCAACGTCAACGAGGGCTACGCCTCCGCCTACGGCAGCGTCCAGTCCCCGATGGGCGGCATGAAGGACTCCGGCCTCGGCCGCCGCCACGGCTCCGAGGGCATCCTCAAGTACACCGAGGCCCAGACGGTCGCCCAGCAGCGCCTGCTCCCGATGGCCCCGTCCCTCGGCATGGACGACGAGAAGTACGCCCAGTTCATGAGCCGCAGTCTGAGGGCGATGAAGGCACTGAGGCTGCGCTGAGGCCGCGCCCCTTCTCGGGGGCGCGGCGGGGGGAACGGCGCGAGCGACCACGGACGGCCCGCACGGACACTCAACGAGGAGCAAACGTGCCTCAAGACGCTTACGACTACGACGTCATCGTGGTCGGATCAGGCTTCGGCGGCTCGGTGACCGCCCTCCGCCTCACGGAGAAGGGCTACCGAGTCGGTGTCCTGGAGGCGGGCCGCCGCTTCACCCGCGCCACCCTCCCCAGGAACTCCTGGGACCTGAAGAACTACCTGTGGGCCCCGGCCCTCGGCATGTACGGCCTCCAGCGCATCCATCTGCTGGGCAACGTCATGGTGCTGGCCGGAGCCGGTGTGGGCGGCGGCTCCCTCAACTACGCCAACACCCTCTACATACCGCCGAAACCGTTCTTCGAGGATCCCCAGTGGAAGGACATCACCGACTGGCAGGAGGAGCTGAAGCCGCACTACGACCAGGCCCGCCGCATGCTCGGCGTACGGCTCAACCCGACGATGACCCCGTCGGACGTGCACCTGAAGGCCGCCGCCGAGCGGATGGGTGTCGGTGACAGCTTCCACCTCGCCCCGGTCGGTGTCTTCTTCGGCGACGGCGAGGACGCCGACGGCAAGGCGAAGGCAGCCCCCGGCGAGCAGGTGGCGGACCCCTACTTCGGCGGCGCGGGCCCCGCCCGCAACGCCTGCACCGAGTGCGGCGAGTGCATGACCGGCTGCCGCCACGGCGCGAAGAACACCCTCAACGAGAACTACCTCCACCTCGCCGAGAAGGCGGGCGCGGTCGTCCACCCGATGACCACGGTCGTCGCCCTCACCGAGGACTCGCAGGGCGGCTACGCCGTCACGACCCTCCCGACCGACGAGCGCCGCAAGGGCGCGTCCCGGGTGCTGAAGGCCCGGCGGGTCGTCCTCGCGGCCGGCACCTACGGCACCCAGACCCTGCTGCACCGTATGAAGGCGAACGGTCAACTGCCGCACATCTCGGACCGGTTGGGCATGCTGACCCGCACCAACTCGGAGGCCCTGGTCGGCGCCCAGACCGACAGGCGCCGCTACCGCAAGGCCCACGGCGTGCCCGAGGTCGACTTCACCCGGGGTGTGGCGATCACCTCCTCCATCCACCCCGACGAGAACACCCACATCGAGCCGGTCCGCTACGGCAGGGGCTCCAACGCGATGGGCGGCCTGTCGATCCTCCAGGTCCCGTACGCGGGCGGCACCGCGTCGGACGCCTCCCGCGTGCTCGGCTGGCTGGCGTACGCGGCCAAGCACCCCCTGCTGGTGGCCCGTTCCCTCTCCAACCGCCGCTGGTCGGAGCGGACCATCATCGGCCTGGTGATGCAGTCCCTGGACAACTCCCTGTCGACGCACCTGAAGGCGAAGGGCCTGGGCAAGGGGCTGTTGACGGCACGTCAGGGTCACGGCGCGCCCAACCCCAAGCAGATCGAGGCCGCTTCGACGGCCGCCTCCACCCTCGCCGCCGAGATCAACGGCTTCGCCGGCAGCAACGTGGGCGAACTGATGGGGACCCCGCTCACCGCGCACTTCCTCGGCGGCTGCCCCATCGGCGCCACCGCGGCCGACGGCGTGATCGACCCTTACCACCGTCTCTACGGCCACCCCGGCATCTCCGTCGTCGACGGCGCCGCCGTCTCCGCGAACCTGGGCGTGAACCCTTCCCTGACCATCACCGCGCAGGCCGAGCGCGCGATGTCGTACTGGCCCAACAACGGCGAGCCCGACCACCGCCCGGCCTCCGGCTCCGGCTACGAACGCCTCAGCCCGGTCGAGCCCCTGCACCCGGCGGTCCCGGCGGACGCCTTCGGCGCGCTGCGGCTGCCGCTGATGCCGGTGCCGAAGGTACCGCCGAAGAAGTAGAGGAAGTAGTCGGCCCGGACTCGGGAAGCGGCACAAGGAACATGACAGCAGAGAAGGACCCGCACCCCCCTCCGAGTGCGGGTCCTTCTCTCGTGTGCCAGGTGTGACTCGTGAGTGGTGTGAAGGGTTGCCCCTGTGATGACAGTTTTTTCGTGTGACGTGAGTCACGTGCGGCTGGGGCTGAAGTGATACCCGAAACCGGTTGTGGTGCCATGTCGCACACATGATCTGATGTGGCCTGCGAGGCCTCTGTGAGGCATGTGATGAAAGCCGTAAGGGTGGGGGACATGAAGGTGGGGGACATGAAGTCGACGATGTCGCGGGCGGCGGTGGCCGTCTCGGTCGCGGCCGCGCTGGGGTTCACCGCGGCGTGCGGTGGGGGCGACGGGGGTAAGGACGCGGATGCCAAGCCGTCGGCCGCCGGTAGCGCCACGGCCGCCGGGGACGCGAAGAACGAGCAGGACGGGGCAGGGAAGGCCGCGCTGACCGAGGCCCAGCTGAAGGAGGCCGCCCTCGCGAAGGGTGACGTCAAGGGCTACAAGATCGCCGACATGCCCGCGGAGGACATGCCGGCCGTGCCCGTTCCCGCGGAGCCGGCCACCTGCCAGCCGCTCGCGAACATGTTCAACTTCACCTCGGACCCGCAGCCGAAGGCCCGCGCCGGACGCACCCTCACCGCGGAGGACGAGCTCTCCGCCAGCGTCATCTCCCTCGCCCTTGCCGCGCATGAGGAGAGCGGCGCCGAGAAGGTCATCGCCGACCTGCGCAAGGCGACGGAGAACTGCGACGGGTACGAGCACGTCGGCAACAAGTACACCGACATCGAGGCCCTCGCTGCCCCGAAGCAGGGGGACGAGGCCGTCGCGTACAAGCTGAAGGCCGACATCGAGGGGGCGAAGATCCCGATGTCCTTCACGGTGGTGCGCAGCGGCTCGACGCTCATCGGGTTCTACTCGATGAACATGCTCGACGCGGACAAGGCCGAGGTGCCGGACGAGATCCTCGACGCGCAGGTCGCGAAGGTGGAGAAGGTCGCCGGCTGAGCGGACCACGCATGACGAAGGGCCCCGCGGGACGGAAGCCGCGGGGCCCTTCTGCGTCAGCACCGACGTCAGGGCAGCGCCGGTGCCTCGAAGCGGCGCCGGGGGATTGCGCCGCTGGCTCGGAAGGTGGAACAGGGGTCGGCGCCCCGGCGCACCGGGGCGTGCGCCTGGTGTCGACCCAGGCCGTTCGGTAGCGGACCGTTCCGCATCGTGAGGGACGGACAACGGCCTCCGCAACCGCTTCGACCGCCCCGGAACAGTTCCGCCGGACGGCCCCGGGCGTCCCCGGAGCCGACCGTTCTCTTGCGTGACCGGGCTGCTGTCCCCTGCCGTCCGGTCACAACCCTGGAGCGAGGTCCCACGGCGCACGGCACGATCCGTACGCCTCATCGCTCCAGCGGAGCCACGCGTGGTTCTTTCGGGCCCGGACCTGGCTGGCACGGACACCGACACCAACGAAGCGTGCCGTACGACGGTCACGCGCCGTACGGGTGAGACGGCAGGCGTACGTACGTGCGCCGGTCAGATGCGACCCCGGCACAGCTCCAGCAGGGTCATGGCGAGCGCGGTGCCGGGCCTGCCGAGGGCGTCCCTGTAGTGGGCCAGGATCTCCATCTCGCGGGAGAGGTTCACCCGGCGGCCGCCGGACTCGATCCGGGCGTCCTGGATCACGGTGGAGACCGCCACCCGTTCCTGGATCAGGCCGATGATCCGGTCGTCCAGCGCGTCGATGCGCTCACGGGCGCCGGTGATCACACCGGCCGCCTCGGAAGTACGGGCGCCGGTCATGTCGATGGCGGTCACGTCGATGGCGGTCATAGGAGGCTCCTCGTCGGAAGGTCGGAAGAGGCTCCCCGAAGCGGTAGGACCCGGAGAACGCCAGACGCCCCGGACCTTGTCGGCCCGGGGCGCCTGGGGAAGTCGCTCGTCAGTGACTCAAGCAACACGACCATGGCAGCCGGTGGGCCGGTTGCCATAGGTAAAGAGGAAGGTCGGGTGCGTGAGCATGGGGGTCAGTATGCCATGGCGGTGCGGCGGAGCCTTCCGGGCCCGAGCCGGGTGGTGGGGTGGGCAGAGGTCCTCGGGCGCCTGGGGGCGGAGCCTCCCAGTGGGCCCACTGGGGGAGTCGGCACCCCGGTAGACTCGACCGCACAGACCCCCGCCCGACCGCCGGAAGGCACCCCGTGTCATCAGCGAACCCCGCTGCCGCCGTCCCCGACACCGTCCTGGTCGTCGACTTCGGCGCCCAGTACGCCCAGCTCATCGCCCGACGGGTCCGCGAGGCCCGGGTCTACAGCGAGATCGTGCCGAGCACCATGCCGGTCGCGGAGATGCTCGCCAGGAACCCGGCGGCGATCATCCTCTCCGGCGGCCCCTCCTCGGTCTACGCCGAGGGCGCCCCCCGTCTCGACCGCGCGCTCTTCGAGGCCGGCGTCCCCGTCTTCGGCATGTGCTACGGCTTCCAGCTGATGGCCACGACCCTCGGCGGCACGGTCGACAACACGGGGGCGCGCGAGTACGGCCGTACGCCCCTCCATGTCTCCAAGGCCGGCAGCACCCTCTTCGAGGGCACCCCCGGCGAGCAGTCCGTGTGGATGTCCCACGGCGACGCCTGCTCCGCCGCCCCCGAGGGCTTCACGGTGACGGCTTCCACCGACGTCGTACCGGTCGCCGCCTTCGAGGACGACGAGAAGAAGCTGTACGGCGTCCAGTACCACCCGGAGGTCATGCACTCCACGCACGGCCAGCAGGTCCTGGAGCACTTCCTCTACCGGGGCGCGGGCATCACCCCGAGCTGGACCACCGGCAACGTCATCGAGGAGCAGGTCGAGGCCATCCGCGAGCTGGTCGGCGACAAGCGCGCGATCTGCGGCCTCTCCGGCGGCGTGGACTCCGCCGTCGCCGCGGCCCTCGTGCAGAAGGCCATCGGCTCCCAGCTGACCTGCGTCTACGTCGACCACGGTCTGATGCGCAAGAACGAGACCGAGCAGGTCGAGAAGGACTTCGTCGCCGCGACCGGCGTCCAGCTGAAGGTCGTGGACGCGGAGGAGCGGTTCCTCACGGCGCTCGCCGGGGTCTCCGACCCCGAGCAGAAGCGGAAGATCATCGGCCGCGAGTTCATCCGCGTCTTCGAGCAGGCCCAGGCGGAGATCATCGCCGACGAGGGCCCCGAGGTGGCGTTCCTCGTCCAGGGCACCCTCTACCCGGACGTCGTCGAGTCCGGTGGCGGCACCGGCACGGCCAACATCAAGTCCCACCACAACGTGGGGGGCCTGCCGGAGGACCTCGAGTTCAAGCTGATCGAGCCGCTCCGCCAGCTCTTCAAGGACGAGGTCCGGATGGTCGGCCAGGAGCTGGGGCTCCCGGAGGAGATCGTCCAGCGTCAGCCGTTCCCCGGCCCCGGCCTCGGCATCCGGATCGTCGGCGAGGTCACCAAGGACCGGCTCGACCTGCTCCGCGAGGCCGACGCCATCGCCCGCGAGGAGCTGACGGCGGCCGGCCTCGACCGTGACATCTGGCAGTGCCCGGTGGTGCTGCTGGCGGACGTCCGGTCCGTCGGTGTCCAGGGCGACGGCCGCACCTACGGCCACCCCATCGTCCTTCGCCCGGTCTCCTCCGAGGACGCCATGACCGCCGACTGGTCCCGGCTGCCGTACGAGGTCCTCGCGAAGATCTCGACCCGCATCACCAACGAGGTCGCGGACGTCAACCGCGTGGTCCTCGACGTGACGAGCAAGCCCCCGGGCACCATCGAGTGGGAGTAGATCCCGCTTGATCGTCAGGTCCGCTTGAGAGTCCGCATCGGCTCTCCGGGCTTCCAGACCTGGACGACCAGGTACCTGTCGTCCTCGACGTAGGTCCATACGACCTCCGTCAGCTCGGTGCGGAAGAGGTGGAACGGCTCCGGCGGTTCCACCTCTTCGGCGTCTCCGCTCTCCTTCTCGGCGGTGCCGTTGGCGCCTTCCCCGCCGCTCCCCTGGCCGCTCGCCTCGCCTTCCTCGCCGTACGCCGCCTTGACCGCGGGGTCGTCGACCTCGACCGCCCGCCCGCTCACCCTTACGTCACCGCCACCCATCTCCGTGCCGGGGCCCGGGTTGGCCTGCAGCGAGAAACGGGGATCGCGGCGCAGGTCGAGCGCCTTGAGCGAGCCCGACATCATCCCCAGCCACAGTTCCCCGTTCACGAACCGGACCTCCAGCCCGGTCGTACGGGGTGAGCCGTCCCTGCGGAGGGTGGCGAGGGTGTGATGGGTGAAGGCGCCGAAGCGCGCCTCAACAGTCTGTGCGAACTCGGGTTCGGCGGCGACGAACGCGCCCCAGTTCGAAAGATTCTCCGGCATACGTCGAGTCTCGCGCGGATACCCGACAACCACTGTCCGGTTACCCCGAGCGACGTACAACGAACGGTTCGACCCGAGCGAAGGGCATGTGGCTGGCGCGTTTCCGTGACTTGCGTAACGGTTGCGCACTCTCTTCACGGGACGGGCCTGTTCTGCCAGGGGCACCGACGGTAACTTCCGCTTCGTAAAGGAAGTCACTCTGGAGGACACATGCACGGGCCCACACCGCCCCTGCCCCTACCCACCGACCAGCTCCGGTTCGCCATGCCGCCGATGCACGAATCGGCGGAGGACGAGCGGCGGCACCGCAAGGAACGGCTGGCCGGGGCCCTGCGGATCTTCGGGAGACTGGGGTTCGAGGAGGGGGTCTCGGGGCACATCACCGCGCGCGACCCGGAGTTCAGCGACTGTTTCTGGGTCAATCCGTTCGGGATGCCGTTCAAGCACGTCACGGTGAGTGACCTGGTCCTCGCCAACCAGGACGGGCAGGTGATCGAGGGCCGCTACCACGTGAACCAGGCCGCCTTCACCGTCCACGCCCAGGTGCACGCCGCCCGACCCGACGTCGTCGCGGTCGCGCACTGTCACTCCGTGCACGGCCGCGCGCTGGCCGCGCTCGGCGACCTGCTCGACCCGATCACCCAGGAATCCTGCGCGTTCTACGAGGACCAGGCGCTCTACGACCACTACACGGGCGTCGCGGTGGACGCGGACGAGGGCCGCCGCATCGCCGGCGTGCTCGGCAGCCGCAAGGCACTCGTGCTGCGCAACCACGGCCTGCTGACGGTCGGCGACTCGGTCGACGCGGCGGCGTGGTGGTTCCTCTCGATGGAACGCTCCGCTCAGGTGCAGCTCACCGCGAAGGCCGCGGGACGGCCGCTGTTGATCGAACACCGGCTGGCCGCGGCGACGCGGGAGCAGGCGGGCGGAGATCTGGTGGCGTGGATCAACTATCAGCCGCTGTGGCAGGACATCAGCAGGAGTGAGCCGGATCTGTTGAGCTGAACAGAGGCTCCCGAAAGGGGCGCGGGGAACGGCGCGGCGCCTGCCGGAACAGCGCCACGAAACGGTGCGGGCCCGACGTGATCCGGACCGTGCCGCCGTCGAAGGCCCAGGTCCCGTCCCGCTGGGTGATCTCGGCGCTGGGGAGATTCTCGCAGCCGGGTCAACACGGGCACCGGGACTTCACCCCGGGGTTCTCTTGCGCGGAGTGGACCTGCCGGACGCGGGCCGTGTTCCGTACGGCACAATGCGCTGTCATCGCAGGGCAGTTGTACGGCAGCACGGCTGTGGTAGTGAGCGGGCGTACGCACGACCCCCGGCGACGACTACGAGGTCGTCCACGAAGGCGCCCATGACAGCGCTGACAAGGCGCCGATGAAGGCGCCGACGACGGCGATGACGACAACGGCAATGACGATGGCGGCGAATGCCGAGGGACGCGGACGCGGAGGCGGACGCGCGCGGGAAGGCGGGCTCGGGCGTGGCGGTGCAGGAGGCGAGAGGGGGCATGGGCGCGGGCGCCCATGAAGGCAGGTGCACGTGCGGGGACTGCCCGCACGGGGCGCGTGCGGGACACCGGCGCGCGGTCGCCGAGTTCCTGTCGAAGCGGGAGGAGTTCGCGTCCGGGCAGGGGCTGCCGGCGGCTGTCGCGCACTCCGCGTCCGCTTCCCGGCAGTGGGTCTCCGACGAACTCACCCAGTCCGCGGCCCTCGTCGCCGAACGCGGCCGCGTCGAGGGCGAGGCCTGGCTCGCCCGCCTGTGGCTGCGTACCGCGATCGTCGTCTGGGCCGCCGTCGTGACCCTCCTCCTCGTTCAGTCCCTCACCGCGATCGGTGCGGGCTGGACGGTCGCCCGCACCGCCGGACTGCTCGCCGCCCTGCTGGTGGCCACGGCCCTGACGGGCGCCGGATATCTGCACCGGGCACGCGGCGGAGCCCTCGCCCCCGTCATCGGCGAGGACAACCGTCTCTCCACCTCCCGCGCGATCGCGGCCGGGTGGGTGCTCTTCGTCGTCTTCGCGGTCCTCGTCCTGGTCGGTCGCCTGGCCGCCGCCTCCGATCACCGCGAACGCGACGCTCTCATCGCCGGCCTCGACCTCGCCCGCGGCGCGGGCATCGTGACCGTCCTGGCCGTCGTCTGCGGCATCGCGGTCCTGGTCCGCCGTGTCGTGGGCCTCCGTGTCCTGTCCCAGCGTCTGCAGAAGGTCCGCGCCCACCGCCCCCGCGCCGCCGACCTCCTCACCGACGACTCGGGCCGAGGCAGCTTCACGGACATCCAGTACGTGATCATCTGCGCCGTCGCCCTCATCTTCGCGGCGGTCCGCCTGGCCCGCCGCCCCGACCAACTCCCCGACCTTCCCTGGGGTCTGGCCCTCCTCGTCCTGGTCTCCGCAGCCACCTACGTCGCCGGTAAATACGCCGAGGGCGGCCGCCCCGTCATCCTCTCCGTCGTCCGCGCCCGCGAGGCCGGCGACCTCGACGCCCCCATCCGCAACGGCGACGACATCGAGATCCGCGGCGCCGGCTTCGTCCCACCCGGTGCCCAGACCGCCGACAGCCTCTCCCGCATGGTCGTCCGCATCGGCCCCGTCCACGTCCACGTCCCTCTCGTCCCCGTCGCCGGCGGCTTCGACAACCCCACCGACGCCGTCCTCACCGCCCCCGTCCCCGCCGACGTCGAACCCGGCAAGGTCGATGTCCAGGTCGTCACAGCCGCCGGCGTGGAAACCAACCGCTACACGATCGAGGTCTCAGCGGACTGAGCAACCGCCACCCGGCGGGGGTCTCGGCGACATCAGCCTGGGCGGCATGAACTCGATCGGGCCCTGGGCCGCGGGCCGGCGTCGAGGGTCGAGCCCGGGTGGCTCGAGCCCGGGTCGGTCCTTGGGGAAGCTGCCACCCCGAGGCCACAGCCCGACTCCCGACAAGGCACTTCGACCCGGAAAAGTGCGTCCGAACCATTGAGCACCCCCACCCCTGCGAACGTATCGTCTGTCGAGGGGTCAACGGCACGGCGGACAAGAGGCGGCGCAGACCATGACTCACGGCATTCGCACGGACTCCCACGCCCCCTACCTCGACGGCGGCCCCGACTGGCGGGACACAGCCACCCGCTACGCCCTGCTGCCCCTACGCGTCTTCCTCGCCGTCACCTTCATCTACGCCGGCCTGGACAAACTCACCGACAGCGCGTTCCTGGCGGACTCCGGCTCCGGCTCCATCGGCGACATGATGAGCGCCGCAAGAGACTCCTCCGCCATCCCAGCCATGATCGACATGGCACTCAACAACCCTGTCGGCTTCGGCTACGCCATCGCCCTCGGCGAACTCGCCGTCGGCATCGGTACCCTCCTCGGCCTCCTCACGCGCCTCGCCGCCTTCGGCGGCGCCCTGATCTCCCTCAGCCTCTGGCTGACAGTCAGCTGGTCGGCATCCCCGTACTACTACGGCAACGACCTCCCCTACCTCATGGCCTGGCTTCCCCTGATCCTCGCCGGCGCTCCGGTCCTCTCCGTGGACGCAGCCATCCGCTCCCGCCGCCACGGCGGCAGCAGGCACCGCGCGGGCGCCTACCGCTGAACCTCTCAGCGCCCCGACCACGGCTCACCACCGCACCCGCACAGCTCGCCACGACGGCTCAGCCACAGCGCCCCAGCGGTCCCGGCTGAGCCCCCTGCGTCATGCGTCCGGCTTCACCTCAGGGCCCCGCCCGGCCGGTCCCGACGGAGCCAAGCCCCGTGGCGCAGCCCCCAGCAGGTACCGCGACCAGGGCTCGCCTCAGCCCGCACAGCAGACCGGCCGGTCGGCGGCGGACTCCGGACGTCACCCGCACGGGCGGCGTCCTGGCAAGCCACGTCACGCATCCGGGCCGGGCGCTCGGCTCTTTCCTACGGCCCCGCCCCTGCCCTTGCCTGTCTCACCTCCCCACTCTCCCGGCCGATATTGCCGGTGCCGACCTCACCCCTGCCGATCCCGCCCGTGCCGACCCTGGCCGGCCGAACCCACGCGTCCCTGCCCCCGGGCAGCTCGCGTCCCTCCTGCTTGCTCTGCCACTCCCGCTCGTCCCGCCACGCCCTGGCAGCTTCGACTCATCCGCGTGGTCCCGGCCGCTCCGGTTCATCCCGCGGACCCTCTCGGACCTGGCACCCCCTTCGCACCCGTCGCGCCTTCAGCCCCCGCCGCTTCTGTCGGGCCCGGTCGCATCCCCTGGCCCTGTCGGCCCTGTCGGCCCTGTCGGCCCTGTCGGCCCTGTCGGCCCTGTCGGCCCCATCGGCCCCGTCCGTCCGGACGCCCGGCGTCCCCGTATCGCATGGTTCAGAAGACCTGCTGCCCCTGCCAGACACAGCCCTCCGACGACGAGCGGTATCACGACGAACCAACGGGTTTCCCAGGCCTCTCCCGCGTCGCCGAGGTACGCGACACCGGCGGCCGTGAGGAAGAGGCCGGCTATGAGCTTCCCCGGGCGGAACTCATGACGCAGCACGGGCCACCTCCGCCTGTCCAAGACCGACTTCGAGGTCGATGGTGAGCGTGCCGCCACGGTCCGAGCCCTTTACGGGGGACAGCGTCAGTCGATCGCTCCTGTCCGGTGCCACGTCCACGTCCTCCTTGCCGTCACCCGGCAACTGGATGTCACCGAGGCCCACCTCGACGTCGAGCCGCACGGTGACGTCGGGCGGGACCACCACCTTCACCTTGCCCGCGCCCACCTCCACGCTCGTCGTCAGCGTCCCTCCCTTCGGTATGTCCACCTTGGAAAGGTCCAGCGTGCCCACGCCGGTCCCCAGCTTGTACCGGGCCGCCACGCTCTCCGCGTTCCGCGGTGTCCAGTCCGTACGGACCCAGTCGGTCGTGATGTTCGTCGGGAGCGCCGCCGTGCACGCCAGGAGTCCAGCCGTGACCACGGCCAGGAAGATCGACCCCGCTCCCGTACGGCCGAGGAAGGCGCTCAGGGCTATGCCCAGGCCGAACACGGTCAGTGCGCAGGCCAGGCCGGTCTGCAGGCTGGTGGCGAGAGCGCGGTCCTCCCAGGTCGCGCCGGTGCCGAGGCCGCCGGCGAGCAGCGCGAGCAGGAAGATCCAGCCGCCTGTCCAGCGCGGACCGCGCGGCTTGGGCGGCCGCACGGTGCGTATGTCCTGGCGGGAGGGCGGCACACCCTGGGCGATGTTGACGGCCGCCGCCATGTCCCGGTCGCGAATCCCCCACGGCCCCCACAGATAGCCCGTGCCGCCCACATGCGTTCCGTCCTTGATGATCGGGTCGCGCCACCAGGAGGGGTAGGCGGAGGCCACGGGCGGTGCCTTGGCCTCCGGTGGGGCGTCGGCCACCGCCTGCGCGGCGAGCGGATCGGGATCGGGGGCACCGCGCTGCTGCGACCAGTACCCCGCGCCGGCCAGGAGCAGGGAGACGACCACGGAGAAGGTCAGGACGGTCGTGTTGCTCAGCAGGCTGAGGAAGACGCCGCAGCCGACCAGCGCGAAGAGCACGGCCGTGAGGGCCTGGCCGTCGACCCGGCCGGTCAGCAGCTTGCGTACCTCGTTCTCCTCCTCGTCGTCGTACGGCACCAACAGCCAGGCGAAGCCGTAGAAGATGAGGCCGAAGCCGCCGGTCGCGGAGAGGACCGCGAGCACCACTCGGAAGATCACCGGATCCATGTCGCACTGCCGCCCGAGCCCGGCACAGACACCGCCCAGCATTTGGTACTGCCGGTCACGGCGGAACCTGTGCGGAGCGGCGGGCCAGTCGGCCGGATCGTCGGGGGCGGGGCGCCCCATGGCGCCCGGGGTGGACGGGTCCGCCCCGCCGGGGGAGGGACGGCCGGCGGCTCCGGC
>NZ_LRTR01000201.1 GCF_001550375.1 Streptomyces europaeiscabiei | reverse complement strand
AGGGTCGGTGGTGGCCGCTTGATCCGCGGGTGTGCCCGCGCCCGCCCGTGTGCCCGCGCCCGTGTGCGGATGTGCGCCCGCCCGCGGCCCCGCCTCCGTGTGCGGGTGTGTGCCCGCGTCCCCGTGTGCGCGCGGTTTTTCTGCCCCCTTGCCCGGTGGGGGCACGGCGTCCTGCGGCTCGGTGGCCGGCCGCATGGCGTCCGGACCCGAGCCGGGGCCCGGCTCCGCTGCCGCGTGCTGGTGATCCGTCATGCGTCCATCGTGACCGCCGAGCCGGTCCGATGGCAGTCGGGATGACCCTGGTCGAACCCTGATATCCGCCCGGGGATGCGTTCGATCACGGCTGGGCCGAAGATCAGGGGCGTCTCGGGGGTCGACCCTGATGCCTCGATCCGCCGTGCGTGTGAACATCGATGGCATGCCGGAAGCCGCAGCACTGCCAGTCGACACTCCGCGGCCCCCGCGCAAGCTCTACCGCAGCAGCGACGGACGCTGGCTCGGAGGCGTGGCGCGAGGGCTCGCCGGACATCTCGGCCTGCCCGTGACCTGGGTGCGACTCGTGTTCGCCGGCCTCTTCCTGGCGGACGGCCTCGGCGCCCTGGTCTACGCGGCCTTCTGGTTCTTCGTCCCGCTCGGTGTGGGAGGCGTAGACAACCAGCGGCCCCCGGCCATCTCCACCGAGACCTCTCCCGACGGCCGCCGCAGGCTCGTGGCCCGCAAGCCCGACCGTGGCCAGATGGTCGCCCTCCTCCTCATGGTCGTCGTGGCCATGGTCTTCGTCGGCAATGTGGACCTCGGAGAGGCCGCCAGGGCCTATCTCTGGCCGACCGTGCTCGTCGCGGCCGGCGTCGCCCTGGTCTGGCGTCAGGCGGACAACGCGCGGCGGGCCCGCTGGGCCGAGGTCGGCCGTCGGCGGCGCACGATCACGCTGCTCCGCTCCGTGGCCGGTGTCCTGCTGGTCACCGCGGGAGTGTCCGGGATATTCGTCCTGCAGGGCTCGGCCGCCCACCTCGGCTCGGTGTTGCAGGCCGCGCTCGCGGTCCTCGTGGGCATAGCGCTGCTGGCCGGACCGTACCTGGTCCGTATGACCCAGGACCTCTCCGAGGAGCGCCTGATGCGCATTCGCGCCCAGGAGCGCGCGGAGGTCGCGGCCCACGTCCACGACTCGGTGCTGCACACGCTGACGCTGATACAGCGCAACGCGGACAGCCCGAACGAGGTCCGCCGCCTCGCCCGCGCGCAGGAGCGCGACCTGCGGAACTGGCTGTACAAACCCGAGGGCACAGGAAAGGACGAGGCCGACGAGCCCGACACCCTCGCCGAGGCCGTGCGGCGGAACGCTGCGGAGGTCGAGGACAAGCACGGCGTCCCCATAGAGGTGGTCGTCGTCGGCGACTGCCCCCTCGACGAAGGACTGACCGCGCAGATGCAGGCCGCGCGCGAGGCGATGGTGAACGCCGCCAAGTACGGTGGCGAGGGCGGCGCCGTGCAGGTCTTCGCGGAGGTCGAGGGAAGGACGGTCTTCGTGTCGGTCCGCGACCGCGGTCCCGGCTTCGACCTGGACGCGATACCCGCCGACCGCATGGGCGTCAGAGAATCGATCATCGGCCGCATGGAGCGCAACGGAGGCACGGCACGGCTCCGCGCTGTGCCGGACGGCGGCACGGAGGTCGAGTTGGAGATGGAGAGGGCGGAGACGACGTCATGAGTGACGCGAACGGGGCGAACGACCTTGCCGCACAGGGCGGTTCGGGCACCGGCCCGGACAGGAAGCAGGGAGGTCCGACCGTGCGGGGCACGGATCCGGCCGAGGGCCTGCCCAGCGAGTCCGCCAGGCCCGATGCGCCTGACGAGACCACCACGGCCGGCGATTCCGGCGTGACCGCCGTACCCGGGAAGTCCGCCACGGCCGGGCTGCCCGCTGCGGCCGGGACCGGGGCCGGTGTCTCCGGGCCCGGGCGGCACGTCAGGGTGGTGCTGGTGGACGATCACCGGATGTTCCGTACGGGAGTGCAGGCCGAGATCGGGCAGACGGACCGTACGGGGGTGGAGGTCGTCGGGGAGGCGCCCGACGTCGACCAGGCGGTCTCGGTGATCACCACTACGCGACCCGAGGTGGTCCTCCTCGATGTGCATCTGCCCGGTGGCGGTGGTGTCGAAGTCCTGCGCCGCTGTTCGGCGTTGATGGCGGACGCCGAGCAGCCCGTCCGGTTCCTCGCCCTGTCCGTGTCGGATGCGGCGGAGGACGTGATCGGTGTGATCCGGGGCGGTGCGCGCGGCTATGTCACCAAGACGATCACCGGCTCCGACCTCGTCGAATCCATCTTCCGGGTCCAGGAGGGCGATGCGGTCTTCTCCCCGCGCCTGGCCGGCTTCGTCCTCGACGCATTCGCCTCCACCGACGCCCCGCCCGTCGACGAGGACCTCGACCGGCTCACCCAGCGTGAGCGCGAAGTACTGCGTCTCATCGCCCGCGGCTACGCGTACAAGGAGATCGCCAAGCAGCTCTACATCTCGGTGAAGACCGTGGAGTCCCATGTCTCCGCCGTGCTACGGAAGTTGCAGCTCTCCAACCGGCATGAGCTGACGAGGTGGGCGACGGCGCGACGCTTGGTGTGAGGGGTGGGCACAGGTGCTGTCGCCGGTACCGGTGGGCGGCCGTCAGAGAGCCGCTGATTGGGTCGAGGGACGACCTGAGGGCGACGGGTGGACGGGACGGGTTGGTGGGTTGGCGTCGCCAGCACGCCGCCGGGGTCGGCTGGTCGCCATCGCGGTCGCGCGTTCCGGCCTCAAGGCCGTCGAGGACGGCCGTCGAGGACGGCCTTGAGGATGAGCTCGGAGGTTCGGGCAGAGGCGGCGTTGCACTCGGTGGTCAATCTCGACCGCGGCCCGAGCCGAGTCACCCCGTTCGTCGTTCGATGTCGGTCGGTCCGAGCCGCCCCGGCGCAAGGGTCGGCCCGAGGCCCCCGGCTTTTCAGGGAGCCCGCCGCCGCCCGGCTCACGCCACCCGTGTGGCCCCCACGTACGGCATCTCGTCGAGGGGTGCCATGCGTACCGGCGCCGAGGGGTTCGGGGCGTGGATCATTTGGCCGTTGCCGACGTAGATGCCCACGTGGCTGATGCCGGAGTAGTAGAAGACGAGGTCACCGGGGAGGAGTTCGGAGCGGGCGACGCGGCGGCCGGCGTTGATCTGGGAGTAGGTGGTGCGAGGGAGGGAGACGCCGGCGGCGCGGTAGGCCGCCAGAGTGAGGCCGGAGCAGTCGAAGGCGTTGGGGCCGGTGGCGCCCCAGACGTACGGGCTGCCGAGCTTGGAGTAGGCGTAGGAGACGGCCGCGGCGGCGCGGGAGTCGGGGGCGTCGGCGGTGGCGGGGGAGACAGGGCCGGTGAGGCTGCGCCGGGACGAGGCGGAGGAGCGCGAGACGTGTCCCGCGGCCCCGCCCGCCGTGTCGAACCGCGCGCGGTCCTCGGTGGTGAGCCGGCCGAGCAGCTGCCGCGCGTCTGTCAGCTTGGAGGTGACGGTCTTCTTGTGCCGCTTCAGCTCCGTCTGCCGGGTCTTGAGCGTGCCCAGTTCGACGCGGGCGGCCCCGCGCAGCCGTTCGATCTCCAGCAACTGCTTCCTTACGCTCGCCACGTCCGCCGACTGCCGGCTGCCGATGCGCTCGGCGAGGGCGGCGCCGTCCAGGTACTGGTCCGGGTCGGCGGAGAGCGCGAGCTGCCAGGAGGGGTCCATGCCCCCGTCCCGGTACTGCGCCGCCGCCAGCGAACCGAGTTCGTCCCGTGCCGAGTTGAGCCGTTCGGTGCGGCGGGCGGCCTGGTCGCGCAGCTCTTCGAGGTTCTCCTGGGCCTTGTCGGCCTTCTCCTTCGCGCCGTTGTACTTCTCTGTGGCGACCTCAGCCTCTTGGTACAGCTTGTCCACTTTCGCCTTGACCTGGTCAGGCGTGAGCTGTGGATCGGCGTGCCCGGTGCCGTCGAAACCGGTCGCGGTCGCCGCGCCCGCGAGGGCGAACGTCGCGGCTGTGCGGACCGTGTGGCCGCCGAGTGAGCGCTGTCTGGGCTTGCGGTGCGCTGCCACGTGGAGTCCATGTCCTCTCCGTACGACCGCCGTCCGCAGTACGAACATCGTCTGTCCGTACGGACCGCCTGGGGGGAAGCGGTTACACGTCCGGCGGCGGCCCGCACAGGGGGAGCGGGACGCCGCCGGACCTTCTCGGCGGTGGTGTCCGACTGCCGCCCCTGGCCAGGGCGGCGGTGGGGAGCCGGTCACCTGAGGGAGGACGTTAAACCTGACTGTGAGCGCACCGTAACGCGTTGTGCGGAAGTGACGTGCACCGATCGTGAGGTGACCGTATGTGACCGTGATCCCGCCCTGGCGCCATCGGCTTCACGCTGCGCGATGACCGATGCGGCTATTTCGGACCTTAAGGGGGTTCGGTGGTGCTATACGGCGCATATATGCAAGATCATCGCGGCCCGTCCAACGGACGCCGCGGACGCCGCGGACGCCAGAGACGTCCCGAAGTGCCATCTGGGGGCCGGGGGTACGTCACTGCCGCCGCCCCGGTGCCCGGCGGGACACAGGCCTCTCATTAGGCTCCGCGCATGGACGTACTCATCCACATCCTCGTCGCCTTCCACATCATCGGCATCGCTTCCCTCCTGGGTGGATTCCTCACCCAGATGAAGGCCATGGGCCAGGGCGCCGCCCGCTTCGTCCCGGCCATGCTCCACGGCGCCCTCACCATGCTCGTCACCGGCGTGCTCCTCGTCGGCCTCAACCAGGCCGACGACCAGCCCGTCAACAACATCAAGATCGGCGTCAAACTGGCGCTGCTGATCGTGATCCTGGGGCTCGTCTACGTGAAACGGGACGAAGAGACGGTGGAGAAGCCGCTGTTCGGTCTGGTGGGCGCGCTGACCATCGCGAACATCTTCATCGCGGTGCTCTGGACCTGAGGGCCCACGCCCCTTCGTGAACCGTGCCGTTACGCAGGCCGCACCACGCTGTGGACCGACGACTCCCCGTCGTAGAAGACCGACTCCTCGCGGACGTACGTCCCCGGCTTGGGGGCGTGGATCATCATGCCGTTGCCGATGTAGAGGCCGACGTGGCCGATGTTGTCGTAGAAGAAGACCAGGTCACCGGGTCTGGCGTTGGCGAGGGAGACGGTGGTGCCGGAGGTGGCCTGGTCGTAGGTGGTGCGGGGGAGATCGACGCCGGCGGCCTTCCAGGCGGCCTGGGTGAGGCCGGAACAGTCGTAGGAGCCGGGGCCGGTCGCGCCCCAGACGTACGGTTTGCCGATCTGCGCGCGGGCGAGGGCGAGAGCCTTGTTGGCCTTCGAGGCGTAGGTCGAGTCCTCGGCCGGGGCGACGGTCTCGGAGGTGGCGTCGGTGGACGTCTCCGCGCCGGTGGAGGTCTCCTCCAGGGTTCCCTGGCCGCCCTGGGCTTCCTGGGGGGTCTCCTGGGGCGCCCGGGTCGTCGGTTGTGCCGCCTGCTGCCGCGCGAGTTCCTCGGCCTTGCGGTCGGCCTCCTCCTGCTCGCGCTGTTCGAGCGCGGCGAGCCGGGCCTTCTCGCCGGCGGTGAGAGTGGAGAGCAGTTCGCGGGCCTCGGCGAGCTTCGCCTGGACCTTGGCCTTCTTGGCCTTGAGGGTGTTCTGTGACTCGGTGAGGAGTTCGAGGCTGTCGCTCGCCTCCTGGCGCTGCTCCGTCGCCTCGGCCTGCTGGGTGACGTACGCGTCGACGGAGTCCTGCTGGCGGTCCGTCAACCGGTCCATCAGCTGGTTCTGGTCGAGGTAGTCCTGTGGGTTGTCCGCCAGGAGCAGCGAGGCCTGGTCGGGAGCGGCCGCGCCCGTGCGGTACTGGGCCGCGGCGAACGAACCGAGTTCCTCCCGCGCCTCGTCGAGTTTCTCCGTGCGCTTGGCGACGCTGTCGAGGAGGGTGTCGACCTGCTTCTTCTGCTTGGTCGTCTTCTCCTTGGCCGCGTTGTAGCTCTCGGTCGCCGAACCTGCCTGGCGGTAGAGGGCGTCGACCTTCTTCTCGACTTCCTCCAGGCTCGGCTTGGCGTCGGCCGAGGGGGCGGCGGTAGCCGTCTGGGAGAGCAGGGCCACGGAGGTGAGGGCGGCCGTGGCGAGAGCGGGGGTGCGTATGCCCGCGCGCGTTCCGGCTGGACGCGGCTTGCGGTGCGGCGCCATGGTTCGGCGTCTCCTTCCGTAGTCCGCCTACCGAGTTAGCTGTCGGGTTCGGGCGCAAGCTTCGGAAGGTTTGCCCTACGACCCTTGCCGCGTGCGGCGGTCGGGTCGATTCACCCCAGAGATCGGTGGGTCCCCGGCTCCGGCTGCCTCGGGAGGCGTACCGGACTCGGCGGAGGCTGTGCGGCCCGGCGACGTTCGCCGGTTGGGTCGTACGGCCCAAAGGAAAAAGCTAGCCAACTCGTGTGGCCCGTGTGAAGGTTGATGTGCGATATGCCCGATACGTTTTCGTGACCTTAGCCTCTTCGGTGCGACAGGCGATACGTTCGATCGCTCACCGTCGCAAAGTGGTCGCGGTGGGTGGTGAATACGGACTTTCCGGGGTGGCCTCTCGTTGTCAGTGGGGGCGCCTAGACTCGGAGAGCGATGAGCAGCCTCTTTGACGACAGCTTCCTGGCGGACTTCCAGGCCCCCCGCGGCCATGCGGAGGAACCCCCGCCGCCGCCCGAGGACGACCACGTACCGGAGCCGCTTCCGGACGATCTGTTCGGCGGGAAGTTCGACGTGCCTCCGGACCGGGACGCCTACTACCGCGACGGTGCCCCCCGCCCGGTGATCGACGCGGCGGCGCTCCTGGACGGGCTGAACGAGAACCAGCGCGCGGCCGTGGTCCACGCGGGCTCGCCCCTGCTCATCGTGGCCGGTGCCGGCTCCGGAAAGACCCGGGTGCTCACCCACCGCATCGCGCATCTGCTCGGCGAGCGGCAGGTCCACCCGGGCCAGATCCTCGCGATCACCTTCACCAACAAGGCCGCGGGCGAGATGAAGGAGCGCGTCGAGCACCTCGTCGGACCGCGCGCCAACGCGATGTGGGTCATGACCTTCCACAGCGCGTGTGTACGGATCCTGCGGCGCGAGTCGAAGAGGCTCGGCTTCACGTCCTCCTTCTCGATCTACGACGCCGCCGACAGCAAGCGGCTGATGGCGCTCGTCTGTCGTGACCTGGACCTCGATCCGAAGCGCTTCCCGCCCAAGTCCTTCAGCGCCAAGATCTCGAACCTGAAGAACGAGCTGATCGACGAGGAGGACTTCGCCGCCCAGGCCTCCGACGGCTTCGAGAAGACCCTCGCCCAGGCCTACGCTCTGTACCAGTCCCGCCTCCGCGAGGCGAACGCGCTCGACTTCGACGACCTGATCATGACGACGGTCAATCTGCTGCGTGCCTTCCCGGACGTCGCCGAGCACTACCGCCGCCGCTTCCGCCACGTCCTCGTCGATGAGTACCAGGACACCAACCACGCGCAGTACTCCCTGGTCAGAGAGCTGGTCGGCACCTCCGAGCACCCCGTCGACGTACCGGCCAACGAGTGGGACGTACCCCCTGCCGAGCTCTGCGTCGTGGGTGACGCCGACCAGTCGATCTACGCCTTCCGCGGCGCGACCATCCGGAACATCCTCCAGTTCGAGGAGGACTACCCGGACGCGACGACGATCCTGCTGGAGCAGAACTACCGCTCCACCCAGACCATCCTGAGCGCGGCCAACGCGGTCATCGAGCGCAACGAGTCCCGCCGCCCCAAGAACCTGTGGACCAACGCGGGCGCGGGTGCTCAGATCACCGGCTATGTCGCCGACACCGAGCACGACGAGGCCCAGTTCGTCGCCGACGAGATAGACCGACTGACGGACGCGGGCGACGCGAAGGCCGGAGACGTCGCCGTCTTCTACCGTACGAACGCCCAGTCCCGTGTCTTCGAAGAGATCTTCATCCGCGTCGGCCTGCCCTACAAGGTCGTCGGCGGCGTGCGCTTCTACGAGCGCAAGGAGGTCCGGGACGTCCTCGCCTACCTGCGCGTCCTCGCCAACCCGGAGGACTCCGTCCCGCTGCGCCGCATCCTCAACGTGCCCAAGCGCGGCATCGGTGACCGTGCCGAGGCGATGATCGACGCCCTCTCGCAGCGCGAGAAGATCAGCTTCCCGCAGGCGCTGAAGCGCGTCGACGAGGCGTACGGCATGGCGGCCCGGTCGACGAACGCCGTCAAGCGGTTCAACACGCTGATGGAGGATCTGCGGACCGTCGTCGAGTCCGGCGCCGGACCGGCGACCATCCTGGAGGCGGTCCTCGAACGCACCGGTTATCTGGCCGAGTTGCAGGCCTCGACCGACCCGCAGGACGAGACCCGCATCGAGAACCTCCAGGAACTCGCGGCCGTGGCACTGGAGTTCGAGCAGGAGACCGGCGCCGCAGAAGGTGAGGGCGAGGCGGCGGCAGCGACGCCCGTCGGGCTCCCCGCCTTCCTGGAGCGGGTGGCGCTGGTCGCCGACTCCGACCAGATCCCGGACGAGGAGGAGGACGGCTCGGGCGTCATCACGCTCATGACCCTCCACACCGCCAAGGGCCTGGAGTTCCCGGTCGTCTTCCTGACCGGCATGGAGGACGGCGTCTTCCCGCACATGCGCGCCCTCGGCCAGGCCAAGGAGCTGGAGGAGGAGCGTCGCCTCGCGTACGTCGGCATCACCCGCGCGCGCGAACGGCTGTACCTCACCCGCTCCTCGCTCCGCAGCGCCTGGGGTCAGCCCTCGTACAACCCGCCGTCCCGCTTCCTGGAGGAGATCCCGGCCACGCACCTGGAGTGGAAGCGCACGGGCGCCTCCGCGCCGGTGTCCTCGGGGCCGGCCGCCGGGATCGCGTCCTCACTGTCCTCGTCCCGTTCCCGCTCCTCGGCCTCCGGCGCGTCCGGCTTCGCGACCCGCCGCAGCAACGAGAAGCCGGTGGTCTCGCTCTCCGTGGGTGACCGCGTCACCCACGACCAGTTCGGCCTCGGCACGGTCGTCGGCGTCAACGGCACGGGCGCGAACGCGGAGGCGACGATCGACTTCGGTGACACCAAGCCCAAGCGGCTGTTGCTGCGGTACGCGCCGGTGGAGAAGCTGTAGCGAGCTGCGCGCGGCGAGCGTTCCGGCCGCGGTGACACGCATCGGGCCCCTGCTCGGCAGGGGCCCGGTCTTCGGTGTCGGTGTCCGTAACGGAGGCCGACGCGGCGTCTGTTACGTCGGGTCCAGCCCGTGGCTGCGCAGCCACGGCAGGGGGTCGATGGCGGAGCCGCCCGCCGGGTGGACCTCGAAGTGCAGGTGCGGGCCGGTCGAGTTGCCCGAGTTGCCGGAGAAGGCGATGGTGTCGCCGGCCTGGACGGTCGTACCGGAGGCGACCTTGTACGTGGAGAGGTGGCAGTACCAGGTCTCGGTGCCGTCCTTGGCGGTCACGATGACCATGTTGCCGTAGGCGGGGTTCCACTGCGTGCGCACAGTGCCGTCGGTCGCCGCCATCACCGTGGTGCCGTACGAGACCGGGAAGTCTATGCCGGTGTGCAGGGACATCCAGTTGACGCCGGACTGCCCGTAGTACGCGCTGAGTCCGTGCCTGGCGACCGGCAGTGCGAACTTCGGCCGCAGTCGCTCCTTGCGGGCGGCCTCGGCCGCTGCCTTCTTCTGCTCCAGCTCCTGCTGCGCCTTGAGGTCGATGCGCTCCTGCGTCCGGCTCGCCCGGTCGGCGAAGTCGTCCGCCTCGGCGGAGAGGCTCTCCAACTGGGTGTCGAGCTGGTTGTTGGCGGTGGACGGCTTCACGGCGGTGGCGTCCGACTTGATGGACGCCGTCGTCTCCGTGTCGTCCGACGTGGCGCCGACCGAGGCCGCGGCGATGCCCGCGACACCCATGACGCAGGCCGACGGAACGGCCACGGTCAGCAGGGCGGAACGTTTGGCCGGAGCCTTCCGACGCGACCGCGACGCCGCACGGGTGGTCGCCCGACCGGGGCTCGTGCTCCCGGTGGCCGCCGGAGTGGCCTCCTCCTCGCCGTCGAGGAGCGCCGCGCGATCCGCGCCGTCGCTCTCGAACTCGCCGTCCGAGGGAAGGTGTTCGTCCTGGTCGTACGGGGCGATCTGCTCGAAGGTGGCCGTCGCCTGCTGGTGGAAGTCCGTGGCCTCGGCCGCAGAGAGGTCCACCACCAGGGTCTGCGGATGCTCGTGGGCGTCGTACGACTCGTGGGAGCCGCCGCCGTGTTCGTACGACTCCGCGGTGGAGCCGCCGTGCTCGTCGCCGACGGGGGTGCCGTCGCTGTTCCACTGCGTGGCGTCGAACGCGCCCGTGTCGAAGTGCTGGGTGCCGACCCATTGCTGGGTCTGGTCGGACTGCCCCGACTGGCCCGCCTCGTCGGCCTGTTCGGCCTGCAGCCAGCCGCTCGCGTCCCACTGGCCGCTCGCGTCGGGGCTCGTCGACTGCGTCGGGACCTGGGAGAGGTGTTCGTAGCCGGCCGACCAGGACGTCGTTTCGTAACTGCCCGTGTCGTACACGGCTTGGTGCTGCGCGGCGTACGGGTCGTAGTTCAGCGTCTGGTGGCTGCCCGTCGACCACTGCGAGGCGTCGTAGGAGCCGGTACCGGCGTCATTGCCCGGCAGGTCGCCGAAGAGGGGATCGGCCGCGAAGGTGCCGGTGCCGGCGTGGGTGCCGGAGTCGAAACCGGTGGCGGGATAATCGCCGTACGTGGTGAAGTCACCATGGGTGGCTTCCTGGTGGCCGTACGACGCGTAGTGCGCCGGGTCGGCTTCGGAAGCCGGAGCCGGGGGTGTTGCGGTCCCCGACGGGTGACGATCGTTCACCAACTTCTCTTTCGCCTCGACGACAGGGGCTGGCAGAGCAGTGCGGTGACTGTACCCGGCGGTATGCGGGCGCGACAATCTTCAACGGGTTTCATGCGCGCAGGAAACGGGCATTCGAGCGTCTTTCGGTGGTCTGTGGGTACGACTTTGGCCTTGCGTTCGAGGGTTGTTCGATAGCGGGCGGCTGTGTGGGGGTTGTGGGACGCCCGCGCCGACCGGGGTGAGACGTTTCGCGGGGTGATGGCGTGCCGGAGGTGGGGCGCGTTGTTGCCGTCGGGAGGGGTGTCGCGAGTCCGGCGCGCGGCGGGGGCGCGTGGGCGTGCGCCGTGTTTATCGCCTTACGTCCCTGTTTCGCAGTCCTGTGTCGAGCGTCACTGTGCCGTCGTCGGCGGTCGAGGGCTCACGCCACGGTCAGGCCGCCGGGGCGGGCGGCGGTGCGGGCCCCGGTCCGCGAGGTGTCGAGGGCCTGCCGTATTCCGGTGGCGACGGCGGGGTGCACGGGAAGGGCGAGGTGACCGATGCCCGTGACCCGGATGTTCTGCGCCATCAGGTCCGGGTGGTCGACACAGGCGGTCTCCAGCGGAGCCATCACGTGGTCGAGGTCGCTCCAGAACGCCACGAAGTGCGTACGGCAGCCCGGCGCCGGCTCCCGCAGTTCCTCCAGCACCTTCGAACCCGGCCGCATCTGGCGGACGATCGGGTGCGCGTCCGCGAGCGGCACGGCCCGGGTGCCGCCGTGCGGGGTGCCGAGCGTGACGAGCGTACGGACACGCTGGTCACCGCCGAGCCGCTGCACGTAGTACCGCGCTATCAGTCCGCCGAGGCTGTGCCCGACGACATCCACCCGCTCCTGGCCCGTGCGCTCGCAGATGTCCTCGATGTGGTTGCCGAGCAGCTCGGCGGCGGCGCGGATGTCGCAGGTGAGGGGCGAGTAGTTGAGTGACTCGATGTGCCGGCCGCCGTGCTGCGCCAAGGAGCGGCGCAGCAGGACGAAGACCGATCGGTTGTCGATGAATCCGTGCAACAGGACGACGGGGGGCTTCTCCTCGGTGGGGAGCCGGGGGGTGTCGGCCGGGGGGAGCGTGGGGCTGATCCGGCGCTCCTGTGTCATCCCGGACGGATAGAGCAGCATGTGCCCGGCAAGGATCGCCAACTCCAGGGCGGTCGCCTTGAGAAGGGCCACGGACAGGCCTGCCAGATGGGTGGGCAGGAGCCGCTCGCAGAGCGGAAGAAGGGGCGCGACCGCCCTGGTGACCTTCATGCCCGACCTCCCGTCGGCAGACGGGTGGACGCCTCTGTCCCCCGTGTGCCCTAGTGGAGAGCCGCGGATGCGGACGGCGGCGGGTGGTGGGTGCGACGTGACGCGGTGCTTGTGCTTGCGTGACGTGCGGTGCGTGTGCGGCGCGTGAGGCGCCGATCGCGCGACGGGGAGTTCGGCTCTCCTGACCCCCCGCTGTCCCTGCCCTCTGCCGTCTGCCGGTGCCGATTCGTCCGGTCGCCGTGATCTCCCGCGGCGGTGGGGCGGTGCGGCGTCCTTCCGACGACTCTCCTTTTGCGCATGCTTCCCCGTGGCCCGCACGCCGCGAGGGCCTGTGGCAGGCGGCCCGGAAACGGTCCGGATGCCGCGATCACCTCCGTGATCACCTCGGTCCCCGCGACGCGTGAGCCGCGGAATCCGGGAGCGGTGCGCGGCGAACGTGTCCCATCATGTGATTTCCCCCTCGCCCTCCACCGCGAAACTGCCGGTTACGGGATGTTGGAGATAACGTTCGTTCACTTTCCCGGCGCGCGGTGTGGGTAGGTGTTCCATGGACCTGAAGCGCTGATGTGCACGGTTCGCGCGATTCGCGCGACATGTGTGGCTATGTTCTGTTACGGGTTGGTGTAGTCGTTTCATGGAGGCAGTGATGGGTGTGGCAGCCGGTCCGATCCGCGTGGTGGTGGCCAAGCCGGGACTCGACGGCCACGATCGCGGGGCCAAGGTGATCGCGCGGGCGCTGCGCGACGCCGGTATGGAGGTCATCTACACCGGCCTCCACCAGACTCCCGAGCAGATCGTCGACACCGCGATCCAGGAGGACGCCGACGCGATCGGCCTCTCCGTCCTCTCCGGCGCCCACAACACACTCTTCGCCGCCGTCATCGAACTCCTCAAGGAGCGCGATGCCGAGGACATCCTCGTCTTCGGCGGCGGCATCATCCCCGAGGCGGACATCGCGCCGCTCAAGGACAAGGGGGTCGCCGCCATCTTCACACCGGGAGCGACGACGGCGTCGATCGTGGAATGGGTGCGGGCGAACGTACGGCAGTCGGCGGGGGCGTAGGCTCTTCGGGGTGTTCGGGGTGTTCGGGGTGTTCGGGGTGTTCGGGGTGTTCGGGGTGTTCGGGGTGTTCGGGGTGTTCGGGGTGTTCGGGCGCGGGGCCGGTGGGGGTTCTCGTGCAGTTCCCCGCGCCCCCGAAAAGCAGGGGCTGCGCCCCTCGCCCTTCAGGCCCGCAAGGGCCTGGGCTCTTGGGGGCGCGGGGAACTGCGCGAGCGACTACGACGAACCCGCACTCGCGCACGAACCCGAACCCGAACCCCAGAGCTATGAGGCGCCCGGCGGCGCCAGCTCGGCCCGCATCGTCGCCCGCAACCGCAACGTCGTCGCGAGCCGCTGGAACGCCTCGGCCCAGTACCCACCGGCCCCCGGCGCCGAGTCCTCCGCGTCCTCCGGCGTCGCGGTGAGCGGCTGGAGCCGCACCGCCTCCGCAGGGTCCAGGCACCGCTCGGCCAGCCCCATCACCCCGCTGAAACTCCAGGGATAACTCCCCGCGTCCCGAGCGATGTTGAGCGCGTCCACCACGGCCCGCCCCAGCGGCGGAGCCCACGGCACCGCACACACCCCGAGCAGCTGAAACGCCTCCGACAGCCCGTGGGTGGCGATGAACCCCGCCACCCACTCGGCCCGCTCCCGGCCCTCCAACGTGGCCAGCAGCTTCGCCCGCTCGGCCAGCGACACGGCCCCCGGCCCGCCGGCCTCCGGCGTGGAGGGCGTCCCCAGCAACGCCTGCGACCACCCGGGATCCCGCTGTCGCACCGCCGCCCGGCACCACGCCCCGTGCAGCTCACCCTGCCAGTCGTCCGCGACCGGCAGCGCCACGATCTCCTCCGGCGTACGCCCCCCGAACCGCCGCGACCACGCACCGAGCGGCGCCGCCTCCACCAACTGGCCCAGCCACCAGGAACGTTCACCCCGACCGGCCGGGGCCTTGGGCAGCACACCGTCACGCTCCATTCCGGGGTCGCACTCGTGCGGGGCCTCGACCACGAGCGTGGGTGTTCCGGCAGCCGCCGACGTGCTGCCGGTGCGGTCGACGGCCACACACGCGGTCGCCCGCTTCGCCATCCGCCCCGCGAGCATCGAGCCGGGCAGGGCGGACAGCAACTCCGCCGCCGTGGCCCGCACATTCCGGCTGCGGTCATCCAACGCGGCCTCCAGGAAAGGCTCGTCCGCCGCCTCCAGACCCGCGCGGAGCGTGTCGAGGAACATGAGCCGGTCCTCTGCCCGCTCCGTCGACCACGTGGCCGACAGCAACTCGCGTGCCGGGGCGGCATCCCGGGCCCGTATCGCCGTGAGCAGTGCGACGCGCTCCGCGAACAGGCCCTCCCGCCAGAGCCGCCGGACCCGCTCGGACTCGTCCGGGCCGGGCAGGGACGCGCCACCGCCGGGCGCGGCACGCAGCGCGAAACGCCAGTCCGTGTTCAGCCGGGCCAGCCACAGCGCCCGCGCGCCCGCGAAGGCCAGGACGGCCGGACGCAGGTCGGTACGGCCGCGAGCCGCGTCCAGCAGCGCGGGCAGGGCCTGAGGAGGTGGCGCGTAACCGTGTGCGTTGGCCAACGCCAGCCACTGGGGCAGCAGTTCCATCAGGTCGGGTGCCGTGCCCCGCCGCCCGCCACCGCCGCCGGGCCGGTCGGCCAGCAGCGTCGTCAGTCTCCGCGTC
>NZ_LRTR01000200.1 GCF_001550375.1 Streptomyces europaeiscabiei | reverse complement strand
CGCACGGTCTCCACGGCCGCCGCGTCCAGCAACGCCACGGGCGCCTCCCGGCCCGGCACCGGCACGGTCGGCGCACGACGATCCGTCCCGAGCAGCGCGGTCGTGACCAGCTCCTCCCAGGCGAGCCCCGCCGTGGTCGCCGTAGCGGATGACGTGCCTGACGTACTGGTCATGCGGGGTTCCTTCCGTACAGGGACGGTCGCAGGCGACGAACCGCCGCTCCCGTCGCCGCCTGCCTGGCCGCCGTCTCTCCTCACCACAGCGTCACCGCCTGCCCGGGCGGCCACTGCGCACCTTGCGGCTCCTCCGCCCATGCCGTCAGCGGTGTGAAGCCCCGGTGTCCGCACTCGCCGAAGACGGTGACGGGCGTGCCGCCGGAGAGGGCCATGAGGCGCCACAGGCCGGGGCGGGAGCGGGCGGAGGGGGCGAGGGGAAGAGCGAGATCGCTGTCGGCGTCGGCCAGTTGCCAGGAGTCGCCGTCCGGGGCGGGGATGACGCGCGCGAGGGTGACCGGGACGGAGTCCAGCCAGGGATCGTCCCGGAGGGCCGCGCCGTAACGGGCCGCCGCTTCGGACGGAGTGATCCCCGGCGGTCGTACGGCGGTGGGCTCGGGCGCGGTGAACCGCTCACCCAGGGCCGCTCGAAGCTGACCCGCGCCCGGGTAGGCCGACACCTCGGCCTCGAAGGCCAGTCCGACCGGCAGCGACAGCTCGGGTGCCCGGCCGGCGGCTCCGTAGGAGAGGAGCAGCGCCGTACGGCCCGACTCGGTGCCGTGCAGCCAGATGCGGCGGGTGGTGAGAGTGGAGTCGGACCTGTCGTACTGCGCGAGGGCGAGCCAGCGGTCGCGGACCGGTGGGCCGTCCGGGGAGCCGGGCAGGCCGATCCGGGAGCGGACCGTGGCCGCGAGGCCGTCCGGGAGACGGTCGCGGCGCAGCCAGCCCTGGTCGAGAAGATGGAGCAGCGCGCACTCCTCCAGGAGGCGGACCGGCCAGCCTGGGCCGGAGCCCGGTATCGCGCCCAGTTCCCGCACCCGCGCCGCCAGTCCGGGGGCCTGGGCGTCGACCATGCGGGCCGCCGTCTCCTCCCACAGTCCGTACCCCGCCTGTTCCGCGGCGGCCAGGCCGCCGCGGAACAGGTCGGTCAGGCGCTGTTCGAGCTCCGACGCGCCCGCGGTGATCCGGTCGGCACGCCGCTCCGCCCGGCGACGCGCGGCCTCGGGGTCAGCGGACGTGGCCCCAGATGCCCCGTCCGTCCTCGTCGTCCTCTCCGCTGCGCGCGTGCGGCGGCCTGACAGCCACTGCTGCGCCCAGTCCGGCACCGGCCCGGCCGGCACCGCGGCGTCGTCGCCCGCCCAGAGCAGGAGCAGCCCCAGCGCATGCTTGCACGGGAACTTCCTGCTCGGACAACTGCACTTGTACGCGGGCCCGGTGGAGTCCGCCACGTCGATGATCGTCTGATACGGCTTGCTGCCACTTCCTTTGCACAGTCCCCACACCGTCCCCTCGTCCGAACTGCCAGCACCCGACCACGGCCCGGCCGCGGCGAGTTTGCTTCCGGCTTTGCGCGACGCTGCGTCAGGTGCCAATGCCAGCACCTGCTCAGCCGTCCAGCGCACCCCCTGCTGAGTCATGTTCTGAAGGTAGATCCCACCACTGACAATTGGCTTGCGCGATCCAATTTCCGCAGGTCAGACTGGATTGTCAGTGGTGTGGTGCAGTGTGGTCCCCAGATCCGAACCGGCCGAGCTGGAGGGGGACTCAGCCATGCCTGTGTCTGCTGGAACGACCACTGTCGACCCGAGCCACAACCAGTCCGCGCCCGCGAACACGCGTACGGGCGGTGAGGTGCTGCGGGCACACGCCGAGCACGCCTTCGCCGATGAACTGGCCTTGCTGGCCGCCCGGGACGACCGGCCCCGGCCGGCCCGCTGGAAGCTCTCGCCGTGGGCCGTCGCCACATATCTGCTCGGCGGGACGCTCCCGGACGGCACGGTCATCACACCGAAGTACGTCGGGCCGCGCCGCATCGTCGAAGTCGCCGTCACCACCCTCGCCACCGACCGCGCCCTGCTCCTGCTCGGCGTGCCCGGCACCGCCAAGACCTGGGTGTCCGAGCACCTGGCGGCGGCTGTCAGCGGCGACTCCACGCTGCTCGTGCAGGGCACGGCGGGCACCCCGGAGGAGGCGATCCGCTACGGCTGGAACTACGCGCAGCTGCTCGCCCACGGCCCGAGCCGCGACGCCCTCGTGCCCAGCCCCGTCATGCGGGCCATGGCGGAGGGCATGACGGCCCGCGTCGAGGAGCTGACCCGCATCCCGGCCGACGTCCAGGACTCGCTGATCACGATCCTGTCCGAGAAGACGCTGCCGATACCGGAGTTGGGGCAGGAGGTGCAGGCCGTCCGGGGCTTCAACCTCATCGCCACGGCCAACGACCGCGACCGCGGGGTGAACGACCTGTCGAGCGCCCTGCGCCGCCGTTTCAACACGGTGGTGCTGCCGCTGCCGGAGAGCGCCGACGCCGAGGTCGACATCGTCTCGCGCCGCGTCGACCAGATCGGCCGCTCCCTCGACCTGCCGGCCGTGCCCGACGGCGTCGACGAGATCCGCCGCGTCGTCACGGTCTTCCGCGAGCTGCGCGACGGCGTCACGACGGACGGCCGTACGAAGCTGAAGTCGCCCAGCGGCACGCTGTCCACCGCGGAGGCGATCTCCGTCGTCACGGGCGGGCTCGCCCTCGCCGCCCACTTCGGTGACGGCGTCCTGCGCGCCTCCGACGTCGCCGCCGGCATCCTCGGCGCCGTCGTCCGCGACCCGGCCGCCGACCGCGTCGTCTGGCAGGAGTACCTGGAGGCGGTCGTCCGCGAGCGCGACGGCTGGACCGACTTCTACCGTGCCTGCCGCGAGGTGAGCGCGTGACGGGGCGCGTGATGGGGCGCGGGGAGGGAGCGGCGGACACCGACGACGGCACCCTGGCCGAAGGAGCGGGCCGGGCGGCCGGGGGAGAGACGCGGGGCGGGGCGGAGGTGACGCGTGGGGTGAGGACGCCGCCTGAGACGCGGGGCGGGCCGGGGGTGCGTGACGGGGTGGACGCGGATACCGAGGACGAAGTGCGGCGTGAGGTGAGGGCGCCCGCCGGAGGGGAGACGTACGGCGGGGCGGATGCGGTCGGCGGTGCGGGGGCGTACGCCGCGGCGGAGGCGGCCCGTGGGGTGCGGGTGCCCGGTGGTGGGCCGTTGCTGCTCGGGGTGCGGCATC
>NZ_LRTR01000020.1 GCF_001550375.1 Streptomyces europaeiscabiei | reverse complement strand
GCTGTCGGCCGGCGCGCCGCTGCGCGCCATCGTCGTCGCCGTCGGTGACGTCACCACCCAGAGCCGGGAGGGCGCGGCCGTGCGCCCCGCCACCGCCAAGGCGGGCCCCATCTTCGACGCCCTGACCGTCGCGCTCCCGCCCGGTGTGCCCGTGCACGTCGAGAACAACGTGAACTGCGCCGCACTGGCCGAGCTGCACGAGGGCGCCGCCCGGGGCCGGGACACCTTCGGTTATCTGCGGATCGGCGTCGGTATCGGTCTCGGTGTCGTCATCGGCGGCCATGTGCTGCGCGGGTCGAACGGCGCCGCCGGTGAGGTGGCCCGCCTGCCCTACCCGTGGGACGCGGACCGGGAACCCCGCCACGAGGGCCTGGAGGCGCACATAGGGGCGGGCTCCCTGCTGCGCCGGGCGGCGGACGCCTGGCGGGGCGTGGACGGCCTGTGCCCCGACACCGTCGACGGGCTGTTCGCGCTGGCCGACGCCGGACACGCCACCGCCCGCGCCGTCGTCGGCCGGCACGCCGCCGACGTGGGCAGACTCGCCGCCGCGGCCACCGCGGTCCTGGACCCCGGCCTGATCGTGCTGGGCGGCGCCGTCGGCTCCAAGCCCCGGCTGCTGCCCGGCGTACGGGCCGAACTGGCCCGGCTGAGCTGGCCCACCGAGGTCGTGAGCAGCGCGCTCGGCGACAGCGGCACCGTCGTGGGGGCCAGTCGGCTGGCCGTGGCCCGGGGAATCCAAACCGTGACCGGAGGCGCGGTGGTGAAGCATTGACGGACTCCACCGGCATCTGCCAATGTCCGGACAAGCGCTTTCTAAGTCGGCCGGGACGCCGGCTTGGGGCGAGCCTCCCGCCCGTACTCGACGTACGGCAACCGCACGAGGGCGTGCCCGTGCGGTGACGGCCAGAACGGCCGGGGATCCCGCCCCGCGTGGACGACGCGGCCGGGCGAGGCCGTGCCCCCCGGAAGGCAGCTTTCCAGCAAAATGCACCCGTGCCGCCTCGGTCGGCGCCGTGCTCCGTCCCCTACCGAAAAAAAGGGATCGAAGATGACCACTGTGGGTGTGCGGCGTTCCAGCCGACTCGGCCGCGGCGGTATGCGCCGCCTGGCTCCCCTCGCTGCCGTTGCCACGGCAGGTGCCCTGCTGCTCTCCGCCTGCGGAGGGGGATCCGACTCGGGCGGGACCTCCAAGTCGCTGACGTTCTGGATCTCCACGGTTCCGGGGCAGGACGCGGGCTGGAAGAAGATGGTGGCGCAGTACGAGAAGGAAACCGGCGTCAAGGTCAAGCTCGTCAACATCCCCTACGACGGCTACACGACGAAGCTGCACAACGCCGCGCAGGCGAACTCCCTGCCCGACGTGGCGGCCGTGCCGGCGCTGGACCCGATCTGGTCGAACAAGCTGATCGACCTCAGCTCCATCGCCAACAACAAGACCAACAAGATCAACGCCAACTTCCTCGCGAAGGACTCGTCCGGGAAGGTGCTGTCCATCCCCTCGGACGTCACCGCGTCCGGCATGTTCATCAACAAGTCGCTCTTCGAGAAGGCCGGCGTCTCCTACCCGACCTCGCCCGAGAAGACCTGGACCTGGACCGACTTCATCAAGGCGGCGAACGAGGTCCGGGAGAAGACCAAGGCCAAGTACTCCCTGACGTTCGACCAGTCGCCGTCCCGGCTCCGCGCCATGGTGTACGAGATGGGCGGGAAGTACGTCCACGCCGACGACTCCGGCAAGTTCTCGGTGGACGAGGCGACCAAGAAGGCCGTGAACTACTTCGTCGGACTCAACGACGACAAGACCATGCCGAAGTCGGTGTGGACCAGCGGCGCCGACCCGTCGGCCATGTTCCAGAGCGGTGACGTGGTCGCCTACTGGTCGGGTGTGTGGCAGGTTCCCGCCTTCGCGGAGAGCATCAAGAAGTTCGAGTGGGCGAGCGTCCCGACTCCCGCCCAGCCGGTGCAGGCCAGCGACGTCAACAGCGGCGGCATGACGGTGGGCTTCAACAACAACGCCGACGCGTCCGCCGCCGCGAAGAAGTTCCTGTCCTGGCTGTACGAGCCGGCCCACTACCAGGCGCTGTGCGAGGCGTCAGGGTTCCTGCCGGTCGAGAGCGGTCTGAACCCGAAGTACCCCTTCAAGTCCGAGGCGGCGCAGGCGGCGTTCAAGCTGTACAACGAGTCGATCCCGCTCTACGACCCCATCTCCGGCTACTTCAGCGGCGCGCAGACGAACTGGGTGCTGAAGGGCAAGAGCCTCACCGAGGACCCGACCAAGACGGAGCTCGGCAAGGCGATCAACGGCCAGCAGTCGGCCGACAAGGCCCTGCAGAACATCGTGGACGGCTACAACCAGCAGGTCGGCGGCTGATCGTGGGCCAGGGGGCGGGCGGCGATCGACACACCGCCGCCTGCCCCGGGCGCCCGCGCGAAGCCGGGCTCATGGCGTGAGCCCACCGGAATCCATTCCACCAGCACGGAGTCAGGAAGATGACAAAACGCGCCTCGGCCGTGTCCGCGAGCCCGCCCAGGAGACGCAGTAAGTACACGCTTGCGCCGCTCGTCCTCATCGCGGCCAATGTGGTGCTCTTCTCGCTGTTCTTCGTCTGGCCGGCGGTGATCGGGCTCGTCTACTCCTTCACGAACTACACGGGTGTGGGGGCGTTCCAGTACATCGGCCTGGACAACTACCACAACCTGATCGGCGACTCCACCTTCTACGACGCGCTGACCCGGACGCTGCTGTACGCAGTGCTCTTCGTACCGCTGAACTTCGGGCTCTCGCTGCTCGCCGCCAACCTGGTGGTGAACAAGCACGCCAAGGGCGCGTCGGTCGCCCGCGTGGTCTTCTTCATCCCATGGCTTCTGTCGCCCATCGTCGTGGGTGTCCTGTGGCGGTGGCTGTTCGGTGAGAACTTCGGACTGGTCAACTACGTCATCGAGGAGTTCGGCGGAAGTGCCGTTCCGTGGCAGTCGAACGCGGACCTGTCGTTGATAGTGGTGGTGATGGCGGCATCCTGGGCCTGGACGGGCTTCTCCATGCTGCTGTTCATCGCGGCGATCAAGAACGTACCGGTGTCCTACTACGAGGCGGCCTCGCTCGACGGCGCCGGCCCGTGGCGCCAGTTCATCAGCATCACGCTGCCGAGTATCGCGCCCACCTCGTTCATCGTCATCCTGCTCAACACGATCAACGCGATGAAGGAATACCCGGTGTTCGTCGCCCTCAACAACGGCGGACCCGGCACGTCGAACAACCTGCTGGTCCAGTACATCTACGAGACCGGCTTCAAACGGGGCCAGATCGGCTACGCGAGCGCCGCGTCATTCGTGCTCATGCTCATCCTGATGGCCGTCGCGATCATCCAGCTGATCGTCAACCGGCGGGTGGAGAACCGATGACAACCACAGACATGCCACGCCCGGTCGACGCCGATGCCGGACGGGCCGTCTCCAAGACTCGGCCCCGCAAGACGGGCAGCGGCGGGCTCCGGCGGGCCGTGCCCGCGACGACACTGCTGTGGATCATGGCGTGCCTGTACGGGGTGCCGGTGCTGTGGTTCATCCTCAGCTCCTTCAAGCCGGCCAGCGACCTGTTCTCCTATCCGCTGACGCTGGTTCCGCACGACCCCACCCTGTCGGGTTTCAAGGCGGCCTGGGACAGTGCCAACTTCTCCCAGTACTTCATCAACACGGCCATCGTGTGCGTGATCACGACGATCCTCACGGTGGGTGTCAGCTGCTGCACGGGGTACGCGCTGGCCAAGTACGACAACAGATGGCTCAAGGCCTTCTTCATCTGCATCCTGGCCACCACGATGCTGCCGGGCGAGGTCATGCTCGCCCCGGAGTTCCTGGTGGTCCGCAACCTCGGCCTCTACAACTCCTTCGCCGGCATCATCCTCCCGGCCGTGCTCACCGCGACCGGATGCTTCATGTTCCGTCAGTTCTTCCTGACGGTTCCCGACGAACTCGTGGAAGCCGCACGCATCGACGGCGCGCGTGAGCTGTCGATCTTCCTGCGGATCATGGTGCCGATCTCCCGGCCCATCATGCTGACCCTCGCCATCCTGTCCTTCCAGTGGCGGTGGAACGACTACATCTGGCCGCTGCTGATGCTCAACGACCCCAACAAGTTCACGGTGCAGATCGGCATCCAGAGCATTGTGGGCGCGCAGAACATCAACTGGTCGGTCCTGCTCGGCGCATCGGTCATCTCCATGATTCCGCTGATCCTCGTCTTCCTGGTCTTCCAGCGCTACGTCATGGGCGCCGACATCAATGCCGGACTGAAGGACTGACCGTGCCCACCCTGCTCGACCACGAGTTCGTCCGGTCGGCGGCCCGTGCTGCCGACCGGCAGGCCGCCCCGCTGGCCGCCCGCCCCGACGAGGAACCCGCCGGTGTGCCGCACCGTGGTCTGGCGCGGCGGGTGAAGACCCTGGTCGCGGCCTACCGTTCCCCGGACTCGGGACTGCACCGCAGCGGACAGGCCGTCGCCGCCGCGATGACCCACCTCGGCGCCCTGCGGGCCACGCAGACCACCACCGGTCTCTTCGCCGGCGGCGACAACGTGCAGTCACCACCGGACTCCGCCTTCACCGTCAACGACGTGTGCGACGCACACGTCCTCGCCGCCGGCGCGGGCCCGGAACTGCGCGAGGTCACGGCCGCGCTCGCCGAGATCGCCGGCGCGGCCTCCGGAAGCCTCCTGACGGGTGGGGTGCACACCCCGAACCACCGCTGGGAGCTGTGCGCGGCGCTGGCCCGGCTGCACCGGTCGTTCCCCGACGACCGGCTGCTCGACCGCGTCGAGGAGTGGCTCGCCGAGGGCGTCGACATCGACGCGGAGGGCCTGTACTCGGAACGGAGCGCCAACTACGCGGCCCATGTGTCCAACCCGTCGCTGCTGCTCCTGGCCGAAGTGCTCGGCCGCGCCGACCTGCTGTACGCCGTCGAACGCAATCTCGCCACGACCCTGGACCTGATCAGGCCGGACGGCACGGTGGAGACCGTCCACTCGCGACGGCAGGACCAGAACCACCCGTTCCCGCTGGCGCCCTACCTGCCGCACTACCGGCTGCTCGCGATCCGCACCGGCCGGGGCGACTTCGCCCGGGTGGCGCGGCTGGCGGCCGCCGGCGGAATCGACGACCCCGACCTCCTCGCCGAGACCCTCCTCACCCCGGACCTGTGCCGCGCCCTGCCGGCCACGACCGCTCAGACCCTTCCGCGCGACCGGTACCTCACCACCGCGCGCCTCGCCGCACGTGCCTCGGCCACCGCGCACACGGTGGTGTACGGCGGCTCCGACGTGCCCGAGCACCGGCGCATCCGCTCGGGCCTCGCCTGCAACCCCACCTTCCTGCGCCTGTTCGCCGGCGACGCCGTCCTCGACGCGGTCCGTCTCTCGCGGGGCTTCTTCGACCTGGGCCCGTTCCGCGCCGCCGACATGGAACAGCCCGCCGACAACCGGTACCGGCTCACCGAAACCCTCACGGCCGCCTACTACCAGCCGCTCCCGAAGGACGAGAGGCGGGACGACGGCGTCTACCGGCTGGTGGACGACGGACGCTTCTCCGCCTCGATGGCCTTCCCGGACCGGCCTCGGGACGAGGTCTCCCACACGACCCGCGTCGAGGTGGACCTGCGGGAGGACGGCGCCGACCTGCGGATCGACATCAGCGGACCACGGGTGCCCTGGTCCCTCGAACTGACCTTCCGGCCGGGCGGCGTGCCGACGGGCGCCGTACCGATCGGCGACGGCCGCTGGTGCCTGACGACCGGGCCGATGACCTACCGGGTCGGTGACGACGAGATCCGGGTCGAGGCCGACATCGAGGCGGGCGAACCGCTCGCCGGGCCGGACCGGAGCGAGGTGTTGCGGTACGACCCGGGTCAGGACTACTCCGTGGTGGGCGGCACCGACGCGACGACCGGGAACCGTGTCTACCTCGGTGGACTCGGCCCGCACACACTGACCGTCGCACTGCGCGCCCGCCGGCCCGCACCCGTCGTGTGACTCCGGCGAACCACGTCATGGCCACCCCAGGCATGAAGGATTGATCCGTGATCGGTGACCCGGCGGGCGACGAGCGGGGCGAACCGACCCTGACGCTCAGCGCCTGAAGAGCGGCCTCACACCAGCAGCCCGACGTTCCTGACGACGTCGGGCTGCTTCATGTCCACGCCTGAACCGTCGGCATCGCCGACGCCGGCACCACCAGGTCCGCGCGACACCTGCTCGCCGCCACCAGGCCGGCGTTGCGCCGGTCCGTGCCGAGGACCCAGGCGACCGCCTCTTCGTGCCCCTTGCCGAACTCCTCGTGGCGGGCGACGAGGCGGCGTACCCGCTCGGTCTCGTCGAGGTCGCAGAACCAGACCTCGTCGAGGTGGGAGCGGACGCGGGTCCAGGGCTCGTGGTCCAGGAGGAGGTAGTTCCCCTCCGTGACGACCAGACGGGCGGTGGCCGGGACCGGGATCGAGCCGGCGATGGGCTGCTCCAGAGTGCGTTCGAATCCCGGTGCGTACACGACGTCGTCCTCGTCGCCGCGCAGCCTCTCCAGCAGGGCCGCGTAGCCCGCAGCGTCGAACGTGTCCGGCGCGCCCTTCCTGTCCCGGCGGCCGAGGCGGTGGAGTTCCACGTCGGCGAGGTGGAAGCCGTCCATGGGCACATGGGCGACCCAGGGCTCGCCGTCGCCGTTGAGGCCACGGGTCAGCCGCTCGGCCAGGGTGGTCTTCCCCGCACCGGGGCTCCCGGCGACACCGAGAAGGGCCCGGCGGCCGGGGCGGGCCAGGGAGGCGGCCCGATGCAGCAGGTCGTCGAAGGTCACAGGCATGCGGACGACGGTAGCCCCGATCCGGCGTTTCCGGCGTACTCGGGCCGAGACCGGGCAGACGAGCCGTGCTGTCGGTCGGAGCGAGCGAGGCGGAAGGTGCCGGATGAGAGAGAGGTCCTGGTCGGAGCCCCACGACGAGGGCGAGGCGGTGCGGGAGGAACTGACGCGGCTGCGCGCGGAGGTACGGCAGTTGCGCAACCGGACGGAGGGCCGGCCGCTGGTCGCCCAGGCCCAGGGCATGCTGCGGGAGCGCTATGCCCTGCCGGACGCCGAGACCGCGTTCGCGCTGCTCCAGCGGGCCTCGCAGCAGTACAACGTCAAGCTGCGCACCCTGGCCGAGGCGGCGGTGAGCGTGCCGCGTCCGGACGGCCTGAGCGCCCTGTGGTTTCCCGGCCGGGCGCGGCACGCGATGCCGACGCTCAGCTTCGAGGAGGCACGCAACCGCCGTGTCGGACGCGGCAACCGGAGCGAGGTCCTGACCGCCGTGCTCAGCCAGGCCCTCTCCGTCGTCGGCACCGACATGGGCAACGTGCAGATCGTCGACCGGGCCGAAGGCGGACTGCGCATCGAGCGGCACACGGGACACACGGAGGACTTCGTCGACTTCTTCGCGTACGTCGGTGAGGAGGGCACGTCCTGCGCCAAGGCCGCACGGGACGTCGCCCAGGTGACCGTCCAGGACGTGGCGACGGACCCGGTGTTCAGCGAGGACGCCCGCGCGGCGATCCTGCACGCGGGCAGCCGAGCCTGCCACAGCGTGCCGCTGACCACCTCCTCCGGGCGGTGCGTCGGCATGGTGTCGGCCCACCTCGAACGCCCGCTGCGGGGTCTGACACGCGCCCAGCTCAAGGCGTTGACCGTCGTGGGCGCCGAAGCCGGCGAGTGGCTGTCCTGGTACGACCGGACCGTCGTCCTCGACGCCCTGGAACACCTCCACACCCTCGGCCGGGCCCACGGCGGCGACAGCATCAGCCGCCGATGACCGGTTTCCCACCCGCCCGGCCCACCGACTCCCGCGCCGGAACAGCTCTCGCACCGAGGTCCGGGCGGGCTGAGACGCGGGTGCGGGGTGCGGACCGGCCGTCAGCCGTCAGCTGCAGAACGTGGACTCCAGCGTGCGGTTCACGGTCGCGTACACCGTGCCGTTGTTGGACGTGTTGGCGAACGACGTCACACTGCGCTTGCCGCTCTTCGACGTGAACGCCCAGGTGTAGTAGCCCTGCACCGTTCCCGTGTGCCCGTACACCGAGACCCCGCACGACAGATCACGCCGGCGCAGCCCCAGCCCGTACGCCTGGGTGCTGTTCACCGGCGTCCACTTCAGCATCTGCTTCAGCTGTGCGGCCGAGGTGAGCTTCCCCCGCACCAGCGCGGACATGAACTTGTTCAGGTCCTTGGCACTGGACACCAGGGCACCCGCGCTCTGCGCCCACGACGTCGTCTGCTGCGTCGAGTCGATCTTCCGTCCGGTGGAGTCGGCGGTCATGTAGCCGCGGGAGTACTTGCCGGGGATCGTGTTCTTCGGGTGGACGTAGAACGTGTCGTCGAGCTTCAGCGGCTTGATGACACGGTTCTGGTACGCGGTGGCCACCGACTTCTTGGTGACCTTCTCGATGAGCATGCCCGCGACCACGAAGTTGGCGTTCGAGTACGAGTAGACCGCGCCCGGCTTGTTGGTGAGCGGCTCGGCCAGCGACAGGTCCATCAGCTGACGGTAGGTGTAGACCTTGTTCCGTACCTTCTCGAAGCCCGACACGCTGGGGGAGAAGAGGGTGTTGGCGTAGTCGTACAGCCCGCTGCGGTGGCTGAGCACATGACGCACGGTGATCCGCTTGTCGGGCAGCAGCCCCGGCAGATAGGTGTCGACCGAGGTGTCGAGCTTGATCTTTCCCTCGTCGACCAGCTGCAGCAGGACCACCGCGGTGAACGTCTTGGTGACGCTGCCGACGCGGATACGGTCCCCGGTGCCGAGGGCCCGCTTGGTGGACCGGTCCGCGACACCTTCCGCCAGATGATGCACCGTGCCGTTGTCGTCGATCCTCGCGAACGCGCCCGGAGCTCCCTGCGACAGCGCCGTGCGCAGCAGTTTTCGCAGCCCGGTCGTGTCGGGCCCCGCCTGCGGGGCCGCGTGGGCGGGCACCGTCAGGAGGGACAACACGACCGCGCCCAGCGTGGCCACGCCGGTGCCCACCGTTCTCGAAACCATCTGATTCGTCTCCCGTCGCTTGTCCGTCATCGACAGGTGCATTGGAGTCGAGTGATCACGGAGAATCAAGTAGCCCGGTGCGGGGGCGAGTTGAGCGACTCGAAAGAGGGACAGTCGCGGCGGATCGGTTTCAGCCGCCGAAGAGCTGGGTCCAGTACGTGCCGGCCGCGCCGCCGCCGGCGAAGCCGACACCTATATGGGTGAAGCCCGGTTTGAGGATGTTCGCCCTGTGCCCGGGGCTGTCCATCCAGCCGCGCACGACCTCGGCGGCGGAACGCTGGCCGCACGCGATGTTCTCCCCGATGGACCGCCGGGTGGAGCCGGCCGCCGCAGCGCGGTGCCAGGGTTCGCTGCCGTCGGGGGAGGTGTGCGCGTAGAAGGCCCGCGCCACCATGTCGGCGCTGTGCGCCTGGGCGGCGTTCGTGAGGAGGGGGTCGGGGGAGAGAGGGGGGAGGCCGGCGGCGGTTCGTTCGGCGTTGGTGAGGGTGATGACTTCGGTGGCGGTCTGCCGGAGGCCGGCGGGGGAGAAGGGGCCGGCCCAGAGCGCCGTCCAGAACTCGGTTCCCGAGCGGGGATCGGTGATGTGCGCCAGGCCCGTCTCGCTGTACGCCGGTTCGTTGAGAGTCCGCCTGGCCTGTTCGGTGGAGAGGCAGTAGTCCACGAACTCGGCGGGGGTGCGGGGACCGGAGACCAGGTGTTCGCCGATGGTCAGGTAGGTGTAGCCGGTGGCGGTGACGCGTTGGTAGACGGAGACGCCGTCCTCGCCTTCCGGGGCGAGTCGGCCCTGGGCGGCCATCGCGGTGGCGTGGGACCGGGCCGCGGCGGACAGGTGGGCGTTGAGGGAGACGGGTGGGGAACCCGCGGCGGCACGGGTGGAGTTGACCAGACCGAGGAAGCCGTCGGGGGTGGGTGTCGACGGGGTCGTGTGTACCGTGCGGACCGGTGGGGGCTGGTCGTGCCCACGCGGCGGAGCCGCACATGTCACGGCCCCGCGCCCCGTTCGGGGCGCTGATGCCGACCGGGATCCCGGTGCGGGCGCATGCGTGGCCGCGTCCTCCAGCACATCCACACCGAAGTCCCTCGCGACCCCCGCCAACCCGTCCGCGTAACCCTGCCCCAGTGCTCGTAGCTTCCAGCCGGGCCCCTTGCGGTACAGCTCCGCCAATAGCAGTACGGTCTCGCGCGCGGGCCTCGGCGGGGTGAAGCGGGCGATCGTGCGGCCGTCGGGGCCTGTGACGAGCAACGTCGGGGCGGGCAGGTGGCCCAACGGTGTGGCCGGGTCGGCCGGGCTGACAGCGAGGGTGAGGCGGGTGGCGCCGGGCCGAAGGAAGGACGGGTCCACCGTCAGGGTCTCGCCCCTCAGGCGGGTGCCCGGTGCCGTCGGCTGGTTGTAGAAGACGAAGTCGGCGTCGCCGCGGACCCTGCCCGTGTCGTCGGTGACGAGGGCCGACACGTCGAAGGGGCCCGGCACCCTGATCGTCAGGGTGCCGCCAGGCAGGGGGAGATTGCCCCCGGATACCAGCTCGCTCATCGGTGCCGTCCGTCGCAGTGACCGTCGGTCCGACAACGTCTCACCCCCGCAGGGCGGTTCCCGTGCCTTCCTGCCGCTCGGTGGCCAGGGCGTCCTGGCGGCCGGAGCGCATCGTCCTCAGGGCCAGGAGGAGGACGCCGATGTCGTCCAGGTAGACCGGGTCCGGCACGAGGTCGGTCGGGAGGACGAGGTAGAGGACGGCGCCCCAGAACACCCACTTGGGGCCGGTGGGGAGCCCGGCCCGGCTCAGTTCGCGTCGGGTGCGTACCAGCCGTAGGAGCAGCCGGACGGCCACTCCGAGGACGGCGGCCGCGATCAGCACGATCGCGACGATCACGGCCCATGTCCAGGAATCCATCGGTCCCGCCCCTCAGTCGGGCCGGGCGGTGTGCCCGGCCTGTGCCCTGCCCATCGTCTTCCCTTCCGGGGCGCCGTGTACCGCGGCGCGCGGGGAGCGCGGCCGGGTCAGTGCGAGGCGCGGGCGAGCTGGTGGTCCACGAGGGCCCGGCTGACGGCCCGGATGGAGCGGGCCATGTGGTTCAGCTGCATGACCTCCGCGGCGTACATCTTGATGGTGTGCTCGATGACCGACTCGGACATGCCGAGGCTGGGCAGCTCCGAGCGGGCGGTCTGCAGGGCGGTGCGGGCGACCCGGATCTCGTGCTGGACCTGGATCTGGGCGTGGCGGGCGAGCAGTACGGGATGGCGCATCATCGCCGGGTAGCTGCCGTATCGGGCCGGCACCAGCTCACGCAGCCACTTGGCCGCGGACCTCTCCCAGTCGTAACTGCCGGGTGTCTTGACCTGACACGGCCAGTCCGTGCGGATGGGCGAGGAGGTGAGGGCCATGTTCAACGCTCCGGTCTTGCATCGACGCCATTGGGTACAGCGGGGTGGTGGAGTGTGGGCGGCCCCGGCATAGGGGATGGCCGGGGCCGCCTCCCCCGGGGCGCCGTGGCGGGTAGGAGCGGACGGACCCGGGTGGACGACGTGATCCGGAGTTCCCCGGGTCACGATCCGCGAGCAGTATTTATATATACCGACGAGTTTGCAAGGACATGGAAAAATTCATGCCGGGAAAGAGGGGAAGGATCCGCCGCTGTCCTGGCATGTGGGGAGAACGGGATCAGTCCCTGAGGAAGAACTGATGCTGCTCGGAGACCTGCTCGTACGCCTCCAGCCGGGCCTGGGTGCGCTCGGGGTCGGCATCGGTCATGGCCTGGAGCAGGGCGGAGGACATCATCACGGGGGCGGCGTAGGAGTCGAAGACCAGGCGTGAGCCGGTGCCGGTGGCGAAGACGGCGTCGGCCTCGTCCGCGAGCGGCCCGAGCGCCAGGTCGGTGACCAGGGCCACTTTCAGTCCGGCACCGTGCGCGACGCGCAGCGCGGTCAGCGTCTCGTGCGCGTGCCGGGGCATGGAGAACGCCAGCACCCATGTGCCGCCCGCCTCCCGGGACTGCAGCAGGGCGTCGTAGGCGACCGTGCCGCCCTTCGTCACCAGCCGGACATCGGGGTGGATACGGCGGGCGGCGTACGCGAAGTACTCGGCGAGCGCGCCGGAGATCCGCAGGCCCAGCACGGTCAGGGGTGCCGAGTGGGACAGGGCGCGACCGACCTCGATCACCTGGTCGGGGTCGGCGAAGTCGCGCCGCAGGTTCTCCAGGTTCTCGATCTCGGCGTCCACGGCGGCCTGCAGTTCGTTGCTGCGGTCCGCCGCGGAGATGCCCGGGGCGCTGCCGAGGGTGGCGAGCGCGATGGACTGGAGCCGCTCGCGCAGTGCGGGGTAGCCGCTGAAGCCGACGGCCGCGGCGAACCGGGTCACCGAGGGCTGGCTCACCCCGACCCGCTCCGCGAGATCCGTGATCGACAGGAACGCGGCCTCGGTGATGTGCTCGATCAGGTACTGGGCGATCCGCCGCTGCCCGGGGGAGAGCCGGGGGCCGTCGAACAGTTCCCTGAGCCGGGACGTGGGCGACTGCTCGGTCTCCGGGGCCGTCCGCCCGGACGTGATCGCTGATGCCTGCGCACGTGCCTGCTGCGGCGATGGCACCCGCGCGCCTCCTTCGTCTCCCACGAGCACAAAACATAGCCCACGGCCCGTGCGCCCCCGGGCGGATCGACTCACACCCCGGGCCGTGGGGCGGGGGCCGGGCGGGCGGTGCCGTAGGCGGGGCGTCCTCTCACGCGACCTGCGAGAACCTCGTTTCGGGCACACCATGGGGGTACCCGGGGTACCCGCACCTGTCGCTCACACGAGGGAGAAGGCTCGTGACCTTGCCCAGTCTGCCCGTGTCCCAGGTCGAGGTCGTGCTCTGCGACTGCTCGGCCCAGGACGCCGAACGTGTCTTCGCCTGTCTGCGCGCCCACTTCGAGACGGACCGGCGTTCCGACGACCCTCCGCACGAGACCGGCACCGACCGGCCGACGATGTGGACCGGCATGTACGACACGGCCGCCGCCGTGTCCTCCGGCATGGGGGAACACCCCGAGCCGCCCTCCGCGCCCGTCACCGTCGAGGTGCAGGGCAGCCCGCCCGCCGTACGACTGCTGCGGGAGGCCCTGGAGGAGGCGTACAGCGTCCGCCAGGTGGGCGTGGACGCCGGTGACCAGGAAGTTCAGCTCCAGATGCGGGTCGAGGGGCGGGAGGGGCGCGGCTGATGACGACTCTGGGGGTGGGGCGCGGGCGGGCCGCGCGGGGTTCGGTGACGGAGGGCGCGGCGCGAGCCGGGCTGACCGCACGCGGCGTGATCTATCTGCTGGTCGGGGCACTGGCCCTGCAGATCGCCTTCGGCGGAAGCTCGGAGCAGGCGGACCGCCAGGGCGCGCTGGCCGAGATCGCCGAGAAGCCGCTGGGCTCCGTGATGCTGTGGGCCCTGGGCACCGGCCTGGTGGGCATGGCGCTGTGGCGGCTGTCGGAGGCCGTGTTCGGCGCGGCGGGTCCGGACGGCCGCAAGTGGACCAAGAGGCTCGCGTCCGCCGCGCGCTTCGTCTTCTACGCCTTCGTCGCCTACTCGGTGCTGACCTTCGCGGCCGGTGAGGGCAGCGGCGGCGGTTCCAGCGACGAGCAGTCCCGGGACGTGACGGCACGGGCCCTCGAACTCCCCGGCGGCCAGTGGCTCGTGGGCGCGGCGGGCGTCGGCGTGATCGGCGCCGGCGTGTGGATCGGCGTACGGGCCGTGATGCGCTCGTACCACAAGCACCTGCGGCTCGGTGAGATGTCCCGGCGCACCCGTCGACTCGTCGACGTGACCGGCGTGGGCGGCGGGGCCGCGCGCGGCCTGGTGTTCGCCATGGCGGGTGTCTTCGCGGTCCGCGCCGCGATCGCGTACGAACCGGACCGGGCCAAGGGCCTCGACGACACCCTCCGCTCCTTCGCCGAGGCCCCAGCCGGTCCGGCGCTCCTGGCTTGCGTGGCTGCCGGGCTGATGCTGTTCGGGCTGTTCTCCTTCGCCATGGCCCGCTGGCGCAAGGTGTGAGGCCGGATGTGAGGCCCCGGCCGGAGGACGAGGTGTCTGTGGCCGGGAGCGGGATCCGCCGACAGGAGCCGGGCGCCGGATTCGCCTACGGGAACAGCCGGTCGAGGAAGCTGTTCCCGTACACCCGGTGCGGATCGAGCCGGTCCAGGATCTCCACCGCGCCGTCCCAGCCCGGCCCCTCACCGTCGTCGAAGGACTCCGGTACGACGGTGCCGAGCACCTCCTCGTCGCTCCAGGCGGCCTCGTCCGTGTAACCCCAGCCCTTGGACCACTCGACCCGGGTGAGGGCGTGGCCGCCGTCGTACGTCGTGAGCAGGAACCGCTCCAGCTCCCGGAAGAACGCCTCGGCGTCCGGTGTCCCCGGCAGCGTCAGCACGTCCAGCCACACGGCCGTGTCCCACTCGGGCCGGTCGGCGCGCGGCCGCAGCGCCGACAGCAGCGGGGCACGCGCCCCGGTCACCCCGATGTCCGCCGGGTCGTCGAGACCGGTCACCCGGATCTCCACCGAGCCGTTCACCGGGAAGCGCCCCCGCGCCGCGTACGCGGTGAGCCGCTCCCGGTAGAACGCGGCGAACTCGGAGACCACACGCTGCACCTGGTCCCGTGAGGTGAGGACCGCGTACCCGTTCGCCGTCACCCGCAGCGTCGTCGGCTTCACATACAGCAGCGTGTTCTTCGACGGGCCCCAGATGTCCGCCGACAGCGTGGTCGTCAGTCCCAGCGAGGCCGTGGTCAGCTGGGCGTCGCCCAGCACCGGAGCCAGATACCAGGCGGCGTCGGACACCATCCGCCCGACGAGGTCGGCGACGACGGTCGGCACGTTGTCCGAGAAGGGGTAGTTGTACGGCGACGTCACACGCCGGGAGGTGAGCGGGCGGGTCGGCTCGACACTCCACACCTTGAACCAGGGGAACTCGGTGAACGCGAACCAGATCGCCTCCAGCCGTCCCGCCTCGTCCAGGAAGCTCGCGAAGGTACGCCCGTCGCCGCCCGGCGGGGCGAACAGTTCCCCGGCGGGGATGTCGGTCCGGCTCAGGCAGCGCAGACTGCTGTTCGCCCCCGCCCGCAGCACGAACTCGGTGACCAGCGCCCGCCCGGCATGGGTGAGCAGCGCGGCACCGTCCGCGTCGTCCCGCGTGAACGTCCGCAGCACGTACGCGTCGCTGTCGGCGTCCCACACCACCGCCGTCAGCGACAGCACGAGATTGCTGAGCGAGCCGTACGTGTGACCGGGCAGCCGCGTCTCCCCGGCCGCCGGTACGGCCGTGCCGTGGGCGTCGACGGCGAGGGCGCCGCCGATCGAGAGGTCCCCGGGCGCCGGGCAGGCCGTCACCCCGAGGCCGTGGCCCTCCAGAAAGGTCAGCAGCCCTTCCAGCGTGGCGCCGGAGCCCACACGGACGGCGGCCGGGCCGGTGGACTCCAGCGTCATACCCGTGAGGTGGGCGGTCGTGTCGACGAGCATCACCGGTGCGCCGGGGTCGGTGCCGGGGGTGATGGTGAGCGGGGACCAGCCGTGGGAGAGGCCGCGCGCCCGGACCGTCCAGCCCTGCCGCCGGGCCCAGTTGACGACCGCCACCACCTGGTCCGCGTCGGCGGGCGCGCACGCCCACAGTCCGGACGCGGTGATCTCCCCGCCCCAGTTGCGATACGCCGACCTGTACAGCTCGACGTCCGCCGGGAAGCCGGGCAGGTCGGCCGCGGCGGCGGCCGGGTCCTGGCGGACGAACTGGGGGGTGAGGGCGAGCGCGGCGGCGCCGAGGAGGAAACCGCGGCGGGACGCTTCTGAGGAGTCGGTCACCGCAGCCACGCTAGGCCGGAAATTAACACAAGTGACCGATACGCCAACTGGATTCACTCGTGAGAGTGAAACAAGGGGGTGTGTGCTTGGCGATCGGGGGCACTGCGCCATTGAGGGAAGGGAACATCGACCCCGCCGGGAGGATGCGTGACTGAGGTGCAGGGCGACCGGGACCGAGGCCGGGACGAGACCGAGGACGAGCGCGCCGACCGCCGCTGGAGCGAACTCATCCAGGAGGTGCGGGTCGCCCAGACCGGTGTGCAGATCCTGTTCGGCTTCCTTCTCACCGTCGTGTTCACCCCGCGCTACGAGGAGCTGCCGCAGACCGAGAAGACCATCTACATCGTCACCGTCGTCCTCGGCGCCGCCGCCACCGGTGCCCTCATCGGGCCCGTCTCCTTCCACCGGATCGTCGCCGGACGCCGCATCAAGCCCGCCGCTGTGCAGTGGGCCGCACGGCTGACCGTCGTGGGTCTGATCCTGCTCCTCGCCACGATGACGGCGGCGCTGCTGCTGGTCCTGCGCGTGGCCACGCACGACGAGTTCGTGCCCTGGCTGGTGGGCTGCGTGCTCCTCTGGTACCTGCTGTGCTGGTTCGTGCTGCCCACGTGGATCCGCCGCCGGCACGCCGACGACTGACACCGGGCGCGGTCACGGCGGGGGCTGCCATCGGGCCGTCGTCGCGCCGGGGAGCGACACCGACTCCGTCACGCCGACGAGCACTACCGGCCGCCGTCACACCGGCGGGTGACATCCCCGATGGCGTGAATGGCGGTGTTGCTCGTGGGCCGTGGGGTGCGCAAGCGTGCGGTGTCATGGACCGTGACCAGAGTCACCGCACACCGCCCCTGACCCGCCGTCAACTCCTCTCCGCCACCGGGGCCACCGGAGCCGCCGCGGTCCTCGGCACCGTCGGAGCGGCCGCCCCCGCCGTCGCCCGGTCCGGCGCCCTCGGCACCGGCCTCTCCCTCACCTTCACCCGGGCCACCAACGGCTCGGCGACGCTCGCCACCGGCGGCGACACGCTGATCGCCGAGATCCAGAGCGGCCTGTGGTCCCTGCCGCGCGGCGGCGGCAAGGCGGTCCCCCTCACTCCGGCCGGCCTCGAACCCAACCGGCCCACGTACTCCCCGGCCGGCGACCTCATCGCCTTCTGCGCCTACCAGGGCGGCGGTTTCCACCTCTGGACCATGCGCCCCGACGGCACGGAGCTGGAGCAGCGCACCGACGGCCCCTGGGACGACCGTGCCCCGGCCTGGTCGCCCGACGGCACCCGGCTCGCCTTCGGCTCCGAACGCGGCGGCGACCCCGGCAGCCCCGTCAACGGATGCCCCTGTCGCGTCCACGTCCTGGACCTCGGCTCAGGCGACGTCACCCGCGTCACCGGCCTCCCTGGCCAGTCCGGCCCTCTCCAGGACGGCACGTGGGAGGACTTCGACCCCACCTGGTCGCCGGACGGCACCCGGCTGCTGTTCGTGCGCGCCAGGGTCGTCACCACGGGCACCACCCCGTCCGTCGAGTCCCGCACCATCGCCGCCGTGGCCGCCGACGGCACCGGACCGGTGACCGTCGAGCACACCGAGACCGCCGCCGCCCAGGTCATGACCCCGGCCCTCGCCCCCGACGGCCGCCTCGCGTACCTGCGCACCACCGCCGCCCCGAACGGCTCCTGCACCCTCGTCGTCGCCGGAGAGCCCGTCCCGGTCGACGGCGACATCGCACCCGTACCGCCCCGCTGGACGACGGAAGGAGAGCTGCTGCTCACGCTGGACGGCCGGTTCACCCTCGTACGCCCCGACGATCCCGCGCGGCCGGAAGCGATCCCCTTCGAGGGAGTGCTCCCGGTGGACCGCCCGCGCTACCGGATCAAGGAGTACGACCTCGGGGAGGCACGCGTGCGGCCCGCGCGGGGCATCCATCTTCCCGCGCTGTCGCCCGACGGCCGGAGCATCGCGTTCGCCGCCCTCAACTCACTCTGGCTGGCCGGTACTTCGGGTGGACGTCCGCCGAGGATGCTACGGAAGTCACCGCCCACCCGCTGGCTCCTCGCGCCCTCCTGGGCGCACGACGGAAAGTCCCTCGTCTACGCCGACGACCGCGACGGCCTCCTCGGTGTGTACCGACACGATCCGGCCACCGGCGAGGAGACCACCCTCGCCACCGGCGGCCGGGTCATGCCCGTGCTCTCGCCCGACGGGCAGCGGCTCGCATGCCTCGACATGGCCGGACGGCTCGTCGTACGGGACCTGGCCAGTGGCGAGGAACGTGTCCTCGTGGCACCGCTCGGCGCAGGCGGGATCCCCGGCAGGCCGAGCTGGTCGCCCGACGGCCGGTACCTCGCGCTGTGCGATCGCAACCGTCTCGGCGCCCGATTCCGCGAGGGCTACAACCTGATCCGGATCGTCGACGCCACCACCGGCGCCGACCGGCTGCACGCGGTCGCGCCGCACACCTCGATCGCCGACCGGTACGACTCCGGGCCCGTCTGGTCGCCCGACGGCCGCCTGCTGGCCGTGATCGTCGAGTCCGCGCTCTGCCTGCTGCCCGTGACCCCGGACGGCACCCCACGCGGGAAGCTGCGCACCCTCACCACCGAACCCGCCGACCACCCCACCTGGTCCGGCGACTCCAGGACGCTTCTCTACCAGTCGGGCACCCGCCTGCGCCTCATCGACGTCTCCGGCGACCACGCCCGGACCGTCCGGGTGCCGCTCGACCGCACCCGGCCCACGCCCGTCGACACCGTCGTCCACGCCGGACGCCTGTGGGACGGCACCGGCGAGACGGTCCGCGACGACGTCGACATCGTCGTACGCGGCGGCCGCATCACCGCCGTCGAACCCCACCGGGGCAACCGCCGGGCCGCCCTCCGCCGCGTCGACGCCTCCGCGCACACCGTGCTCCCCGGCCTGTGGGACGCCCACACCCACCCCTGGCAGAGCACCTACGGCGGCCGCCAGGCCGCCGGGCAGCTCACCTACGGCATCACCACCGCAGTCTCCCTCGGAGGTTTCGCCTACGAGCAGGTCCGCATCCGCGAGGAGGTCAACGCCGGCCGGCTCGCCGGACCCCGGCTGCTCACCACCGGCGAACTCCTCGACGGCGCGCGGGTCGCGTACAGCATGGGGCGCGCCCATCGGACGAAGGTGGGCCTGCGACGCTCCTTGGAGCGCGCTGCGGCTCTCGACTGGGACTTCGTCAAGACCTATGTCCGGGCGCCCGGTTGGGTGATGAGCGAGGCCGCCCGCTTCGCCCACGAACGTCTCGGTGTCCGCACCGGAGGTCACCTGCTCTCGCCGGGGGTCCAGCTCGGGCAGGATCTGACGACCCATCTGCAGGCCACCCAGCGCGCCGAGTTCGGCCACGCCCTCACCGCGAGCGGGCGGGTGTACGAGGACGTGGTGGAGATCTACACCCGGCAGGGCGTGGACTTCTCCCTCATCGCCACCCCCTTCACGGCCGCTCCCCTCATGGGCGCCGATCCGTCCCTGGCCGACGACCCCCGGGTCACGGTCGTGATGCCGCCCTGGGACGCCGCCCTCGTACAGCAGGGCGCGGGAATCCCGCCGACGCCCGCGCAACTCGCCGCGCTGCGCACCGAGACCGACATCTACCGGCGGATCCTCGCCGCCGGCGGCGTCATCGCCCTCGGCACCGACCAGCCGCTCGGCCCCGTGGGCCTCTTCCTCCACCTCGCCCTGCGCGCCCTGCACGACGGCGGGCTCACACCGGCCGAGACCCTGCGCACCGCGACCGCCCTCCCGGCCCGGCTCTTCGGCCTCGACGACGACCTCGGCACGGTCGAGACGGGCAAGCTCGCGGACCTGACCGTCGTCGACGGCGACCCCTTCACGGACTTTGCCGATCTCGTCCGCACGGTGTCGGTCCTGCGGGGTGGAACCCCCTACACCACCAAGGAGCTGGTGGCCGCGTACCGGCCCACGGCGCGGCGCGCGAAGGCGGCCGGGACCGAGGAGGACTGGCTGGAGGTGGGCCGGCTGATGCGGCAGGACGGCTGCTGCCACCACGCTCACTGAGGAACACCGGCCCGGACCCGGGGTCCTCCCGCCGACGACCGCCGGCCGAGGGCCCTGAGGCGGTCGGCTCCGTGCCTGGTGCCGCGCCCCTAGTGGTCGGTGTCCTTGCCGATGAACAGCTCCGCGAAGGTGGACGCGGCGGCGGGGGAGCCGAGGACGCGGCGGAGTCGGGCGGTCGCGGCGCGCGCCCGGAACGCGTCGCCGGACGACGGCCCGTGCAGCAGCTCCGCCAGCCACTGCGAGAACTCCTGGTAGTGCCAGACCCTGCGCAGACAGGCCTGCGAATAGCCGTGCAGCCCGCTGTCGTCGCCCTTGCCCAGGTGGGCGATCAGGGCGTCCGCGAGGAGCAGGGAGTCGTGCAGCGCGAGGTTCATGCCCTTCGCGGCGATCGGCGCGACGAGGTGCGCCGCGTCGCCCGCGAGGTACAGCCGGCCGTACGCCATCGGCTCGGTGACGTAGTTGTGCATGTCGAGCACCCGCTTCTCGACCAGCGGGCCCTCGGCGAGCGGCCGGGTGCCGGGTACGGCCAGCCGGGCGTGCAGCTCGGACCAGACCCGCTCGTCCGGCCAGTTCGCCGGGTCGTCACCGGCCGGGACCTCCAGGTAGTAGCGGGTGACCTCGGGGCTGCGCGCCATGTGCCCGGCGAAGCCCCGGGGATGCACACCGAGGATCACGCAGTCGGACGACGGCGGCGCCTCGGCGAGCAGCGCCAGCCACCCGACCCCGTGATCGTGCCGGGCGACCGTGGCCCGCCCGGCGGGCAGCGCGGACCGCGTGACACCGCGCGCGCCGTCGCAGCCGGCGATGAACTCGCAGCGCAGAAGCCGTCGTCCGCCCGTCACCGGATCCACGTACGACACGGACGGCCGCTCGCCGTCGATGTCGTGCAGCTCGACATCGCGCACGCCGAAGCGGATGTCGCCGCCCCGGACGTCCGCGTACTCCCTGACCAGGTCCGTCACCAGCAGCGGCTGCGGATACACGTAGTGGTGGTGTCCGGTGATCTCCGTGTACGGGAACCGCCGCCGCTCACCGGCGAAGCGGAACTCGAACTCCGTGTGCACCGGGGCCCGTTCCACGAGCCGGTCGGCCAGCCCGCGCCGCTCCAGCGCACGCACCGCCCACTCCTCCAGGAACCCGGCCCGGGGCCGCCGCTCGATGAACTCCCGGCTCTCGGTCTCCAGCACCACGCAGTCCACGGAGGCGGCCCGCAGGACGTTGCCGACGGTCAGCCCGGCGGGTCCCGCACCGACGATGACGACCGCGGTGCGCTCGGCCGCGGAAGGGCCCGAGGGGGAGGCCGGGGAGGTGGGGGTGGTCATTCGAGCATTATGCCGGGCACCGGGCGAGCGGCTTCAAGTGATGTGCAGGGGAGGGTTGTTGGAGACTGCGGGCGGCTGGGACGCCAGTGGCGGCCGGGGTCACCGCAGCCCGAACTGCCCGGCCCAGCCCGTGATGTCGGCCGTGGTCGCGTTGCCGCCGCAGACCACGAGGCCCAGCCGGGCGCCGTCGCCGACCCGCTCCAGCACCTGCTGGGCCGCGGGCAGCAGGCATCCGGCGGCGGGTTCCGTCCACACCTTGGCGTGCTCGGCGAAGTCGAGGACGCCCTGCACCGCCTCGGCGTCGGAGACCACCAGGACGTCCTCGACGAGGGCAGCCACATGGTCGTAGGTGAGCTGGGAGGCGCAGGGCGCACTGAGCGTGGTGACGATGGAGGAGAGGGGGACGGTCACGGGTCCGCCCGCCGCCACCGCCCCGGTCATGGCCGTGGCGCCGACGGTCTCCACACCCCAGACGCGGACGCCGGGACGCAGGGCCGCGAAGGCCGCCGCGACACCGGCGACGAGCCCGCCGCCACCGATACTGACGAGCACGTCGGTGAGCGCGCCGGACCGCTCCGTCTCCTCGACGTCCTCGGCGAACTCCAGACCGACGGTGCCCTGGCCGGCGATCACCAACGGGTCGTCGAACGGGTGGACGAGGGTGAGGCCCTCCGACCGCAACCGCTCGGTCAGCGCGAACGCCTCCGCCATCCCGTCGGTGAGCCGCAGCGAGGCCCCGGCCGCCTCGACGAGGTCGATGGCGCGCTGTGGGGCGGTCCTCGACATCACCACGGTCGCCTTGATGTGCAGCGCGGCGGCCATGTGCGCCAACGCGATCCCGTGATTCCCGCCGCTGACCGCCACGACCCCGGCTGCCCGCTCGGCCTCCGTCAGCGCCAGCAGCTTCGCGGTCGCGCCCCGGGCCTTGAACGAGCCGGTCCGCTGCAGCAGCTCCAGCTTCGTGGTCACGGGGACACCCAGGAGGGCGGACAGGCCTGGGCTGGGGACGGTCGGCGTCCGCACGACATGCCCGGCGATGGTCCTGGCCGCGTCCTGGATCTCGGAGATCCCGATCAACACATGTACTCCGTTTCGTGGTGCTTTGTCTGCAAGTCCGGTGGGGGCTGGTCGCGCAGTTCCCCGCGCCCCTGAGAAGCAGGGAACTGCGCCCCCACCGGACCCGCATCCGCCGTGCAACCGACCCCCCGGGCCCTCACGCCCGGCTCACCGCAGGGCCTCGGTCCAATTCTCCGGTACCCGCCCCGCAGGGCCCGGCACCGGCTGGTCGGCGGGATGGCTGAGCGGCGGTGCGAGATCGGGCCCCGACTCGTACATCTCGGAGGTCTCGTAGTTCCACAACCAGGACTCGCCGGGCTCGTAGCTCTGCACGAAGGGGTGCCCCGTGGCCCCCGCGTGGGCCGTGGCGTGCTGGGCCGGCGAGGAGTCGCAGCAGCCGATGTGTCCACACTGGGCGCAGCGTCGCAGATGGAACCACCAGCCGCCGGCCGCGTCGCACTCCACGCATCCGTCACCGCTCGGCGGGACGGCGGGGTCGATTCCGGCGGGCAGGGTCATGAGGCCTCCTCGGGGGCATGGTCGGGGTCGTCGGCGAGCGTGAGGTCGAGGTCGGCCGCCGGTGCCGTGAGCGGCAGGAAGACCTGGAAACGGGTGTCGCCGGGGCGGGAGTGGACCTCGATGTGCCCGTGGTGCTTGTTGACGACGATGCGCCAGGAGATGTCGAGGCCGAGCCCGGTCCCCTGCCCGACCGGCTTGGTGGTGAAGAAGGGGTCGAAGATGCGGCCCCGGATGTCCGCCGGGACACCGGGACCCGTGTCGCGGAACTCCACGAGCACCTGATCACGGTGGTCCAGCGCCGTCCGGACCGTCAGTGTGCCCGCGCCGTCCGTGTCGTTGATCGCGGAGACCGCGTTGTCGATCAGGTTCGTCCACACCTGGTTCAGCTCACCCGGATACGCGGGGATGCGCGGCAGAGTGCGGTCGTACTCCTTCACCACCTCGATCCGCTCGCCGATCTTCCCGGACAGCATCAGCAGCGTGCTGTCGAGGAGTTCGTGGACGTCCGCGTTCTGGTACGGGGCACGATCGAGTTGCGAGTACTGCTTGGCCGCGTCGACGAGCCGGCTGACACGGGTGGTGGAGTCCTCGATCTCGTTCATCAACAGCTCGGTCTCGACGGTGTAGTTGAGCCAGCGGACCGCGCCTTCGAGGGTGTGCTCGTCCACGGCGGCCGCGACCTGGTCCAGCCAGTCGGTGTCGAGCCCGGCCTGTACGAAGTTCGGCGCGAGCTGCCAGCCGCCCGCGATGCCGTGGTCGTCGAACCAGTCCGACAGTTCGTCCTCCCGGTCGGAGGCCTCCAGCGGACTGAGCGGGGTCGCCTTGGCGACCTGCTCGGCCGTCCGCTCCTGCAGATCGACCAGCGACTCCAGCATGGCCCGCTTGTACGGCCCGGCGGCGATGACCCCGAGCTTGTGCCGCATCCCGGCCACCCGCTCCCGCAACGCGGAGGTGGCCCGTACGGCCGCCGCGGCGGGGTTGTTGAGTTCATGGGTGAGCCCGGCGGACAGCGAGCCGAGGGCCAGCAGACGTTCGCGCTGGCCGATCGTGCGCTGGGTGTTCTGACTGCCGAAGAACAGGCCCTCCAGCAGATGGACGGCCATGGGGAACCAGTCGCGCATGATCCGGGCGAAGGAGGCCGCGGGGAGAACGAAGAACCGCGAGGGGACCGTGACCCGCATGGAGCCCTTGTAACGGGCCTGGTCCGCCTGGTCGCCGAGATACGCCTGGAAGGCGCCCGCGTACACGCCGGCCTGGGAGCTGCGGCTGATCTCCACGTCGTCGTCGCCGACCTGCCGGGACATCACCAGCGTGCCCTCCAGGAGCACGAAGAAGCAGGTGGCCGCCTCGCCCTCGCGGTAGACATGGCCGGGCTCGAACCGCTCCACCCGGCCCTCACGGCAGAGTCGGTCCAACTGCCCGTCGTCCAGCTTCTCGAACAGGAACAGCCTGCTCAGCTCGGCCCGGTCGCACGGCGACGGCCGCCCGCTCACGACGACGCCCGTACGGTTGTCATGACTGCTCCAGATACCTGTGCACCAGCATCACGGCCATCGCTCCCTCTCCCACCGCGGACGCGACCCGCTTCGCGGACTGCGACCGCGCGTCCCCGGCGACGAACACACCGGGCACATTGGTCTCCAGGTGGTACGGCGGGCGGTCCAGCTCCCAGCCCGCCGGCGGACCCCCGTCACTGGTCATGTCGGGCCCGGCCACGATGAACCCGCGCTCGTCGCGGAGGACGGTCCCCTCCAGCCAGTCGGTGTGCGGCTCGGCGCCGATGAAGACGAACAGCCACTGCGCGTCGACGAGTTCCTCGCGCCCGCTCGCCAGGTCCTTCAGCGTCAGCTGCTCCAGCTGGTTCGTGCCGTGCGCGGCGTCGACGACCGTGCCGGGGCGCACGAAGACGTTCGGCGCCTCGGCGAGCTGCTGGATCAGATAGTGCGACATGGACGCGGTGAGCGACTCGCCGCGGACGAGGAGGGTGACCGACTTGGCGCCACGGGACAGGTACATCGCGGCCTGCCCGGCCGAGTTGGCGCCGCCCACGATGTACACGTCGTGACCCTGGCAGCCGGCGGCCTCGGTGAGCGCGGAGCCGTAGAACACACCGCAGCCGGTGAGGTCCGCGCAGCCCGGCGCGGCGAGCTGCCGGTACGACACGCCGGTCGCCAGGATCACGCTGTGCGCGGCGACCGCCGAACCGTCGGAGAACCGGATGGTCCGCGCCGCACCGTTCACCTCCAGGCCGCTCACCTCGCGTGCGGTGAGGATCTCCGCCCCGAACTTGGTGGCCTGGCGCCGCGCCCGGCCGGTGAGCTGGCCGCCGGACACCCCGTCGGGGAACCCGAGGTAGTTCTCGATGCGTGAACTCTGCCCGGCCTGCCCGCCCGTGGCCGACCTTTCGACGAGCAGCGTCCGCAGCCCCTCCGAGGCCCCGTACACGGCCGCGCCGAGCCCGGCGGGTCCGCCGCCGATGACGACCAGGTCGTAGAAGTCCTGGGCCGGTGTCGTCGCCAGCCCCACCCGCTCCGCCAGCTCCGGGTCCTCCGGCGCGACCAGCGGCGTACCGTCCGGGGTGACGACCAGCGGCAGCCGCTCGCCGTCCGTACCGGCCGCCGCGAGCAGCCGCCGCCCCTCCGGCTCGTCCGACGAGAACCAGCGGTACGGCACCTGGTTGCGCGCCAGGAACTCCCGTACGCCCGACGACCGCGCCGACCACCGGTGCCCGACCACCTTCGTGGTGCCCACACACGTACGGTCGGCGGCCCGCCAGGCCTGCAACAGGTCGTCCAGGACCGGATAGAGCTTCTCCTCCGGCGGGTCCCACGGCTTCAGCAGGTAGTGGTCGAGGTCGATGACGTTGATCGCGTCGATCGCCGCGCCGGTGTCGGCGTACGCGGTGAGCAGGACGCGCCGCGCCCCCGGATAGACGTCCAGCGCCTGTTCTAGGAACTCGATGCCGTTCATCTCCGGCATCCGGTAGTCGGCCAGGATCACCGCCACCTGGTCCCCGCGCAGCTTCAGCTCCCGCAGGGCCTCCAGCGCCGACTGCCCCGACTCCGCCCGCACGATCCGGTACGACTCGCCGTATCTGCGCCGCAGGTCCCGTGCCACGGCACGGGACACCCCCGGATCGTCATCCACGGTGAGGATCACGTTCCGCGCCGCACCGACAGCCTGAGTCATACGCCTCCACCCCTAGCCAATGGGCCCATCGTATGTTCGGCCGTGGGGGTTCGCCCGGTTTCCCGGCAGGCGCGGCCCCGGGGCCCCGGCAGCGGCCTCACCTCCTGCGCGCGGCCAGTACGCAGAACTCGTTGCCCTCCGGGTCCGCGAGCACCACCCATGGCTCGTCACCGCTCTGTCCGACGTCCGCGTGCCGGGCGCCGAGAGCGAGGAGGCGGGTGACCTCCGCCGCCTGGTCGACGGGGCGGAAGTCGAGGTGCAGGCGGTTCTTGACGGTCTTGGCCCCCGGATCGAGCCCGAACAGGAGGCCGGGAAGGCGGTCCGGGGCCGGACGGATCTCGTACTCCTCGGGGGAGTCGTCGACCACCACCCACCCGAGCGCCTCCGCCCACCAGCGCCCCAGCGCGACCGGGTCCGCCGAGTCCACCACGATCTGCTCCCACTCCAAGGCCATGCGGCGAGGGTAGTGAAGACTGGGCGTGTCAGCCATGTGACTACAGAGAGGTGGCCGATGACGACGCGCCCGATCACCGCCGCAGTGGACGGCACGCCCGAGAGCCTCGCCGCGCTGGCGTGGGCCGGCCGGGAGGCCGTACGCCGGGGCCTGGCGCTGCGGGTGATGCACGCGTGGCGGTGGGAGCCGCACGAGGCGATCAGTGTGGACCGGGACGGACAGGTGCGGTGGGCCCGGGAGGCGCTCGCGGAGGCGGCGCGGGGCGTTTCCGAACGGCACCCGGACCTGGCGGTGACGACGGAGCTGGTGGAGGGTCCGCCCGTCGAGAAACTGGTCGGCGCCGCCGAGGACGCCGAGACGCTGGTGCTCGGCTCGCGCGGTCACGGCGCGGTGGTCGGCTTCCTGCTGGGCTCCGTCGGGCAGCAGGTGATCGTCGAGTCGCCGCGTCCCGTCGTGCTCGTCCGTGCCGAGGACAGCCCGGCGGGCGAGGCCGCCGGCCGAGAGGTCGTCGTGGGGCAGCAGGGCGCACCGGAGGACAGCGCCGACGTCCTGCGGTTCGCGTTCGAGACGGCGGCGGCACGCGGGGCGTCCCTGCGCGCGGTGCGGGCGTGGGCACTGCCGCCGCTGTACGCGTACAGCCCCGGCTCGCTGAAGCTCCTCGACGAGGCCGGCGGCCTGGAACCGTACGAGAGGAAGGCCCTCTCCGCCGCGCTGGAGCCGCTGCGGGAGCGCTTTCCCGAGGTGCCCGTCACCCAGCACGTCGAGATGGGCAGCGCCGGGCAGGTGCTGCTGTCCGTGGCGCAGCGGGCCCAGCTGATGGTGGTCGTGCGCCGCGCCCGGTGACGCCGAGCGACTCGGCCTCGGAGAGCGTCCACCGGGCGATCCGGGCGCGCAGGTCCTCGCCCTGACGGGACGGCTGCGCCGACTGCGCGTGCGGTGCGGGTGGCTGCTGGGGCGGTGAGGACTGCTGGGCGCCGCGGGTGGGGCGTTCCCAGTGGAGGCGGGCCAGTACGGAGGCGGGGGTGGCAGAGGTGCCCTCGGGGAGCCCGGCGAGCAGCGCGAGGACCCGGTGGCGCACCTCGGGCGCGGCCGACCGGTCAAGCCCCGGGCCCAGCGCCGACAACGTACGGTCCTTGGCGTCCCGCTCACCGATCACACCCGGCGTACGGGTCGCCGTCAGCCAGGCCGTGGCGAGCCGTGCCCAGCGCTCGGCGGGGGGCTGCTCCAGCCACTCGTCGTACGCGGGGGTGGCGGCGTAGCGTTCGTCGGCCTCGCCGTCCGAGGCCAGCAGTCCGGCGGCGTAGGCGAGTTCGACCCAGAACGCGGCGGCGGGTTCGGGCAGGTCGAGGGCCACGGCGGTCCGTTTCAGGTCCCGCACGCTGAGCCCGCCCGCGCGCAGGACGCCCGGCCCGCCCTCGTCCCAGTCCTTCAGCAGCTCCTCCATGGTCGCCAGCGCGGTGTACGCCTGGCCGGCCGCCGTCGCGTCCACAACCTGTGGACGGTGTGCGGCCGTCGCCTCGACGGGCGGCGGTACCGGCTGGACCTCCCGGTGCGCCCGTCCCGCCCGCAGATGCAGGGCGACCTCGCGGGGGATGACGACCGTGCCGGGGGCGGTCGGCAGGAGCAGGCCCCGGTCCAGCAGCCACCGCAGATGGGCCGCCGGTTTGGCGGTGACCTGCCCGTACGGCGGACCCCACACCAGGCGGGTCAGGACGTCGAGGGACTCGGGGGGCGCGGAGGCGAGGAGCGCGGCCATGCGGCGACGGTCGGTGAAGAGCCCGCTGAGACCGGTGACGGCCGACACCGAGTCGTGGGTGCTCGCCAGACCGGCCTGCGCCACGATCTCCTGCACCCGCCCCGGCGACATGCCCGCCGTGGCCTCCGCGACGGTCGGGCCGAGACCGGTGGGGGAGGGGTGCTGCGGCGAGGGGGCGAGCAGCTCACGGGCCGTGCGCACGAGGCGGAGGCGGTCGTCGGCGCCCCACACGAGGGCCTGGTCGCGCAGGGTGCCGAGCGCACGGGGCAGCGCGGCGGTGA
>NZ_LRTR01000002.1 GCF_001550375.1 Streptomyces europaeiscabiei | reverse complement strand
GCGGGTCTGCCACTGACCGTCTCCGTGGATCATGAAAGTGCCGGGTCGGCTGCCCAGTACGCCGAGTACCGCCTGCACCAGCCCATGCCGTCCGACCTCGATCCAGCACAGGACTTGCCCCGGTACGACGCGTACCCGCCCTCCCGTCACATTCCTCGCCGGGACGAGGACCCGGGGTCGGACGCTTCCGCCGGTCGCTGACACCAACTGCTGCCCGAACGACTCCTGCAGCCTGTTTCTCACTGCCGTGGCCTGGCCGGCGCCGCCATCGCTCCGGGAAACGTGCGGCGGCGCAAGCGCGCGGGCGAGGGCTTCGGCCCCACCGGCACGAAGAGGCGGGCAGGGCATCGTGCAGGTTGCCGTGCAGCCCCCGTACGCCGGTGGCGCCCTGCATCAGCGTGTCGAGCGCCAGATGTTCCTCACAGGTGTCGATAGCGGGCTGCGTGGCGAGTTCCGCGACCCGTCGCTTGCGCGCACTGCTCGCGTCCACAGTCGTGGTCTCGGGGGTGAACGCCAGTGAGGCAGACACAGGAAGCGACGAAAACCCCATATCCGGACAAGCAATTGGAACTCGACCCTCCGGAATTGTCTGCGGTGGCAAAAGGGGGCTGTAAAACAACTTCCCGGCTGTGAGCGTCGGTCGTGACATCGCTGCACGTCGAACGGTTCCGGAGCACACCTTGCCCATCAGCGTCCTGGCCGCGGTCACTTTGTCCGTCCTCCTCGGATTCCTGGTGCCCTTCGTCGGCAAGAAGCACGTCGGCTCCCCACAGGTCCGCTGGGATATCAACCGCGGCCCGGGCGCCTACCTGACCATGCTCGACCAGTTGCGGAAGCTCGCCGCAACCTCCGCCGACGGCCGCCACACGACCAACGCCGACACCGGGATGAACCTCGCCGTCACCGACACCCCGGAGAGCCGGAGTTTCGCCGACATTGTGATCAGTAGCGGCAACCGAGCCCCCACGGTGCATGCGACCGTACGGCTCAGCGACTTCTACGTCGTGCGGTTCTTCTCCAGTGACACCTCACACGACTTCGTCCTGAACCTCACCTCCGACGTCCCCCACAAGGACGACGCCACCCACGACAACTGGTTCCTCGGCAAAGAGGACTACGACGCCCTCACCCGCGTCGCGAACCAGTCGCTGGCCGCCGTCAATCTGAGCGGGTCCAGCCTCGAGAGCAGCCTCAAAGACCTCGGCATCGGAGGCACCGACCGCACCGCCCAGGCGCGCGGCATGCTGCGCTACATCATCGCCATCTCCGAGGCCTCACGGTTCCGCCCCATCGCCAACCACATCGCGAGCGGCATGGACAACGGGTCCGAGGTCTTCCTCACCGCACAGGAGGTAGGCCTGATGTGCAACCAGGACTCGTCCGGTCGCATGTGAGCACTGCGCGTTGGGATCGTTGATGTGGACAGGGGCCGGGGTGATCTGGCGGATGCCGAGTGGGAACGACTGCGGCCGTTCCTGCCGCTCAGCCACAGGCGTTGTGGCAGGTGGCGGCATCACCCGGCAGATGATCGACGGGATTCCGCGCCAGGTATGGACAGGCGCTCAGCGGCGTAACCTGCCCGAACGGTCCGGTCCGTGGAAGACCGTGTGCAGGCCACACCGATTGTGGTCGGCCGACGGGCCCTGGGAGCGCCTGCTCCAGCAGGTCCAAGCCCAGGCTGACGCTGCGGGCGAGATCGACTGGGACATCTCGGTCGACTCCACCATCGTGCGGGCGCACCAGCATGCTGCTGGCGCCCGCACCGATCCACCGCCGGCTCCCTCTCAAAGGGGGACGCACCCCAAACCTGGGCGGCTGTGAGGTGAAGCGGGGGGTGCCCCCGTCTGACGACAAGGGCGGTGCGAGCATTTCCATGGGGCGGCGAACGATGCCGGAGGGACGGCAGGGCGTGGCGAACGCGGAGCAGGGCAGACCGGGCGGTGCCGTGGGCACGGGTGCGGCGGCCCGGTTGGGGACGGTTCGCGTCGTGCTCTGGCTGGTCGCCGCGGTCCTGGCGGCGCGGCAGATCGCGGTCGTGCTGCACACGGCCAGTGGGGAGCGGCTGACCGACCTGGAGACCTGGGTCGGACCGGACGGTGTCCTGCATGTCACGGGTTCGCTGTACGACTCGACGCGGTTCGCCGGTACGCCGTTCGGCGGCCTCGTCCTCAAGCCCCTCACCCGTGCGACGGAACAGGCGCTCGGCTGGGGGTGGACCTTCGGCACCCTCCTCCTGGTCGTCGCCCTCGGCCTGGTCGCCGCCCGCGCCCTGCCCCAGCCCGTCACCCGCCGCACGGCATTGCTCGCGGCCCCCGTCGCGGTCACCCTGCTGATGCTGTCGTTGCCGGTGCGCAACACGCTGTATCTGGGCCAGACCAGCATCCTCCCCGTCCTGCTCGTCCTGGCGGGCTGCTTCGCGGTCCGGGGCGAGCGCGCCAGCGGGGTCTGCATAGGGCTCGCCGCGGCCTTCCAGCCGACCGTGCTGCTGTTCGTGCCGCTGCTGTGGTTCACCGGCCGCCGCCGGGCCGCCGCGAGCACCGGGATCACGTTCGCCGGGGCCACCACGCTGGCCTGGGCGGTGATGCCGCACGACTCGTACGCCTACTGGGTGCACCACCTGGCCGGGGTCGGCCTCGGCGGCCGGGCGGACGACCTCGCCAACCAGTCCCTGCACGGCGCGCTGCTCCGGCTGGGCCTCACGGGCCCGCTGGAGATCGTCGTCTTCTTCGCGCTGGCCGCCGCCGTCGCCGCACTCGGCATGCGGAGGGCCATCCACTACGCCCGCGACGGACAGTTGCTGCTCGCGGTCGCCCTCACCGGCTGTGTCGTGGTCGCCGTCTCGCCGACGTCCTGGAAGCACCAGCTGCTGTGGGTGCTGCTCGCGGTGGTCGGCCGGGTCGGCAGGAAGGCCTCGGCGCGGTACGTGTGGCCGGTCGCCGTCGTCCTGGTGATGACGCTGCCCGCGAAGATGATGGTGCCGAACGTGGGCGTTCTGCACCCGGTGCGTGACAACGTGGTCCTGCTGGCAGCGCTCACCGCCGCGCTCGTCGTGCCGTTCCTGTCCCGTACCTCGGAGTACTTCCGGGCGCCGATCCCCACGGAGTACGCCCCGAAGGCGCAGACCCGCTTCACCCGGGCCCCGTTGCTGCGCCGGGTGGCGACCCGTCCCAACCTGCTCCTCGAACTGCTGCTGATCCGCGCCACCTACGCCGCCTACCAGCGCACCCGCCTGGAGGCCACCGGCAGCCGGGCCGTCGCCGAGGAGCACGCCGGGCAGGTCCTCGCGGTCGAGAAGGCCCTGTTCATCGACATCGAGCACTGGTTCAACCACACGGTGGTCGGGATCGGCTGGCTGCGGGGCTTCTTCGACTTCTACTACACGTCGTTCCACTTCGTGGTCCCGCTGACCGTCCTCGGTGTCCTCTACTGGCGCCGCCCCGCCGACTACCGCTGGGCCCGCACGGCCATCGGCCTCACCACGGTCCTCGCGCTCGTCGGCTTCTTCTTCTACCCGCTGGCCCCGC
>NZ_LRTR01000199.1 GCF_001550375.1 Streptomyces europaeiscabiei | reverse complement strand
ACGCGGCCCGGCCCCGGGTCGTGCTGATCGAGGGGCCACCGGAGGCGGACGCGCTCGTCCCGCTCGCCGCCGACGAGGACATGCGGCCCCCGGTCGCCCTCCTCGCCCACGCCGTCGACGAGCCCGGCCGCTCCTCCTTCTGGCCCTTCGCCGAGTTCTCCCCGGAGTGGGTGGCCATCCGATGGGCCCTGGCCCACGGGGTCCCGGCCCGCTTCATCGACCTGCCGGCCAGCCACACGCTGGCCTGGGGGAGGGAGGAGGCTGCCGCCGCCGAGCCGGGTGGTCCGACCTCACGGCCGGACGAGGCGACCGAGGAAACGGCACCGGGCGAGGAGACGGCATCAGGAGAGGACGCGATCCCGGCCGAGGGCGGGGCGGACGAGGCTCTCCGGGGTGATCCGCTCGCCGCGCTCGCCGAAGCCGCCGGGTATGACGATGCCGAGCGGTGGTGGGAGGACGTGGTCGAGCACCGGGGGACGGGCGGGGACGTGTTCGCCCCGTTCACCGTGCTGGAGGAGGCCATGGGGGCGCTGCGGGAGGTGTACGGGACCGGGGGGCGCGACCGGGATCCGGTGCGCGAGGCCTACATGCGGTTGCAGGTGCGGGCCGCGCAGAAGGAGTTCGGGGACGACGGCGTGGCCGTCGTGTGCGGGGCCTGGCATGTGCCGGCGCTGCGGGAGAAGCGGACCGTGGCCGCCGACCGGGCGTTGCTGAAGGGGCTGTCCAAGGTCCGAGCCGACATGACCTGGGTGCCGTGGACGAACCGGAGACTGGCCCGGGGCAGCGGCTACGGGGCGGGCATCGACTCGCCCGGCTGGTACGGACATCTGTTCGGCGCGCCCGACCGTCCCGTGGAGCGCTGGCTGACCAAGGTGGCGGGGCTGCTGCGCGAGGAGGACCGGATCGTCTCCGCCGCACACGTCATCGAGGCGGTACGGCTCGCCGACACGCTCGCCGCGATGCGCGGGCGCCCACTGCCGGGACTCACCGAGACCACCGACGCGGTACGCGCGGTGATGTGCGACGGATCGGACGTACCGCTGTCACTGGTGCAGGACCGGCTGGTGGTCGGCGATGTCCTGGGAGAGGTGCCGGAGTCGGCGCCGGCGGTGCCGTTGCAGCGGGACCTCACACGGCTCCAGCGGCGGCTGCGGCTCAAGCCGGAGGCGTTGGAGCGGGAGTCGGAGCTCGACCTGCGCAAGGAGAACGACGCGGAGCGCAGCCGTCTGCTGCACCGGCTGCGGCTGCTCGGCGTCGAGTGGGGCGAGCCGACGACCTCACGCGGCAGCACGGGCACGTTCCGGGAGACCTGGCGGCTGCGCTGGGAGCCGGAGCTGTCGGTGCGGGTCGCCGAGGCCGGGGTCTGGGGAACGACCGTGCTCTCCGCGGCGACCGCCAAGGCCGAGGCGGACGCCGTCACGGCCGGGTCGCTCGCCGAGACCACCGGCCTCGCCGAGCGCTGCCTCCTCGCCGCACTCCCCGACGCCCTGCCCGTGGTGATGCGCGTGCTCGCCGACCGCGCCGCCCTCGACGCCGACGTCGGCCACCTCGCCCAGGCGCTCCCGGCCCTGGTCCGCTCCCTCCGCTACGGCGACGTCCGCGCCACCGACACCCGAGCACTGGCCGAGGTCGCCGCCGGACTCGCCGAACGGGTCTTCGTCGGGCTGCCGCCCGCGTGCGCCGCGCTCGACGCGGAGGCGGCACAGGAGATGCGCCGCCATGTCGACGCCGTGCACGAGGCGGTGGGCCTGCTCGGCGACGCTGTCGCGGGGGAACCCACGGCGCGGGACGGCGGCGGAATACGGGGCCGTTGGCACTCGGTGCTCCACATCCTCTCCGGGCGGGACACCGTGCCGGGTGTGATCCGGGGGCGAGCCGTACGACTCCTGCTGGACGACGGGGAGCTGGCGCAGGACGAAGCGGCGCGACTCATGGGGCTCGTGCTGTCGCCGGGGACGGCGCCGGCGGACGCGGCGGCGTGGATCGAGGGCTTCGTCGGCGGCGGCTCCGGCGGCGGGATGCTGCTCGTGCACGACGAACGGCTCCTCGGCCTGGTGGACGCCTGGCTCACCGGGGTGTCCGGGGACGCGTTCACGGACGTCCTGCCGTTGCTGCGGCGGACGTTCTCGGCGTACGAGCCGGGGGTGCGCCGGACACTCGGCGAACAGGTGCGGCGCGGGCCGGGCCAACGAGGGAGCACGGCGGCCGGCGGAGTCGGCGTACCCGGCTTCGCCGACGACCTCGACAGCGACCGCGCGGACGCGGTGCTGCCGGTGGTGCGGCTGCTGCTGGGCCTGGACGGCGACGGCCGGACGGCCGCAGACGACAACGACCTTGTGGGGGTGGCGGGATGACGACCGACGGGCTGCGCGAGCCGAGGCGGGCCGCCGAAGCGATGGGCGCGAGGGGCGTGCACGGTCACGGAAACGGGCCGCGGTCGGGTGAGCGCCCGACGACCGTGGCGGTCATGCCTCTCTGGGCCCGGCCCCGTGCGGGGGTGCGCGGATGACGACAGGGGCAGATGTGGACACGGACGGGAACGCGGCCGACGAGCGGTTGCGGCGCTGGCGGCTCGTGCTCGGCGGGGAATCGGCGGACGGTACCGGGCGTGCGCTCGGCGGGCGGGACGCGGCGATGGACCAGGCGCTGACCGCGTTGTACGGGAAGGGGGACAAGTCGCGTACGGGGCAGGACCGTTCGGCGGGGCTCGGAGCGTCGGCGCCGTCCGTGGCGCGGTGGCTGGGGGACATCCGGAGGTACTTCCCCTCCTCCGTGGTCCAGGTCATGCAGCGGGACGCCATCGACCGGCTCGGGCTGTCCGCGCTGCTGCTGGAGCCGGAGATGCTGGAGGCGGTGGAGGCGGACGTCCACCTCGTCGGCACCCTCCTCTCCCTCAACAAGGCCATGCCGGAGACGACGAAGGAGACCGCGCGGGCCGTCGTACGGAAGGTCGTCGAGGACCTGGAGAAGCGGCTCGCGACCCGCACCCGGGCCACCCTCACCGGCGCCCTCGACCGCAGCGCCCGCGTCAACCGGCCGCGCCACCACGACATCGACTGGAACCGCACGATCGCGGCCAACCTCAAGAACTACCTGCCGGAGTACCGGACGGTCGTGCCCGAGCGGCTCATCGGGTACGGGCGGGCCTCGCAGTCGGTGAAGAAGGAGGTCGTCCTCTGCATCGACCAGTCGGGCTCGATGGCGGCGTCCGTCGTCTACGCGTCCGTGTTCGGGGCGGTGCTGGCGTCCATGCGGTCCATCAGCACCAGGCTCGTCGTCTTCGACACGGCGGTCGTCGACCTCACGGACCAGCTCGACGACCCGGTCGACGTCCTCTTCGGCACCCAGCTCGGCGGCGGCACGGACATCAACAGGGCCCTCGCGTACTGCCAGTCGCAGATCACCCGGCCCGCGGACACCGTGGTCGTGCTGATCAGTGACCTCTACGAGGGCGGGATACGTGACGAGATGCTGAAGCGGGTGGCGGCGATGAAGGCGTCGGGGGTGCAGTTCGTGACGCTGCTCGCGCTCTCCGACGAAGGGACGCCGGCATACGACCGCGAGCACGCGGCGGCCCTCGCGGCGCTCGGCGCACCGGCGTTCGCCTGCACGCCCGACCTCTTCCCGGAGGTGATGGCGGCGGCGATCGAGAAGCGGCCGTTGCCGATACCGGACAGTGCGTGAACAGGCGGGCGGCTCGACCGCGCCGGGGCGTGCGGCTCAGGCGGCTCGGGACGGGAAACAGGTGACGGTGGCCGTGACCGTGGCGGCAGTCGGTATCCGGACACGGGCGGTGGAAAAGAGGACATGACCATGCGTCGGTGACAGGGGGCTTGCGCGACGGCGGGAGTCCCGTGCGAGGATCGGCAACACTTCACAGCCTTCACACGGGTGTTCGCATCTCGCGCATCTTCGCCTCGTACTCCGCCGTTCCGTCGCACGGGAGGGTCCTCCCCGTCTTGACTTCAACAGCCGCGCTTCCCGGTGCCGACGCCGTCCTGCGCATGGTGCGCGGGACCGCCGGGCGCTGTCCGGTGCGGGTGGCGCTGTTGGTGGGCGGGCTGTTCGTGCTGGGCGTTCTCTGCGGGGCGCGGGCGAGCGCGACGGAGGGAACGCCGACTTCACCTCCCCTCCCGGCTGCCGTCACCGCTGCCGCCACCGAAGTCACCGGAACGGCCGCCCACGCGCCGCAGACGACCGACGAACCTGCCGTCGCGCGGCACACGGTCCAGCGGCACATGGGCCGGCCGGTCACAGAACGGGTCGTACGGCCGGTCACCGACCGCGTTGCCCGATCGGTGACCGAGGACGTCGTAGAGCGGGTGGCCGATCCGGTGTCGCTGTCACGGCCGGTGGCCGAGGACGTCGTGCAGTCGGTGGCCGATCCGGTGTCGCGGCCGGTGACGGAGGGGGCGGTACAGCCGGGTGCCGGGATTGTCGTGCGGCCGGGTGTCGAAGATGTCGTGCGGCCGGTCATCGATCCGGTGTCGCTGTCACGGCCGGTGGCCGAGGACGTCTTACGGCCCCTGGCCGAGTCGGTGTTGCGGCCTGTCATCGAGCATGTCGTGGTGCCGGTGGGTGATCTCGTGGAGTCGGTCACCGAGGGACTGGCCGGGGTGCGGTCGCAGCTTCCGCCGGTGACCGGGGTGCCGTCGCTGCCCGGGATGCCGGGGCTTCCTGAGGTGCCGGAACTGCCCGCGTGGACCACGTTGCCGGTGGAGTCGCTGCCCGTGGTTGTGACGCCGCAGGAGCCGGGGCGGGAGGGGGCCGAAAGGCCGGGCTCGACCGTGGACGGCGACAGTGGGAGTGGCCGTGAGCGGGCTTCCGGTCCGGCCTCCGTCGTGTACGGGCCGGATGCCGCCGTCGGCGGTGCGGTGGCCGTATCGGCTCTTCACCGGGACGCCGGTGCCGGGGACGCGCCCGTCGTGCGGGTGCCCGCGCAGCACAGCCCCGACGGTCTTCCCACGAGTGCCCTCGGCCTGCACTCCACCGTCGACAACGGCGGGCCTCGGCACGCCGAGCCGCAGGCTGCCGCCTCTCCCGACCGGGCGCCGCTGAGCCTCGTGCCCGGCGCCCCCGCGGCCGACGTCGCGAACGGGACCCGGGACCGGCACGGGGACATCCCGGAGTTCCCCGGCTAGGGCCGGCCGGCCTTCTTCCCTCGCCGTACCTGCACGGCGGGGCCGGACCAGGTTTGCCCGCCGTCCCGCTGCCCCTCCCTCTCCCGGAGGCCCGGCTTCCGGAAGTCCGGACACCAGCCACCCGAGCCGTCGGAAGCAGGACCTCGTCGGAACGGTGGCGCGGTAGGACTCCCGGCCACCCACGAAAAGCGGCGTCACCGGTCGTGAGCTCCCCCGCCATCCGGTTTCCCGGCCATCCGGGTCCCCCATCCGGCACCCCACGACTCGCATTCCAGAAGGAACCGCACGCATGAAGAAGAACATCCACCGCTCCCTCGTGAAGGCCGTGCCCGTGAAGGCCGCGCTCGTGAAGGCCGCGCTCGTGAAGGCCGCGCCCGTGAAGGCCGCGCCCGTGAAGGCCGCGCCCGTGATGACCGGCGTCGACGCCCGGCCGTGTCCCAGGTGTCCTCTGAGTTCGAACCCGTAGGGGTGGTCATGGACAACCGACCCACCGGCCGAACCCCGGACAGCCGAAAGCCATCGGCCGGTCCGGACGGGAGCCGGGGGCGGTGACGGGTGCTCTCCCTTTGGGGAGGAGATCACCCGTCAGGGGCCCTTCGCAGGCAGTGAAGGGCCTCGTAGGGACCTCACCGGACGTACCCCCGTCCGGTGAGGTCCCGCACACGCGGCACGCGGTGCCAGTGAGCGCGGCATCATGTGACAGGTATCACCGCTCAGGTGTGACCCGCGATTTAGGGGCCTCCCGGAAGCAGCGATAACCTGCGAGACGGACATGCCGCGCGCTCGGACACCGTGTGCGCCTCCCTTGTGACTCACGGCGGACGTCACGTTGCCCTTCGCGGCACGCCCACGCATCCAACGAACCGCTAGCTCACTGATAGGGACGGACGCGCGTGGACCTGTTCGAGTACCAGGCGAGGGACCTCTTCGCCAAGCACGATGTACCGGTGCTGGCCGGTGAAGTCATCGACACGCCTGAGGCGGCTCGCGCAGCCACTGAGCGTCTCGGTGGCAAGTCCGTGGTCAAGGCCCAGGTGAAGGTCGGCGGCCGTGGCAAGGCCGGTGGCGTGAAGCTCGCCGCCACCCCGGACGAGGCCGTCGCGCGTGCGACGGACATCCTCGGCATGGACATCAAGGGCCACACGGTCCACAAGGTGATGATCGCCGAGACCGCGCCCGAGATCATCGAGGAGTACTACGTCTCGTACCTCCTCGACCGCACCAACCGCACCTTCCTCTCCATCGCCTCCGTCGAGGGCGGCATGGAGATCGAGGAGGTGGCGGCCACCCGCCCCGAGGCCGTCGCCAAGACGCCGATCGACGCCAACGAGGGTGTGACCCCCGAGAAGGCCCGCGAGATCGTCGAGGCCGCGAACTTCCCGGCCGAGGTCGCCGACAAGATCGTCAACGTCCTGGTGACGCTGTGGAAGACCTTCATCGAGGAGGACGCCCTCCTCGTCGAGGTCAACCCGCTGGCGAAGGTCGCCTCCGGCGAGGTCATCGCCCTCGACGGCAAGGTCTCCCTGGACGAGAACGCGGACTTCCGCCACCCCGACCACGAGGAGCTCGTCGACCACGCGGCCGCGAACCCCCTCGAGGCCGCGGCCAAGGAGAAGAACCTCAACTACGTCAAGCTCGACGGTGAGGTCGGCATCATCGGCAACGGCGCGGGTCTCGTCATGAGCACCCTGGACGTCGTCGCGTACGCCGGTGAGAACCATGGCGGCGTCAAGCCCGCCAACTTCCTCGACATCGGCGGTGGCGCCTCCGCCGCCGTCATGGCGAACGGCCTGGAGATCATCCTCGGCGACCCGGACGTCAAGTCCGTGTTCGTCAACGTCTTCGGTGGCATCACCGCCTGTGACGAGGTCGCCAACGGCATCGTGCAGGCGCTGCAGCTGCTCGCGGACAAGGGCGAGGAAGTCACCAAGCCCCTCGTTGTCCGCCTCGACGGCAACAACGCCGAGCTGGGTCGCAAGATCCTCTCCGACGCCAACCACCCGCTGGTGCAGCGCGTGGACACCATGGACGGCGCGGCCGACAAGGCCGCCGAGCTCGCGGCTGCGAAGTAAGGGAAGAGGGACAGAACAGCCATGGCTATCTTCCTGAACAAGGACAGCAAGATCATCGTCCAGGGCATGACCGGTGCCACGGGCATGAAGCACACCAAGCTCATGCTGGCGGACGGCTCCAACATCGTCGGTGGCGTGAACCCGCGCAAGGCGGGCACCTCCGTCGACGTCGACGGCACCGAGATCCCGGTCTTCGGCACCGTCGCCGAGGCGATCGAGAAGACGGGCGCCAACGTGTCCGTCCTCTTCGTGCCGCCGGCCTTCGCCAAGTCCGCCGTCGTCGAGGCCATCGACGCCGAGATCCCCCTCGCGGTCGTCATCACCGAGGGCATCGCGGTCCACGACTCGGCCGCGTTCTACGCGTACGCCGTGTCCAAGGGCAACAAGACCCGGATCATCGGCCCGAACTGCCCGGGTCTGATCACCCCCGGCCAGTCGAACGCCGGCATCATCCCCGGTGACATCACCAAGCCGGGCCGCATCGGTCTCGTCTCGAAGTCCGGCACGCTGACGTACCAGATGATGTACGAGCTCCGTGACATCGGCTTCTCGTCGGCCGTCGGCATCGGTGGCGACCCGGTCATCGGTACGACGCACATCGACGCGCTCGCCGCGTTCGAGGCCGACCCCGACACCGACCTCATCGTGATGATCGGTGAGATCGGTGGCGACGCGGAGGAGCGGGCCGCCGACTTCATCAAGGCGAACGTGAAGAAGCCGGTCGTCGGTTATGTCGCCGGCTTCACCGCGCCCGAGGGCAAGACGATGGGCCACGCCGGCGCCATCGTCTCCGGGTCCTCCGGTACGGCCGCCGCCAAGAAGGAGGCCCTTGAGGCCGCCGGCGTCAAGGTGGGCAAGACGCCCACCGAGACGGCGAAGCTCGCGCGCGAGATCCTCGGCGGCTGATCTTCAGCTCGGCTTGAGCCTTTTGCGGGCCCGTCCCCCTTGCCCGGGGTACGGGCCCGCTGGCGTTTCCGAGGCGCGGCTCGGCCAGCGCGGCACCCGGCGGGCGGCCTCCGGGCGGGTGGCGCCCACCGGTGCTCG
>NZ_LRTR01000198.1 GCF_001550375.1 Streptomyces europaeiscabiei | reverse complement strand
GAGGCTGTCCGGGGTGGCTCCGGTGGCCGGGACGTGACGACGGCCGACGCATCGGGCGAGCCCCGAACCGGGGCCCGGCGCACCGAGCGGTCGACGGCGCCGACCTACCCACCGCAGTCGCAGCCGCAGCCCCTTCCGAAACGCTCCCGCAGGTTCCCGACGTGGCTCTCCAGAACGAAGCCGTGTCCGGTCGAGCCGCCGACCCCGGCCGGCTCCACATCCGCCGCCGGAGCCGGAGCCGGAGCCGGAGCCGGAGCCGACGCCGCTCCCCGTCTCCGTCCCAGCCCGGGCTTCGGTGGCAACGCCGACCTCGGCTACGGCATCAGCTCCACCGACGCCCTCGCACCGTACGACGCCCTCGACCCGTACGCCTATGAGTCCACCACCCCCGCACCCCAGCCCGTCTGGGACCCGGACTCCCGCGCGGCCCGCTGGGCGGCGCTGCGCGAGGCGTCGTCAACCGGCCGGGACGAGCACAGACGCACCCCTCACTCCGGCTCCGGCTCCATCTCTGGCCACGCTTCCGCCCCCACCCCCGACCCCACTTCCGGGGAGGCCGTCTGACGAGGTGAAGGCGCGCCGCCGGGACCACCGACGACGCGCCTTCATCCTTCGCTCTGGCTCGGCGCCCCTACTGCGCGCCCAGCACCTGCCGCAGCGGCCCCTCCGGCAGGAGTTCCTTGCAGGACTTCGCGGAGGTGGTGGTCAGGGAGTCGTTGACGCAGGTGTAGTAGTCCCGGTACACGAACTGGGCCGTGAAGGTGATGGCCACGATGACGAGGGCGATCGTGGAGGTCACCAGGCCGCTGATGGCCGCCGTCTTCTGAGGACGGCCGCTCGGCTCGGGGGTCGCCGGCCGGTCCGGGTCCGGGGTGCCGGGCTTGGCGCGCAGGGCGCTGACGGCCCAGTACACGGCCAGGGAGCCGAGCAGCAGCGCGACGTACGGCCAGGCGAAGAGGGCGAAGAAGAAGGCCCACATGCCGCAGAGCAACGAGTACCGCGCGCGACGCTGGGAGGGGTCCGTCGGGTCCCAGCGCAGCCCGCTGCCCGGACCGCCCTCGGAGCCCTGGCCGGGACCGCCCGGTCCACCCTGGCCGCCCGGACGCTCACCGAAGGGTCCGCCGGACGAGCGGCCGGGCTGCCGGTCGCTCCACTGACTGCCCCAGGGTGAATGACCGCCACCGCGCCCCGCTCCGTCGTCGGAACCCTGGCCGTCGGGCCGGCGCGGCTGCCACGGCCGGTCGGGCGTGCCCTCGGGCGGCGGCGCGAACGGATTGTCGTCCGAAGAGCCCGTGCCCTGGCCCCGACCGGGCTGCCCGGACTGCTCGGGGGTGTCCTCGCTCTCGCGCGGAGGCGTGGGCGAGGAACTCCGCTCGTGCATCAGGAGCGAAGGAAGGCGGAGGCTGCGGTCCGGCATCAGGAGTGCGTCTTCCCCTTGGTGAATACGGCGGTGAACAGGGCGGTGACTACGGCGGTGAACTCGGAGGTGCGCTCAGTGTGAACTCGAAGGCGTGCCTGGCGGCGGTGAAGTCCGTAGGTGAACTCGGCGGTGAGTTCGGTCGTGATCCCGGTCGTGGTCTCTGCCGTGATCTCTGTCTTTCCATGAGTGATCTCGGCGGTGAAATCTACCGGCAGCGCATGAGCTGTCACTTCGTGAACGCCCCGCACACCGACCGCGTTCCCGAGTCCGCTCCTGGCAGACGCTACCTCCCGGCCACGCCCCCGTCCCACGGGGGCCGTCCGGTGTGCCGGTATCGTTGCTGACGGTCGGCCGCTTCGTAGACTTCCCCGTATCCGGGGACGCGAAGCATTCGTATGAATGCACAAGTACACATTCGGCGGACCGAACGTTCCCCGTAGAACCCGTAGAAAGGGCCCCACCGTGGCCGCCAAGCCCGTGGCCAAGCGCCTCGTCGTGCTGGTCTCCGGATCCGGCACCAACCTCCAGGCGCTGCTGGACGGCATCGCCTCGACCGGTGTCGAGGCATACGGCGCCGAGATCGTGGCCGTCGGGGCCGACCGCGGTGGCATCGAGGGGCTCGCCCGTGCCGAGCGTGCCGGGCTGCCGACCTTCGTGTGCCGGGTCAAGGAGTACGAGACCCGTGACGAGTGGGACGCGGCGCTCGCCCAGGCCGTCGCCGCGTACGAGCCCGATCTCGTCGTCTCCGCCGGGTTCATGAAGATCGTGGGGAAGGAGTTCCTGGCGCGGTTCGGTGGGCGGTTCGTCAACACCCACCCGGCCCTCCTCCCCAGTTTCCCGGGGGCCCACGGGGTGCGGGACGCGCTCGCGTACGGCGCCCGGGTCACCGGCTGCACCGTCCACTTCGTCGACGACGGCGTCGACACCGGGCCGATCATCGCGCAGGGCGTGGTGGAGGTCCGGGACGAGGACGACGAGAGCGCTCTGCACGAGCGCATCAAGGAAGTCGAGCGAAGGCTGCTCGTCGATGTCGTGGGGCGGCTCGCCCGCAACGGCTATCGCATTGAGGGACGAAAGGTAGTTATCCAGTGACCGCCGACAGCACTGTCACGGCCGAGAGCGGCAAGCGGGGCATCCGTCGCGCGCTCGTCAGCGTCTACGACAAGACGGGCCTCGAAGACCTCGCGCGCGGCCTGCACGAGGCGGGCGTCGAACTCGTCTCCACCGGGTCCACCGCCGGGCGCATCGCCGCTGCCGGTGTCCCCGTCACCAAGGTGGAGGAGCTGACCGGCTTCCCCGAGTGCCTGGACGGCCGGGTCAAGACCCTGCACCCCAAGGTGCACGCGGGCATCCTCGCCGACCTCCGGCTGGAGGACCACCGGCAGCAGCTCGCCGAGCTGGGCGTCGAGCCGTTCGACCTCGTCGTCGTGAACCTCTACCCGTTCCGGGAGACCGTGGCCTCCGGGGCCACCCCCGACGAGTGCGTCGAGCAGATCGACATCGGCGGCCCGTCGATGGTCCGCGCCGCCGCCAAGAACCACCCCTCCGTCGCGGTCGTCACCAGCCCCGCCCGGTACGCCGACGTCCTCGCGGCCGTGCAGGCCGGCGGCTTCGACCTCACCACGCGCAAGCGGCTCGCCGCGGAGGCCTTCCAGCACACGGCCGCGTACGACGTCGCCGTGGCCTCCTGGTTCGCGTCCTCCTACGCGCCCGCCGACGACTCGCAGTTCCCCGACTTCCTCGGGGCCACCTGGGAGCGCGCGCACACCCTGCGCTACGGCGAGAACCCGCACCAGCCCGCCGCGCTGTACGTCTCCGGGACCGGCGGTCTCGCCGAGGCCGAGCAGCTGCACGGCAAGGAGATGTCGTACAACAACTACACGGACACGGACGCCGCGCGCCGTGCCGCGTACGACCACGACGAGCCGGCCGTCGCGATCATCAAGCACGCGAACCCCTGCGGTATCGCGGTCGGCGCGGATGTCGCCGAGGCGCACCGCAAGGCGCACGCGTGTGACCCGTTGTCGGCGTTCGGTGGTGTGATCGCGGTCAACCGCCCGGTGTCGAAGGAGATGGCCGAGCAGGTCGCCGAGATCTTCACCGAGGTCATCGTCGCGCCCGACTACGAGGACGGCGCGCTCGAAGCCCTCGCCAAGAAGAAGAACATCCGTGTCCTCAAGGCGGCGGGCGCGCCCGGCAACCCGGTCGAGCTCAAGCCCGTCGACGGCGGTGCGCTCCTCCAGGTGACCGACCGGCTCCAGGCGGACGGCGACGACCCGGCCGACTGGACCCTCGCGACCGGGGACGCCCTCTCCGCCGACGAGCTGGCCGAGCTGGCGTTCGCCTGGAAGGCCTGCCGCGCGGTCAAGTCCAACGCGATCCTGCTCGCCAAGGACGGTGCCTCGGTGGGCGTCGGGATGGGGCAGGTCAACCGCGTCGACTCCTGCAAGCTGGCGGTGGAGCGGGCCGGGGCCGAGCGGGCCGCGGGCTCGTACGTGGCCTCGGACGCCTTCTTCCCCTTCCCGGACAACATCGACGTCCTGAGCGCCGCCGGCGTCAAGGCCATCGTCCAGCCCGGCGGTTCGGTCCGCGACGAGCTGGTCGTCGAGGCCGCGCAGAAGGCCGGGATCACGATGTACTTCACGGGGACACGGCACTTCTTCCACTGAGCCGCACGAGCACGAGGAGGGCCCGCCGGTCTCGTACCGGCGGGCCCTCCTCCTGTGTGGATCTGGAGTCCTGTGTGGATCTGGAGCCGTGGCGCCGGGCAGTCGGCAATGAGCCGGTCAGGACGGCATGCGCGAGGACGCCGGGGAACCGGTTGTTCCGGCTACGGGGTCCAGGGAGCCCTCGGCCCGGTTCGGCGTGAGGACGGTGGCGCCGTCGAGTTCGGGGTGGTCCGGGTCGTCGACGGTGAGGGTGCCGTACATGCGGATGACCGTGGCGCACGCGCACGCGCCCGACGCGATCGCTTCGCAGAATCGGGCCGCGGTGAGCACCGGAACCCAGAGGCTCACCGCGGCGCGAGGCGTGGACGCGGGTCAGTCGCAGTAGTTGTCGTTGTACGCGGCGTACACCGGGCCGCCTCCGGACTGGGAGCCGGAGGTGTAGATGATGTACTTGCCGTCGGTGGCGCGGAGGAGGTCGAGGTTGCGGTCCCGCCCGTCGTACTTGACGCGGAGCCACTCGCCCGACCCCGTGTTCCCCGACGAGTACCTCAGCTTGCTGTCGGCGTAGCCGAACGTGTCGGAGCCGACCCTGCCGTCGTCGCTCAGCCCCCAGCGCGCCTGCAGCTTCTCCGTGGCGTACTTCGTGTTGGATCCGAACTTGCCGTCGATGTCGGAGAAGTCGTAGGCGGTGCCGTTGGACTCGGTGGCACCCTCCGCCCACAGGATCTGCTGCCACAGGCAGGTGGCGCCCGAGTTCGAGTACGACGAGGTGGACAGCTCGCCCTCGTCGCCGAAGTCGTTCGAGTAGGCGCCGCCTCCGTTGATGTAGCCGGCGGAGGCCGAGGCCGAGGCCGGGGCGGCGCTCACGGCCAGGGCGCCGGCGGCGAGAGCGGCGACCATTCCGGCGCCGAGACGAGTGCGTGTCGTGCGAAGGCTCATGATGGGCCCTTTCCCCGTTGCTGTGTTGAGGATCTGCTGTCGTGCCATGACCATGCTGGTCGGGGCTGGGAGGTATGGGTACCTATGACATGTCAGGTGGACAATGCGCACCACACCGTCATGCCGGCGGGTGTCGGCCACACGCTCCAGCGGCGGGCGACCCAGGAGCGCGCTGAGGTGGCGCGCGTCGAGGAGGAGCGGACCCCGGCCCGACTCGTCGTGCTGAGACGGTCAACGGGGCGACGGCCCGGTTGGACTGCTGACCGCCGACTCGCGGGCTCGTTGACGGGCCCGGGCCCGGTACGCCACAGGGGTGCGCCGCTCGAAGCGGCGCACCCCTGTCGTTCCGTTCGCGAAGCGGGTCGTCAGCAGTTCTTGCTGACGACGTCCGTCCACTGCTCGTTGTGGCCCGTGTACGTCCTGCCGTTGAAGTCCACTGCCTCGCGGTCTTCCTGGGTCGGGATGCCCTTCTCCTTGTAGCGCTGCTCGTAGTGCAGGTGCGCCCAGCTCCCCCCGTTGCTGCCGGTGGAGCCGATGCGGCCGATCTGCGTCTTCGCGCCGACCTGCTCGCCCACGTCGACGTACCTGGTGGGCTCGTCCTGCAGGTGGTAGTACGCCGTGTACCAGCCACCGCCGTGCTTGATGATGATCATGTTGCCGGCGCCCGTGTCGTAGGACGCCTTGACCACCGTGCCCGGGTAGCCGGGATAGACCGGCCTGCCGTCGGACCCGGGGTTGCCGTTCACGACGATGTCGATGGCCGGGTTGTGGCCCCAGGTGTTGAGCTGCCACACGGTGTCGCACTTGAACGGCATCTGGAACTTGGGCTTGGCCGCATCCGCCGCCACACCGGCGGACCGGGCGTCGGAGGGCTGGTCGGCGTACGACGTACCGGTGCCGATCCCCGCGCCCAGGGCCAGTGCCAGCGCGGTGGCACCGAGGGCGGCGGCCGTCTTTCGGCCTACGGGCGTGTTTGTGCGCATGAGATGTTCCCCGTTTCTTCCCCGTTGCGCGGAAGCGGATCCGATGCCCGCATCCCGTGTGTTGCCGTGACACGTCAAGGATGGGTGGGCGATCGCCGGGCCGGTACCTGGGAGTTCCTAGGGTGACCCGCCCCGCGCAGACCCTCCTGAACAGGTCGGCGCCCACTTGTGGGAGCGGACGAGTGGGCCGTCGCCCGGGAAGTTGACCTTGGCCTGGTCCAGGACGCAGCCGCTCGGATTCTTGTAGTCGGGCTCGCTGAAGAGCTGGACGACGACGAACTCGGGGTCGATGTGCCCGTTGTTGAAGGCCGACTTCGGCCTGCTGTCCTTCACCCATGCGCAGGGGATGAACTCGTCGTGCCAGTCGAGGTCGTAGTCGTACCAGTTGCACATCTCGCCCTGCCCGCCGGCCTTCGAGAAGAAGCAGATGTCTCCCCGGTTGCAGCGTGCCCACCCCTGCGGGGCGGGTTCGCGCATCGCCAGCAGGCCGGCCGTGACGAGCGAGACCGCCGCGAGAGCGGCCAGTCCGCCCAGCAGGGCCGGGTGGGGACCACGTCGCGGTTGGAGCCGGGGCAGGCGGGGGGAGCGGGCGGCTCCGGCTGCGGGCTCGACCCTGCGGAGCAGGGACTGAGCGGTGTGGATGACGCGGACCTCGTGCGTGGGCGCCAGGCAGTCGGTGACGATCTGCCGCCAGAGGTGCGGCAGTTCGGGCGAGAGACGCAGTTCCTCGTGGCCCTTGGCGTAGCGCAGGACCGCGTCGCGGCGTGCGGCCGGGGTCGTCCCGGGGAACGGCAGACCTCCGGTCAGAACCAGGTGGGCGAGGACGCCGAAGGCCCAGATGTCGGCGGTCGGGCGGGTGCGGTGGCCGTGTTCGCCGACCTCGGCCCACAGGAGCTCGGGCGCTGTGTAGTCGACGGTGGTGAACGCGGGGGAGTAGGCGTGGGTGCCCTGCAGCTCGGCGGCCAGGTTGAAGTCCGCGAGCCGGGCCGAACCGTCCGCCATCAGCAGGACGTTGGCCGGTTTGAGGTCACCGTGGATCCAGCCGGCGTGATGGAGATGAGCCACCCCTTCGCAGATCTGGGCGAGCAGCGAGGCGCCACCGGGGACGGCCACCGCGCGGTCGGACCGCCCGAACCGCCGCTCCCCGAGCCGGTCGAGTAACTGGTCGAGGGAGCCCTCGGCGCGTTCCAGTACGAGGACGGTGGCGCCGTCGAGCAGTGGCTTGGACGGGTCGTCCACGGTCAGGGCCTCGTACATGCGGATGAGCCGCGGGCGCCGGAGCCGCCGCAGCAACTCGGTCTCGCGTTCGGCGAGTTCCTGTAGGTGGCGAAGCTGGCGGGGGGTACGGGTGCCGGTGGGCAGGAACTTCAGGGCGGCCTCGGACGGCAGGCCTTCGGCGGGTTCCGCGCAGCGGGCGGTGTACACCGTGCCGAAGCCGCCTGAGGCGATGGGCTCGCGGACCTCCCAGGCGCCGACGCGGTACCCCTTGGGAACAGGTACGGCGTGCGTCGTTCGCTCGCTCACCGTGCGATCCTCTCCCTCAGCAGCGCCAGGTCGTCCTCCCTGACGAGGTCGAACCGCAGCGCCAGGGAGACCAAACGCTCCTTCTTGCCGTTGAGGCGTGGGCCGCCGCCCGGTGTCGTGTCGGGCATCGGCTTCAGACGCAGCTTGACCGCGAGGTAGTCGACGTTCCACTGCACCGAGGTCCGTGAGACCGTCGGCCAGATGGGCCGCAGCGACTCCACCAGTTCGTCGCCGGTGGGCAGCGAGACGTGCGGTTCGTCGCGCAGGCGGTGCGCGCACAGGGCGACCAGGACCTGGAAGTACCGCTTGCCGCGGTCGAGCGGGAAGGCGCACTCGGTGGGTGCGCCGTGCCGCGGACCGGTGTGGTCGATGTAGTCGTGGCGTGGCGCCCAGACCTCGAAGGTCAGCAGTTCGCTCCCCGCGGGCATGACGACCCGCGAGAACTCGAACGGGATCGGGGCGTCGAGACGTCCTGGTGGGACCTTGACATGCTCGCCCGCGCCTTCCGGGTTCTCGATGACGTACGTCTGCCCACGACTGAGGTTGCTGAGCTTCCAGTAGGCGCCCGCCGCCGTGATCTCACCGGCCTCGCGGGACACGCCTTCGTGGACGATGGTGAGGTGAGGACCGTACGGTCGTGGCGTACGGCCGAACGACAGGGACTCGCAGGGGCCGAGACGAATGTGGTCGTCAGGCCCGGTGCTCTGCATCGGTACGACGATGATGCTGTGCATGGTGGTGGCCTCCCCCGACGGAAACACCCGCCAGGGTAAAGAGAGGCGCATAAGCGACCCATGAATGTGCAAAAGTGGCGTGTCCTACGCGAATCGGTCGATACTTGGGAGTAAGGACACCGGTGCGCATGGCGTGGGGACCCGTCCGTGTGCGGCGGCCTCCCGCTCGAACCGCCACCGGGACTCCGCGTCCTCGGCGTACTCGCGTCGGATCCCCCGCACCGCGGTGAGCCCATGAGCGTCGTCGGCCGGGCGTGCGGGTGGACCCGGCCCTCGGCTCCGCCGTCGAGTCGCCCGGGCGGATGCGGACCGACACACCGAGGGCCGTGCCCCCTCGTACGGGAGGCACGGCCCTTCGGGTGTGGTGCTCGGTCGTGTGGATGCCCGGCCGCTCAGTAGCGCGGGCGGTTGAACCATGCCTTGCCGTTGGCGTTGCCGACGAAGACGGCGATCAGGATGCCCAGCACCAGGTGGACCAGGCCGATCACGAGGAACGGGAAGATCCCCAGGATCGCGGTGATGATGCCGAAGACCAGGGCCGCGGTGCGTACGCCGCTGCCGCCGGACTTGAACTTCACGGCCAGCATGATCGCGTAGACGAGCCAGGCCACCGCGAAGATGGCGATCGCCACCATCTGGCCGACCGGAATGTTGCCGAGCGCCTCCGCGAGGGCGGGGTCCTCGGTGCTGTCGCTGGCCGCGGACACGCCGATCGCGCCGATGCCGTACAGGAGCACGCCGATCACCTGCAGGCCGACGATGACCCAGAGCATGATGCGGGCCGCGTTCACCGTGCTGGGCATGGTCTCGGGTGCGTTCGGATAGCCCCCGTATCCCTGGGAGACCGGCGGGGCGGCCGGGTAGCCGTACCCCGGCTGCTGGGGCGGGCCCTGCTGCGGGTAGCCGTAGCCCTGGGCGGGCGGCTGCTGCTGGGGCTGGCCGTACGGGTTGTTCGGGTCGCCGAAGCTCATGGCGGGGTTTCCTCCGTTGCCTGGTGCGGGGACGCGCGGCACGGTTCGGAGGAATGCCCTGGATCTTTTGAAATGGTCACGCCCCCCGGCAGTGCCCGCGGCACTGTGCCCCAATCGTTTTATATGCCCGGCCGGATGTCCAGGGAGATTCGTCGGGTGTTGTGCAAGTGCAACACATCTGATCTTGTCAGGCACGGGCCGCCGCCCTGTCGGGTACGGGCCTGTCGGGAACGGCCCGACGCGCGCCGGGAAGCGGGGGAGAGCGTCCGCCAGGTGACCGGATTGGAACCGGGCGCCGGTCATCCGCGAAGATTGGGGCCATGAGCGCCCAGATTCTCGATGGCAAGGCCACCGCAGCCGCGATCAAGTCCGATCTGACCGCCCGCGTGGCGGTGCTGAAGGAGAAGGGCGTCACGCCCGGACTCGGCACGATCCTCGTCGGCGAAGACCCCGGCAGTCAGAAGTACGTCGCGGGCAAGCACCGTGACTGCGCACAGGTCGGCATCGCCTCCATCCAGCGGGAACTGCCCGCGACCGCGACCCAGGAGGAGATCGAGGCGGTGGTGCGGGAACTCAACGAGGACCCCGCCTGCACCGGTTACATCGTCCAGCTGCCCCTCCCCAAGGGCATCGACGAGAACCGCATCCTCGAACTGATGGACCCCGACAAGGACGCGGACGGCCTGCACCCGATGAACCTCGGGCGCCTCGTCCTCAACGAGCCCGCCCCGCTGCCCTGCACCCCGAACGCTGTCCTGACCCTCCTTCGCCAGTACGGCGTCGAGATCAAGGGCGCCGACGTCGTGGTCGTCGGGCGCGGTGTGACGATCGGGCGCCCGATGCCGCTGCTGCTCACCCGGCGCAGCGAGAACGCGACGGTGACCCAGTGCCACACCGGCACACGTGACCTGGCCGCGCACCTGAGGAAGGCGGACATCATCGTCGCCGCGGCCGGCTCCGCCCACCTGGTCCGGCCCGAGGACGTGAAGCCGGGTGCCGCCGTCCTCGACGTCGGTGTCTCCCGCTCCGCCGAGGGCAAGATCGTCGGAGACGTCCACCCCGGCGTCGCGGAGGTCGCCGGCTGGATCTCCCCCAACCCCGGCGGCGTCGGCCCGATGACCCGCGCCCAGCTGCTCGTCAACGTGGTCGAGGCGGCGGAGCGCAGTGTCGGCTGACGGCAGGGCGGAGGGCGCTTCGAGGGTGCCGCGGGCGTCGGAGGCGTCAAGGGTGTCGGGGGCGCCGGAGAAGGTGACCGGCCCCGGAAATCCGGAGGCGTCGGCGAAATCGGAGGCGTCGGCGAAATCGGAGGCGTCGGCGAAATCGGAGGCGTCGGCGAAGCCGGGGGCTTCGGGAACTTCGGAGGGTTCTTCGGGAGCTCCGAGGGTCGCCGAGAACACCGAGCCGCCCGGGGGGACGGCTGACCGGTCGGAGGCCACGGAGCGGTCCGGGGCGACCGACAGGGCTGGAGCGTCGGGGAGGGCGGAGATGCCGAGGTCCGCGGGGAAGACCGGGAAGACCGGCGCGACTGACGCGACTGGGACGACCGGCGCGGCCGAGGCCGCTGACGAGATCACGGTGCGGGATCACATCGGCGTGCCCGCTGCCGAGGGCAAGCCCGTTCGCGGTACTCGACGCTTCCCCCTGTTCACCAAGGACACCGCGCGGCCCGAGGGCGGCGGCCGGGCGGCGCCGCGTGAGGCGCCCGCACCCGTCCGCCAGTGGCCGATCCTCGCCGTGCTGTCCACGGTGGGGCTCGGGCTACTGCTCACCGCGCTCGACGTGTTCCGGGTCGGCACGATCCTGATCGGGGCCGCGCTGCTCGCCGGCGCGGTGCTGCGCTGGTCCGTCCGGGACGTCGGCATGCTCGCGGTCCGCTCCCGTTTCACCGACATGGCCACGTACATCGTCCTGGGCACCGCCATCGTGCTCCTCGCGCTGATGGCCCAGCCGAAGCCGTTGCTGGAGATCCCGTTCCTCAAGGACACGCTGCACTTCACCGTGGGCGACGAGGCGGGCTGAGGCCGCTGCCCCACCGCCCCGGCCCCGAGCGCACGCGACGGCGGTCCGTCCCCTCCCCCGAGTAAGGACGGACCGCCGTCGCGTTCCACGTTCCTGCACGGCGAACGCCCCGTTCAACACCTGTCAGCCCGCTGTGGCACGGAAGTGACCATTCCGCCAAGGTGTCCGCACCGGGCGACGACGACGGCACCCGGACGTCATCACGGCATGCGTCACGGGTGCTCGAAGCCGGCGCCCGGGTTGTCTCGATGCGGGGCGCGGGCCCGCCCGGATACCGGGGCGCGGGCGCCTGGAAGCCGGGGCGCGAACGCCCGTGAGCGGGGCGTGGATGCCTGTAAGTGGGCGCGCGGGTCGCCTCACACGCCCCCTCAGTACACCCTTCGCTTCGCCTCACGCCGCCGCCCGTGTCACTCCTCACGCTGTCCGCCCGCCGAGGCAGCCCGCGTCCGTTGCGGTGGGAACCGGTTCACCCGCGACCGTCGTCACCTGCTCAGACCCGCTCTTGAACCGAGGAGGCAGCCGATGAGCGCCTGGCAGCAGCTGCCGGACGAACTCCCTCCGGAGGTACAGCATTTCGTCGAGCAACTACGCCTGCTGAAGGACCGCACGGGACTCAGTCTCGTCGCGCTCGGCGCGCGCACCGCGTACAGCAAGTCCTCCTGGCAGCGCTACCTCAACGGCACCCAGCCCCCGCCCCGGCAGGCGGTCGTCGCCCTGTGCCGGGTCGCGCAGGAGGACGCCGAACGCTTCGGGGTGCGCTGGGAACTGGCCGTACGGGCCTGGCCGCGCTCGGCGCCCCAGACGATGCCCCCGTCCCGGCCGCCGCATCCCGTGAGGGCCGGGGCAGGGGAGCGGGCCGGGGCGGAGGCCCACTCGGAGGCCTACGAGGACGACCCCACGCTCCCCTGGTGGGACACCCCCGCCGGTGAGTCGAACCCCCGCCCACCCGGCCGTATCGCCCTCTATGCGGCCCTCGCCGTCCTGACAGCCCTGGCCCTCGTCGGCGCCGCGCTGACAGGGGTCGGCACGCTGCTGTGACGGCCCCTCGCCCGGCGGGTCCACCGGCGTCGGCGGAATCCGCCGTCACCGGTCGGCGCCCACACGCCCCTCAGCCGTGCCCAGTTGTACGCGGCGACCTTCCACCTGGCCCCGCCGGCGTACAGGACGCCCTGCACAGTCGCGTCGCTGTTGGAGTGCGAGTGACGGACAGGGTGCCCCAGTCGCCCCGGTCGCCCCAGTCGTCGTGAGCGGCGCCGGAGCCGTCGACGACGTACGGCCCGGGATGTTCACCGACGCACACGTTTCACACGAGCCCCGCCGCCCCGACGAGGCACAGGAGTGCCGACGTACCCGCTGATGTGTGCGAGGCGCACGAGTTCTCGTTCGACTCGCGTGACTGTGCATGTGTGGTCGTTGTGTCGATGTGTTGACAGGTTCGAGGATGTGGCACCGGCCCGCTCAACGGCAGGGCTAATGTGGGCATTTGGGGTGGTGCGGGATGTCCCGCGTGTGGACCTGTCATTCCGTCCGGAAATCCGGGATGCCGATGGGACACTGGACCGCAGGCCCGTTGGGGGGGCGTGCAGTGGCGCGCGGTCCCGCCCGAAATGCTCCCGCACGCCCCTTTCCAGGGAACTGACATCCTGACCGGGCGCATCCCAATGGGTAGGCCAGAACGGGGCTCCGGAGAGAGCTTCGGGCCGGCTCCCGGACCAGGATTCAGCGAGGGCGTCATGCGCGGCGCAGGGACAGCGGGCGCGGGGGGAAAGTCCAGTGTCGTACGGAGAGTCGTACGGGGGGAAGAGGGGGAAGCAATGCCTCGTTGGAGGGCCTTGCCCGATGAGCTCGATCCACAGGTCAGGGAGTTCGCGGGCCAGCTGCGCCGGCTCGTCGACCGCAGTGGACTGAGCATCGCCGCGGTGGCCGACCGCACGGGCTACAGCAAGACGTCCTGGGAGCGGTATCTCAACGGGAGACTCCTCGCGCCGAAAGGCGCGATCGTCGCGTTGGCCGAGGTGACCGGTACCGATCCCGTCCATCTGACCACGATGTGGGAGCTGGCCGAGCGGGCCTGGAGCCGTTCGGAGATGCGCCATGACATGACCATGGAGGCGATCCGCATCTCCCAGGCGCGCGCCGCCCTGGGTGAGACGGGCGGCCAGTCCACCGTCAAGGGCGGCAGGAACGGCAGGGGGAGCCGGAGCGCGACCGCGACACCGGGCGTGGCGGGTCCGGCGGGTGTCTCGCCGACGGTGCCGGCGCAGCCGCGCTCCTCGGAAGGTGACCGGATCTCCCGCCCGCCGTACGGGGGTTCGGCCAAGCCGTCCACCTCGTCACCGTCCTCCTCGTCCTCCTCTTCCTCCGTCCCGCCGTACGGCGGGGGTGGCGGGGCAGGGGCGATCGCCGGCGGCGCGTCGCGTGTCAGCTGGGGTGCCACTCCGTCGTCGGCTCCGTCGACGCCATCGCCATCGCCATCGCCATCGCCGTCGACTTCGTCGCGGTCGTCCTCGCCGTCGGGCCTGGCCGGGGGGCCGCCCTTCTCGAGTTCGTCGGCCTCGTCGGCCTCGTCCCGCGTCCCGGCCGGTGCGTCGGCCCCCGGTGGTGCCCAGGTTCTCGGTGGCGCCTCGATGCCGTCCGGTGTCTTCGGCCCGCCACCGGGCGGCGGCGGCCGTTCCGGCGACGGCGATTCCCAGCCGAAGCGGCGCGTGACGATGTTCCTCGCGGGAGCCGTCGGCGCGCTCGTCGTGATCGCGGCGGCCTTCTTCCTCACCAACGGTGACGGGAAGGACCAGGCGGGGGACAAGCCGCCCACCTCCCCGTCGACCTCGATCGGCGCGAACCCCGACCTGCCGGCGGGAGTCAAGTGCAGCGGCAAGGACTGTGACGGCAAGGACCCGGAGACCATGGGGTGCATCGGCAACCTCGTGCGGACCGCCGACGAGGCCACGGTGGGCACCACGAGGGTCGAGGTCCGCTACAGCAAGACCTGCCAGGCCGCCTGGGCCCGCATCACCGGTGCCGCCCAGGGCGACGAGGTCCAGGTCGCGGTCGGCATGACCAAGCGGACCGCCGCCATCGAAGCGGCCGGCGACAACATCGCCTACACCCAGATGATCGCCGTGAAGGACGCGGGCGAGGCCACGGCCTGCGCGACGCTGGCGTCGGGTCAGAAGGGCTGCACGGGGTAGCGGGACGGAGGGGGCGCGCCGGAGCGCCCCCATGGAGGTATGGGGAGCGCGCGACCGGCCCCCACGGGCCCGCCAGGGGCGTGACACACCGTATTCACCGTTACGGTAAAAGTAATCTCGACGTAAGTGGAATGCCCGCCGAACTCCGGGGCATGCGGACAGTACCCCCACGGGAGTCCGGCCCGCCCGGGAGATCGGTACCCCCTCCCCTCCCGGCCCGGCACCCCCACAAAGGCGGCCGCCCTGGTCCTCCCCCCGGACCGGCGGCCGCCTTTCATGTCGCCCTCGCCACGGAGCGGCAGTGTGGAGCGACTTGTGGGCTGGGCCACACGAACCCCGGCCGTCCGGCATCCCGGATGCGCGGTAGCCTGACCACCGATCTCTCTTGACGCCAAGAGATCGATCATTTGTACGTCCCGCCAGGGGCAGGGACGCCCCACCGCCAGCTGTCATACGGAGAACGCCATGACCCGCACTCCCGTGAACGTCACCGTCACCGGCGCGGCCGGCCAGATCGGTTACGCCCTGCTCTTCCGCATCGCCTCCGGCCAGCTGCTCGGCGCGGACGTGCCGGTCAAGCTCCGCCTGCTGGAGATCACGCCGGCGCTGAAGGCCGCCGAGGGCACCGCCATGGAGCTCGACGACTGCGCCTTCCCGCTCCTTCAGGGCATCGACATCACGGACGACCCGAACGTCGCCTTCGACGGCGCCAACGTGGGCCTGCTCGTCGGCGCCCGCCCCCGCACCAAGGGCATGGAGCGCGGTGACCTCCTCGAGGCCAACGGCGGCATCTTCAAGCCGCAGGGCAAGGCCATCAACGACAACGCCGCGGACGACATCAAGGTCCTGGTCGTCGGCAACCCGGCCAACACCAACGCCCTGATCGCCCAGGCCGCCGCGCCGGACGTCCCGGCCGAGCGCTTCACCGCGATGACCCGCCTGGACCACAACCGCGCGCTGACCCAGCTGTCGAAGAAGACGGGCGTCCCGGTCTCCGAGATCCAGAGGCTCACGATCTGGGGCAACCACTCCGCGACCCAGTACCCGGACATCTTCCACGCCACGGTCGCCGGCAAGAACGCCGCCGAGGTCGTCAACGACGAGAAGTGGCTCGCCGAGGACTTCATCCCGACCGTCGCCAAGCGTGGCGCCGCCATCATCGAGGCCCGTGGCGCCTCGTCGGCCGCCTCCGCCGCCAACGCCGCCATCGACCACATCCACACCTGGGTCAACGGCACCGCCGACGGCGACTGGGCCTCCATGGGCATCCCGTCCGACGGTTCGTACGGTGTGGCCGAGGGCCTCATCTCCTCCTTCCCCGTCACCGTCAAGGACGGCAAGTACGAGATCGTCCAGGGCCTGGAGATCAACGAGTTCTCCCGCGCCCGCATCGACGCCTCGGTCCAGGAGCTGGCGGAGGAGCGCGACGCGGTCCGCGCGCTCGGCCTCATCTGAGCCGTCCTGTGGCCGACGTCCTCGGAGTCGACGTAGTCGGAGTCGACGTCCCATAGCTTGTTCTCGCAGGCCCTGTCCCGGTTTCGACCAGGACGGGGCCTGTTCGGCGTGTACGCCGCTATCGTCGGTGAACGTACGTCGTGAGAACGCCGACGACGGCAAGGGGGACGACATGACGAGCTGGGACCCGCACCAAGGACGCTGGGTGGACGACCCGCCCGGACGTGGCAGCCCGTGGTCGCGCACCACCGCCGTCATGGTCCTTGCCGCGCTGCTCGGCGGCGGCGCAGGGTTCGGGGCGTGGACCCTGTCCCGGGACGACGGCACGACCCGTACGACCTCCACCGACAGCGCCACGTCGACACCCTCGCCCTCCGTCTCGGCAGCGGGCCCGCAGGACGACGGGAACACCGGCCCGGCCACGCCGAAACAGTCGGATACGGACACGGACACGGACTCCGACCCGGGCGGTGCCCCCGGCTACGTACGCTCCGACGACCCGGCCGGCTTCACCGTCGATGTCCCCTCCGGCTGGAAACGCACCGCGAAGACGCCGAAGGACAAGCCCGCGGTCGTGACGTACGACTCCCCGGACGGCAGCCGGATCCTCCAGCTCTTCCTGGTCAGCGAGGGCACCCCCGCCGAGTCCATGGACCTGGCCGAGAACGAGAACTACGGCTTCGCCCGCCTCCCCGGCTATCGCGTCCTCGACCGTTCCGCCCCGGACGACAGCTACTCCGAGGTCGTCTACTGCTTCGACGGCGAAGGCGATCTGGGCCCCCGTCAGGTCATCGACCACCGCTTCCGCACGGCCGACGACAAGATCTACGGAGTCCGCCTCAGCGCCCCCGAGTCGACCCCGCTCGACGAACTGCGCGAACCGGTCACGATGGTGGTCACGTCCCTGTGTCCGTCCGGGGCGACCTGCGTACGGGGTTGAGCGCGCAACGGCGTACGAGGCCGGGCCCACGCCGGGCCCCGACGGAACCGGAACCCGAACCGGAACCCGAACTCGAACGGGTCCAGCTCGGGGGACGGGCGCGCGCTCCGCGTCACCGCCACCTCCACGGTCATCGTGGCGTCGCGAGCCGCTTCTCGAACCGATCCGCCGCCCGTGGCCCCGCCTCCGCCCCCGGTTGGCCTCTTCCCGGAGTCGATCACTAGTCTGAGCGCCGATAAAGCGCACATAAGGCGGCGCCGGTCGTCGCGTACCGCATCGCGAACCGGCCCCGGTACAGCAGGGTCCATGGGCCCGACGGGGGAGCACACATGGGAGAACAGCGCAGGCGGCTGCGGTCCAGCACGGTCGTACTCGGTGGAATGGGCGTCGTCGCGGCGGCCCTGACCTCCTGCGGCTCCGATCCGGACCGCCGTTGCGTGGACCGCGACAGCTACGACTACGCCAACGGCTACAAGATCATCGCCGACAAGAACTGCAATACGGGCTCCAGCTCGTCGTCGTACGGCAAGAACCGCAAGAGCAACAGCAGCGGCAACCGGCAGCAGGCCGGTTCGGTCGACGCCGCCTGGTACTACGACGCGGACGTCAGCGGCGGCCGGGCCGACGACGGCACCTTCAGCCGCAGCGAGGCCGTGGACCGGGACGGCTTCGGCTGCTCGGGCGACGGCGACGGCTCCGGCTCCAGCGGCGGCTGATCCGGCGGACGAGGCAGAACCATGGAACGCCGCACCATCGAACCCCGGCCGGGCTGGCAGGAGACCGTCGAGGAACAGGGGCTCATCTACCCGCTGACCCGCCACCCGGACGGGTCCCTGCGTCCGTACTGGGACGAGAGCGCGTACTACGTCTTCTCGCTCCCCGAGGTCGAGGCGCTGGAGGAGGTCGTCGAGGAGCTGCACGGCATGTGCCTGGCGGCGGCCGCACACATCGTCGAGCAGGACCGCTTCGCCGACCTCGGCATCACCGACCCGCGCCTCGTCGGCCTCGTCGCCGAGGCATGGCGCCGTCGGGCCGAACTGCCGTCCGTGTACGGCCGCTTCGACCTCCGCTACGACGGGACCGGCCCGGCCAAGCTGCTGGAGTACAACGCCGACACCCCGACCTCGCTCGTCGAGGCGGCCGGACCTCAGTGGTTCTGGATGGAGGAACGCTTCCCGGGTGCCGACCAGTGGAACTCCCTCCACGAACGCCTCGTCGACGCCTGGAAGAAACAGTCCCCCCTCCTCCCGCCGGGCAGCCCCCTCTACTTCGCGCACTCCGCCGGCGACGAACTCGGCGAGGACCTGATGACGGTCGCCTACCTGAAGGAGACCGCCGAACAGGCCGGCCTCGACACCGACTGGATCTCCATGGAGGACATCGGCTGGGACCGCCTCTCCGACCGCTTCGTCGACAAGAAGCTCCGCTTCATCCGCAGCATCTTCAAGCTCTACCCCTGGGAGTGGCTGACCACCGACCGCTTCGCCCCCCACGTCCTCGCCACCCTCGACAACGGCGGCGGCACCGGGACCACGATGTGGATCGAGCCCGCCTGGAAAATGCTCCTCAGCAACAAGGCACTCCTCGCCGTCCTCTGGGAGCTCTACCCCGGTCACCCCAACCTCCTCCCCGCCTATCTCGACGGCCCCCGCGAACTGGCCACCACCGCCGGCTACGTCGCCAAGCCCCTCCTCGGCCGCGAGGGCGCCGGCGTCACCCTCCACGAACCGGGCGCCGACCCCGTCCTCCGTGAAGAGCCCTGCTGCTACCAGGAGTTGGCCCCCCTCCCGACCTTCGACGGCCACCACGTCGTCCTCGGCGCCTGGGTCGTCGAGAGCGAGTCGGCGGGCCTCGGCATCCGGGAGTCCTCGGGGCTGGTCACGGACGAGTACGCCCGCTTCCTCCCGCACGTGATCCTCTAGCGCCCCCAAGGGGGCGCGGGGAACCGCGCGACCAGCCGAAACGGAGCCGTAGACCGCTGCCCGACGCCGATCGGGCGGACGCTTCCGAAACGGCTGCCCAAGCGCAGCGGTGTCGTTCGTATGGTGGACGCCCGGGTCCGGGCGTCCACGGCGCCCGATAGGGTGATCAGCGGGCCGTGACTGGCGCGCTGGGATGGGACGGACCATCGGGGAGCGGCTCGGGAAGATGAGTGCCGTGCGCCTGGGCCGTACCGTGAACGCTGAACGCAACGTCCGGAGGTCCCCATGTCAGCCGAGCCCCTCTCCCACGAGTCCACCGCCTTCCGTGCCGCCCTCGATGTGATCCGCGCCGTCGAGCCGCGCGTGGCCGACGCCATCGGCCAGGAGGTCACCGACCAGCGCGAGATGCTCAAGCTGATCGCCTCCGAGAACTACGCCTCCCCGGCCACCCTCCTGGCCATGGGCAACTGGTTCAGTGACAAGTACGCCGAGGGCACCGTCGGCCGCCGCTTCTACGCCGGCTGCCGCAACGTCGACACCGTCGAGTCCCTCGCCGCCGAGCACGCCAGGGAACTCTTCGGCGCCCGCCACGCCTACGTCCAGCCGCACTCCGGCATCGACGCCAACCTCGTGGCCTTCTGGTCCGTCCTCGCGGACCGCGTCGAGGTCCCCTTCCTGGAGAAGAGCGGCGTCCGCCAGGTCAACGACCTCTCCGAGGCCGACTGGGCCGAACTCCGCCAGGCCTTCGGCAACCAGCGCATGCTCGGCATGTCCCTGGACGCCGGCGGCCACCTCACCCACGGCTTCCGCCCGAACATCTCCGGCAAGATGTTCGACCAGCGCTCCTACGGCACCGACCCCACCACCGGCCTCATCGACTACGAGGCCCTGCGCGCCTCCGCCCGTGACTTCAAGCCGCTGATCATCGTCGCCGGCTACTCCGCCTACCCCCGTCTCGTGAACTTCCGGATCATGCGCGAGATCGCCGACGAGGTCGGCGCCACGCTGATGGTGGACATGGCGCACTTCGCGGGCCTCGTCGCCGGCAAGGTCCTCACCGGCGACTTCGACCCGGTGCCGCACGCCCAGATCGTCACCACGACCACCCACAAGTCGCTGCGCGGCCCGCGCGGCGGCATGGTCCTGTGCGACGACTCCCTCAAGGACCAGGTCGACCGCGGCTGCCCGATGGTCCTCGGCGGCCCCCTCCCGCACGTCATGGCCGCCAAGGCCGTAGCCCTCGCCGAGGCCCGCCGGCCCGCCTTCCAGGACTACGCCCAGCGCATCGTCGACAACTCACGAGCCCTCGCCGAGGGCCTGATGCGCCGGGGCGCCTCCCTGGTCACCGGCGGTACCGACAACCACCTCAACCTGATCGACGTCGCCACCTCCTACGGTCTCACCGGTCGCCAGGCCGAGGCCGCACTGCTCGACTCCGGCATCGTCACCAACCGCAACGCCATCCCGGCCGACCCGAACGGCGCCTGGTACACCTCCGGCATCCGCATCGGTACGCCCGCGCTGACCACGCGTGGTCTGGGCACCGCCGAGATGGACGAGGTCGCCGGCCTGATCGACCGTGTCCTCACCACCACGGAGCCCGGCACCACCAAGTCCGGCGCCCCTTCCAAGGCCCAGCACATCCTCGACGCGAAGGTCGCCGACGAGATCTCCCGCCGTGCCACCGACCTCGTCGCCGGCTTCCCGCTGTACCCGGAGATCGACCTCGGCTGACCCCTTCAGCGCCGTCGGTCAGGCATCCAGCAGCTCCTGACGGGGCTCCTGCGGCGGTCCGGACTCGTGCCGGGCCGCCGCGCGGCGCAGCAGGAGCATGGCCCCTCCGGAGCCGAGGAGCAGCCCCAGGGCCAGGGCGGGTATCGCCCAGCGGGCCCGGTCGGTCAGATCGGGTGCGTCTGCCCCGGCCGGTGCGTCGACGGCCGTCTCGACGGCGTCGACCCGAGCCCCTGAGAGCGCGTCTGGCGAGGACGCTTCGCCCTGCTCCGGGCTGCCGGAGGCCTCGCCCAGCACTCCGAGTCCTTGAAGCAGCGCGCGCAGCTCCTCCGACTGCTTCGCCTTGTTCCAGACGCCGTCGTCCGAAGCACCGGTGTCCTTCGCGATGTCCAGGTCCGTGTGGATCCAGACGTCCTTGGTGTCGGGCGAGGCCGTATACAGCTGGTCCACCCGCCAGGGCGTCACGTCGTGGATCATCCAAGTCACGGTGACCATCTCACTGATCTGCTCTCCCGCTGTGTCCCCCCTCGCCCACTCCGGAGCCTCCTCCCCGTTCGCGTCGAGGGCGGAGCCCGTGGGGGCCAGGAGCCTCACCAGAAGGTCGTACTGCTTCTCCGTGCCGTACAGCGAAGCCGTCCGCTGGCTGGTCGGTGAGACCAGCAGCACGCTGGTCGGCCCGCCCGCCGCCGAGGGCGGCGCCCCCAGCAGAAGCAGGGCCAGAGCGGTCGTCAACGTGCCCACCGCCGCCGCCAGTTGTCGCAGTCCACGCATCCGACACCCCCGATCGATCCCGGTGCGGCCCGTCCGCACTCGCGGTGTCATTCCTGGTACACCGCTCGAACCGCCGGGGTTCCCACCCGGGCGGGACCGATCAATCCAATGACTCCGCGATCTCCCGCGCCCGCGCCTTCGACGCCACGCCCTCCAGCCGCAGCGTGAACGCGTCGTCGTGAACCCACAGCAGGGTGGGCCCCGCCGTGCGCTCGGAGCGGGTGAAGCGGGAGCCGTCCTCGGAGGTCATCCAGAAGCGCAGGCGGTGCGGCTCGGGGAACCACAGCGCGCCGGGGTACGTGCTCCTGCTCAGCTCGACCCACTCGACGGCCTGCTCACCCGCCACGGTCTTGGCGTACTCGGGTGCCAGCCGCGCCGCGTACTCGTCGAGCCGGACGGTGTGCCCCCGCTCGTCCCAGCAGAGGGTGATCACGAAGCGGTCCTTCGGCGCACGGGTCACGGACACCGCGTCCGGTGCACCCAGCGCGCCCGGCACGAGCGGGGCGAACCCTGCCCGCCGCTCGGCCTCGGCGAGCGGGACCGGGTCCGGGCAGCCCGGCACCTCCGCTCCGGGCGAAGGCGTCGCCGACGGGTCGTACCGCACCTCGACCCCGCCGAAGTGGAACCAGTCCGCCACCGCCGCCCGCACCGGAGGGGTGAGGACGAGGACCGTGAGCAGCCCGCACAGCGCGGCCGTCAACGCGCGTCGCCGGAACACCGCCCACCGGCGCACCGCCCGCAGCCACTCACCGGCCCCCGGCGTCCCGGCCACCGGGGTCGGCACTCTCCCCCACTGCCTGGAGGGCGTGGGCGGTACCCCCACGGCGAGTATCTGCTGCAGGACCCGCTCGACCATGGTCTCGTCCCCGTCCGCCCCCGGCCGGTCCAGTGCCCGCCCGAGCGCCCGCAACTCCTCGGGCAGCCGGACGTCACGACCCTCACCCTCCGTGATCCCCGTGTCCCGGTCCCGGTCCTCGTACCTGTCTGTCCTGTCCGGCCCGTCCTGCCCGTCCGGCTCACTCACCCCCACCACCTCCTCCCCTCCGCCCCAGGGATGCACCCGGCTCGAACTCCGGCAGCAGGCGGCCCAGCTTGCGCAGCGCCCGGCTCAGGCGGGACTTCACCGTGCCCCGGGGCCAGCCCAGGGCGGCGGCCGTCTCGGGCTCGTCCATCTCCAGCAGGTAGCGGTAGGTGACGACCAGCCGGTGTTCCTCGCGCAGCTTCTCCAGGGCACCCAGGAGCGCGACGCGGCGCTCTATCTCCAGCGCGGCGACCGCCGGGTCGGCCGAGGGCGGTATCAACGGCTCGGCCTCGACGAAGGCCGCCTCCCGGTCGGCCAGGGACCGCTGGCGCCCTGCTGTCCGCACTGTGTTCCTCGTCTCATTGGCCACGATCGACAGCAGCCACGGCCGGAACGCGGCGCCGTCCCGGAAGCGGCTCAGTGAGCAGTACGCCTTGAAGAAGGCCTGCTGCACCACGTCCTCCGCGTCCGCGCCGGCGCCGAGCGCCCGGGCCGCCCGCAGCGCGATGCCCGTGTGGGCGCGCACCAGCTCCGCATACGCCTCCGGCTCCCCGGCCCGTACGCGTGCGATCACCGCGGCCTCATCGACGATGCGGCCCCCCTCCCGCGTTCTCACAAAATGGGTACACCGCCCGAGCCTGATCGGTTCCCACCCGTGTCACATCTGTTTCCGGTCGGTTCCGGAACGGGCCCGGATACCTGAGAGAATGGTGAGCATGGCTTCTGACCGACCCCGCGTGCTGTCCGGCATCCAGCCCACCGCCGGCTCGTTCCACCTCGGCAACTACCTCGGCGCCGTCCGCCAGTGGGTGGCTCTGCAGGAGTCCCACGACGCGTTCTACATGGTCGTCGACCTGCACGCGATCACCGTCGCGCAGGCCCCCGCGGACCTGCGCGCCAACACCCGGCTCGCCGCCGCGCAGCTGCTCGCCGCCGGTCTCGACCCGGAGCGCTGCACGCTCTTCGTCCAGAGCCACGTCCCCGAGCACGCCCAGCTCGGCTGGGTCATGAACTGCCTCACGGGCTTCGGCGAGGCGTCCCGCATGACCCAGTTCAAGGACAAGTCCGCCAAGCAGGGCGCCGACCGGGCGAGCGTCGGCCTCTTCACGTACCCGATCCTCCAGGTAGCGGACATTCTCCTGTACCAGGCGAACGAGGTGCCGGTCGGCGAGGACCAGCGCCAGCACATCGAACTCACCCGTGACCTCGCGGAGCGCTTCAACGGCCGCTTCGGCGAGACCTTCACGATCCCGAAGCCGTACATCCTGAAGGAGACGGCGAAGATCTACGACCTTCAGGACCCCGCGATCAAGATGAGCAAGTCGGCATCGACCCCGAAGGGGCTGATCAACCTGCTCGACGACCCGAAGGTCACTGCCAAGAAGGTCAAGAGCGCGGTCACCGACACCGACACGGTGATCCGCTTCGACACCGCGGAGAAGCCGGGCGTCAGCAACCTGCTGAGCATCTACTCGACCCTGACCGGTGCGGGTATCGGGGAACTGGAGCAGAAGTACGTCGGCAAGGGCTACGGTGCGCTCAAGACGGACCTCGCCGAGGCCATGGTCGAGTTCGTGACACCTTTCCGGGAGCGCACCCAGCAGTACCTGGACGACCCGGAGACGCTCGACTCGATCCTGGCCAAGGGGGCCGAGAAGGCGCGCGCGGTCGCCGCGGAGACGCTCTCCCAGGCGTACGACAGGGTGGGTTTCCTGCCCGCCAAGCACTGAGCGGCTCCACCTCTGCCCCGAGCGCCGAACGCACCACCCGTCGCACCACCGACAGCGCCGCACATCACTCCCGCTGCGCCTGCCCGGAACACCGCCGTGGCCGTACAGTCGATAGCCGGTGCGACGGACCGCGCCCTGCAAGGACATACGACAACTCGCATGACACGACGACAGGAGATGACGTGGGGACCGTAACGATCGGTGTGTCGATCGCGGTCCCGGAGCCCCACGGCAGCCGGCTCCAGGAGCTGCGCGCGGGCTTCGGCGACGCCGCGGCTCACGGCATCCCCACCCATGTCACGCTGGTGGGGCCGACCGAGGTCGAGGCCACCACGCTGCCGGAGATCGAGACGTACCTCACCGAGGTCGCGGCGGCCGGTCGGCCTTTCCCGATGCGACTGTCCGGCACGGGAACGTTCCGCCCGGTGTCGCCCGTCGTGTTCGTGCGGGTCGTCGAGGGGGCCGAGGCCTGCACCTGGCTGCAGGAGCAGGTGCGGGACCCCTCGGGCCCGGTGGCGCGCGAGCTGAACTTCCCGTACCACCCGCATGTCACCGTGGCGCACGGCATCGCCGAGGAGGCGATGGACCGGGCGTTCGAGGAGCTCGCCGAGTACGAGGCCCAGTGGCCCTGCACCGGGTTCGCGCTCTACGAGCAGGGTCCCGACGGTGTCTGGCGCAAGCTGCGCGAGTTCACGTTCGGCGGGTCGGTCGTCCCGCCGCAGGCGGGGGCGCCGGTGGGGGACACGGCGTCGCTGCCGCTGGGTGGAGCGGGCGCCTGACAGCTCGGGGGTTCGGGCTGGGGTCCGGGCTGTTCGCGGGTGCGGACGGGTGAGGGTTGCTCGCGCCGTTCCCCGCGCCCCTTACGGGGCGCTTCCTGATCCGGGACTGCACGGCACGGCTCTGCTCCGGGGCTGCACGGCACGGCTCTACAGTGGCAGGCGGCGGAAGATCGCCCTCGGTACGTGCCTCAGGGCTGTCATCACCAGGCGCAGCGAACCCGGGACCCAGACCGTCTCGGAGCGCCGCCGCAACCCCAGTTCGATGGCGGCGGCCACCGCCTCCGGGGTCGTCGCGAGGGGGGACTCCGGCCGGCCCGCCGTCATGCTCGTGCGGACGAAACCGGGGCGGACGAGCATGACGTGGGCGCCGGTGCCGTGCAGGGCGTCGCCGAGGCCCTGGGTGAAGGTGTCGAGGCCGGCCTTGCTGGAGCCGTAGATGAAGTTGGAGCGGCGGGCGCGCTCGGCGGCGACGGAGGACAGGACGACGAGGGAGCCGTGGCCCTGTGCCTGGAGGGCCCGCCCGCAGACCAGGGCGGACGAGACGGCGCCCGTGTAGTTGGTCTGGGCCACGCGTGCGGCGGCCACCGGGTCGCGTTCGTCGTTCGCCTGGTCGCCGAGTACGCCGAAGGCGAGGAGGACCATGTCGATGTCGCCCTCGGCGAAGACCTTGCCGAGGATCGCCTCGTGGGACTCGGGGTCGAGCGCGTCGAAGGTGATGGTGTGGGTCTGCGCGCCGAGTCCACGCAGGTGGACGGCCGCGTTCTCCAGTTCGTGCGAGGGGCGCCCCGCCAGCCACACCGTGCGGGTGCGGCGGGCGATCAGACGGCGTGCCGTGGCCAGCGCGATGTCCGACGTACCGCCGAGGATCAGCAGGGACTGGGGGGTGCCGAAGGCGTCCTTCATGACAGCTCCTGGGTGTGGGGACAGGGGGTTTTCGGGGGCTTCCGCCGGTCTGCGGCCGGGGTTGTCGTCCGTCTTCAGCCGGTCGTCGAGGGCGTCTCTACAGGTCCAGGCGGCGGGCCAGGTCCGACACGAAGACCCCGCCCGGGTCCAACTCCCGCCTCAGTACGCGGAATTCGGGCAGCCGGGGGTACATCGTGGCCAGTAGTTCGGGGCGCAGGCGGGCGTCCTTCGCCAGGTAGACGCGCCCGGCGGCGGCCGCGACCTCCTCGTCGAGCGTGTCCAGGAACGCGCCGAGACCGGGCAGGCCCGCCGGGATGTCCAGGGCGAGGGTCCAGCCGGGCATCGGGAAGGAAAGCCAGCCGGGGTCGCCCTCGCCGAACCGCTTCAGGACGGCGAGGAACGAGGGGCAGCGGCGCGCCGAGATCCGCTCCACGATCCGGCGAAGGACCTCTTCGTGGCCGTACCCGACGACGAACTGGTACTGGACGAAACCGGACCGGCCGTAGATCCGGTTCCAGTGCGGGACCCCGTCGAGGGGGTGGAAGAAGGCGGAGATCCGCTGTGGTTCGCCGGTGCGGGCGTGCGGGGCCCGGCGGTACCAGAACTCGTTGAAGAGGCCCACGGTCGTACGGCCGAGGAGGCCTTCCGGGACGAAGGAGGGAGCGGCCGGGAGCCGGTGGGGCCGGAATTCCAATGGACTGGCCGGCGCGTCTCGCCGGAGTGCGTCCCTGCGCGGGAAGCGTCCTCCACGCGCGCGCGTGGAGGACGATTTCGGCGGCTCCAGCGCTGCCAGGGGCGCGTGGTCGCCGCGGGTGAGGACCGCGCGGCCGGTCGACGCGCCCCGGGCCAGCAGGTCGATCCAGGCGACGGAGTAGCGGTAGTGGTGGTCCGTGGCCGTGAGGCGGGCGAGGAGGTCGTCGAGGTCGCGGGCGCGTTCGGTGTCGACGGACATCCAGGACGTCTCCACGGGCAGGAGACGGACGGTCGCGGTGAGGATGACGCCGGTCAGGCCCATGCCGCCGGCCGTGGCGTCGAAGAGGGGGGTGCCGGGGACGACCGTGCGGATCTCGCCGTCCGCCGTCAGCAGTTCGAGGGACAGGACGTGCCGGGCGAACGATCCGGAGACGTGGTGGTTCTTGCCGTGGATGTCGGCCGCGACGGCGCCGCCGACGGTCACCTGGCGGGTCCCGGGAGTCACCGGCACGAACCAGCCCAGGGGGAGCAGCACCTCCATCAGCCGGTGCAGCGAGACGCCCGCGTCGCACAGGACGGTGCCGCCCTCCGCGTCGATGGCGTGCACTCGGTCGAGCCCCGTCATGTCGAGGACGGTCCCGCCCGCGTTCTGCGCCGCGTCCCCGTACGCCCGCCCCAGCCCCCGGGCGATCCCGCCGCGCGCCCCGCAC
>NZ_LRTR01000197.1 GCF_001550375.1 Streptomyces europaeiscabiei | reverse complement strand
GGGGCGGTGCGGCCCCAGCCGGTGACGGGAACGGTGCGGCCGGGGCTCGGGGGTACGGGAGCCGGAGGGGCTGCGGTGGCGTCGGCTGGCATGCCCGCGACCGTATCGCCGCGTATGCGAAGGAATCGGGCGCGTCGGCCCGGCCGCTCTGCCGCCTCACCGAAATGGGTGATTAATGGGATGTCGTTCTAGATTGCCGCAGCTCTTGGGTGGCCGCCTAGAAGAGTGGCATCGCATGGATGAAGTTGACGTCGTCGACGGCGTGCGTGGCCTGGACCGGCGGTTGCTCTCCGTGCTCCACGCCCGTGGCGCGGACCCGCGCGTCGCGGTCGCCGCGCGTGGACTGTCCTGGACCGGGGAGCACGGCCTGCTGTGGCTCGCGGCCGGGCTCACGGGCGCCGCCGTCGACCGGGAGCGGCGCGGAGTATGGCTGCGGGGCACGGCGCTGACCGCCGGGGCGCACCTGGCCAGCATGGGCGCCAAAAGAGTCGTACGACGGCCCCGACCCGCGCATGTCGAACCCCTGGTCCGCACGGCCGGACGGCACTCCTTCCCCAGCTCGCACGCGAGTTCGGCGGCAGCGGCGGTGGCCGTGGTGGCGCACGGGGCCTCGGGCGCCCCGCTCGTGCTCGCCGCCGC
>NZ_LRTR01000196.1 GCF_001550375.1 Streptomyces europaeiscabiei | reverse complement strand
GCCGCGATGTGCCTCTCCCGGCTGGTCGTCGGCGTGCACTACCCGTCGGACGTGGCGGCGGGCGTGGCCCTCGGGGTGCTCACGGCGCGGCTGGGCGCACGCTGGGTGGTGAACGGCCATGGCTGAGCGCACCGCGGTCCTGGAGCGGCGGCCGGCCCCCGGGCAGGCGCCCCCGAAAGCCGGTCTCGCCCTCGGCCTCCTCCGTACCGCCCGCCCCCGCCAATGGATCAAGAACACCCTGGTCGTCGCCGCGCCCGCGGCCGCCGGGGAGCTCTTCACCCCCCGGGCGCTCACCCAACTCCCCCTCGTCTTCGCCCTCTTCACGGCCTGCGCCGCCGCCGTGTACCTCGTCAACGACGCCCGGGACGCCGAGGCGGACCGCGCGCACCCGGTCAAGTGCCACCGCCCGGTCGCCGCCGGACAGGTTCCCGTACCGGTCGCGTACGGCGTCGGGGACGCCCTGGCCGTGCTTGCGCCCGTGGCCGCCGCGTGGCTCTGCTCCCCGCACACCTCCGCGCTGCTGACCGCGTACCTCGGACTCCAACTCGCCTACTGCCTCAGCCTCAAGCACGTCCTGGTCGTCGATCTGGCGGTCGTCACCACCGGGTTCCTGATGCGGGCGATGATCGGCGGGCTGGCGCTGGGCATCCCGCTGTCCCGCTGGTTCCTGATCACCACCGGGTTCGGGGCGCTGTTCATGGTCGCGGCCAAGCGGTACTCGGAGGCCGTGCAGCTGGCCGACCGGGCCGGCGCGACCCGGGCGCTGCTCACCGAGTACACGCCCGGATACCTGCGCTTCGTCTGGCAGCTGGCCGCGGGCGTCGCCGTGCTCGGCTACTGCCTCTGGGCCCTGGAGGAAGGCGGCGTACCGACCACGGGCATCCTGCCCTGGCGCCAACTCTCCATGGTCGCCTTCGTCCTGGCCGTCCTGCGCTACGCCGTCTTCGCCGACCGGGGTGCGGCGGGCGAGGCCGAGGACGTCGTCCTGCACGACCGCGCGCTCACCGTCATCGGGGTGGTGTGGCTGACGATGTACGGGCTGGCGGTGGCGGACTGGTGACGCGGCCGGCCAGGGCGTCGTCGCAGGGTGTTCGGCCGACCGGGGCAGGGTGTTCGGGCTTCCGGGCCCGAGAGACGGCGTCCGCCCTCTCGCTTCTCACGCCGGTCCTCCTGCAGTGGCCGCGCCATGCCCGCGTCGGCCGAGGACATTCGCCGTCGCCCACATGGCCCGCCATCAGCACCCGGCCGCCGGCCATCAGCACCCGGCCGCCGGATTCCGGCCGTCGGGTGCCGGGGCGTGCCGGCGGAACCGGCGAACACGACAGGAAGCAGCTCCGGCGGCGTGTGGCTGGGTGGCACAGGAGGCCGGAACGTCGCCGAGCGCGCCGTCCCGGATCGGCTGCGCGGTCATCGAGTCCACGGTGAAGTCAGGCGCGGGTGGGCGTGCCGCGCCGACGCCACCATGTGCGGGGACAGACCGACGCCGAAGGAGACACCTCCGGGCCCGCCGGACACGCCGTGACCCTTCCGGGCGCAGCCCGGGTCCGCGACCGGGCCGAGGCGGCCCGCCCGCACTTCTTCGGCGAACGCGGTCGGCATGCGCGGGGCAATAGGTCCAACTCCGCGGGGCCCTCGACGAGTTCCGCGTACGAGGCGGTGATGGTGCCGTACGACTCCCGGACCCCGGTGACATGGAAGGGCTCGGTCACGCAGGAAAGGCCGGCCTCGGGTTGGATTCCGGGCCGGTGCGGGGGTACTCGGCATCGGTCGCCGACGAGTGGGGCAGAGTTCGGATCATGGACTGGCTGAAAAAGCTCCCCGGGGTCGGCCCCCTGGTCGAGCGTCTGATGACCACGCACGCGTGGCGGTCGTACGAACGGCTGGACCGGGTGAAGTGGACCCGGCTGGCCGCGGCGATGACCTTCATCAGCTTCCTGGCGCTGTTCCCGCTGATCACCGTGGCCGCCGCCGTCGCCGCGGCGACCCTCGGCAAGGACAGGCAGCAGGACCTGGAGGACCGGCTCGCCGAGCAGGTGCCCGGCATCTCCGACCAGCTCGACATCGCCGGCCTCGTCGACAACGCCGGCACGGTCGGGATCATCGCCGGCGCGCTGCTGCTCCTCACCGGCATCGGCTGGGTCGGCGAGATGCGCGGCTGTCTGCGCGCGGTCTGGGAGCAGCCGGACCCCGACGAGAACCCCGTCCTCGCCAAGGCCAAGGACACGGGCGTCCTGGTCGGCCTCGGCGGCGCGGTCCTCGTCTCCCTGGCCGCCTCCACCGCCGCCTCCTGGGCCGTCGGCGGGTTCGCCGACCAGCTCGGCATCGACCGCGACGGCTGGGGCGGCATCCTCCTGCGCGGCGCCGCGTTCGCCGTCGCCGTCCTGTCCGGCTTCCTGCTCCTCCTCTACGTCCTCACCCTGCTCCCCGGCGTCCAGCCACCCCGCCGCCGCCTCGTCGTGGCCGCCCTCATAGGAGCCGTGGGCTTCGAACTCCTCAAGCTCCTCCTCAGCGGCTACATGCAGGGCATCGCCTCGAAGAGCATGTACGGCGCCTTCGGCGTCCCCATCGCCCTGCTCCTCTGGATCAACTTCACCAGCAAGCTCCTGCTGTACTGCGCCGCCTGGACAGCGGAGGGCAGCAAGGAGGCCACGGGCGACGACACCTAGGGGCGGGGAAATGCGTGAGGAAGTGTCATCCCGCTCCTAGGACGCACCCGCACCACGCATCCGCCGTCAACCAGGCAGACGCTCCCCGCCCCGCCTACTTCCGCCCCCGCAGAGGCCACTTCCGATTCACCAGAAACACCGCACCGGCCAGCAGCACCAACACGCCGCCCATGATCCCCAGCGCGATCCCGACCCCGCCGCCCCCACCGGAGGCACTCGCGGCGACCGACTTCCCGCCCGCCCCGCCGGGGGCGGACGCCGACGCCGTGGCCCCCGCCTGCGCACTCGGCTCGGTATCCCCGCCGGAGGTCTCCGCGCTCTTGGGCGGCACCAGTTCGCCCACCGGGGTCACCTTGCCCGCCGCCTTGAACCCCCAGTCGAAGAGGCTCGCGGTCTCCTTGTAGACCTGGTTGTGCTCGTTCTTCTCCGGGTGCATGACGGTGACGAGGAGGACCCGGCCGTCCCGCTCGGCGACCCCGGTGAACGTGGCGCCCGCGTTCGTGGTGTTGCCGTTCTTCACACCCGCGATGCCCTGGTAGGAGTCGAGGCCGCTGTCCCCGGTGAGCAGCCGGTTGGTGTTCTGGATCTCGAAGGTCGAACGGCTCTTCTTGCCGTTCTTGCCCTTCTTGGTCTCGCCCGGGAATTTCGCCCGCACGGTGGAGCAGTACTCCCGGAAGTCCTTCTTCTGCAGCCCCGACCTGGCGATCAGGGTCAGGTCGTACGCGGACGACACCTGCCCCTTGGCGTCGTAGCCGTCGGGGCTGACCGCGTGCGTGTCGAGGGCCTGGAGCTCCTCGGCGTGCTCGTTCATGTCCGCGACGGTCTGCTTCACCCCGCCGTTCATGGCCGACAGGACGTGTACCGCGTCGTTGCCGGAGCGAAGGAAGACACCGAGCCACAGGTCGTGGACGGTGTACGTCTCGTCCTCCTTTATGCCGACCATGCTGGAGCCCGCGCCGACGCCCACCAGGTCGGAGGTGAGGACCTTGTGCTCGTCGTCCTTGTTGAACTTCGGCAGCAGCGTGTCCGCGAACAGCATCTTCAGGGTGCTCGCGGGGGCCAGCCGCCAGTGCGCGTTGTGCGCGGCCAGCACGTCGCCCGACTCGGCGTCCGCGACGATCCAGGAGCGCGCGCTGATGCCCTTGGGCAGGACGGGCGCGTCGCCGACGAGGGTGGCCTGGGTACCCGACTTGCCCAGCAGCTCGCCGCCGACGGTCGACATGGTCGCCGGGGGAGTCGCGGACGGAGTGGCACTCGGGCTCGGTGACGGCTTCGCCGCGAAGGCAGGGGCGGCCGTCAGCGTCGACAGCGAAGTCAGCGAGAGGGACAGCAGGGTGGCTGAGGTGACCAGCAGGCGGCGCCTGGCGGTCTTCTTGGAGGCGGGCACGATCGAGAAAGTACATGGCTCCGACCGGTAAATCCCACCGGAGCGCGCCATGGCTTCCTCTCTGCTGTTCACGCCCCCGCTCGCACCCCGGCGTGAGGACCCTGCGGCCGACGGCGATACTGAACGCATGAAGCTCAGCCGCCCCCTCTCCTGGTTCCTGCTCGCCTTCGGGGTGTGGAGCTGGGTCATCTGGATCACTTTCATCAAGAATCTGTGGAAGGACGGCAGCGGGCTCGCGTTCGACGACGCGGGTGATCCGACGGCGTACTTCTGGGTGCATCTGACGCTCGCCGTCGTCTCCTTTGCCCTTGGGACGGCCATCGGGGTCATCGGGTTGCGTGGAGTGCGCGCCCTTCGCCGGACCGTATGACCGGGAGTACGACGTGACGATCGTTGTCTTTGTCCTCGTCGCCCTGCTGGTGCTGGGCGCCTTCGGGGCGCTGCACTGGTACGCGTGGCGTCGCCTGGTGCGCGACACGACACGCGGGCCGGGTCTCGCCAGACGCGTGGGCACGGTGGTGTTCGTCGCCGGGCCGGTGCTGATGTTCGCCGGCTTCGCGGCCGAGCGCACCGGCGCCCCCTTCTGGCTGCAGCAGACGCTGACCTGGCCGGGCTTCATGTGGCTCGCCCTGTCGCTGTACCTGCTGCTGGCCCTTGTGGCGGGGGAGCTCGTACGGCCCCTCGTGAGCCGCCTGGTGGCGCGACGCGCCCCGGAGCCCGCGCGGCAGCCGGAGCCGTTGGTGCGCGAGCCC
>NZ_LRTR01000195.1 GCF_001550375.1 Streptomyces europaeiscabiei | reverse complement strand
CCCCGACCGACCCTTCCCGCCGGCTCTTCGTCTCCCGTGTCGTCGGCGGGGCCGTCGCCGCCGCGGCCGTCGGCACCGTCGGCTACGGCACCTACGGCGTCGTACGCGGCCCCAGGCTCAAGCGGGTCACCGTGCCGCTGGCCAAACTCCCGCGCGCGGCCCACGGTTTCCGGATCGCGGTGGTCAGCGACATCCACCTCTCGCCGATGCTGGGCCGGGGCTTCGCGCAGAAGGTCGTCGACACGATCAACTCGACGCAGCCCGACCTCATCGCGGTGGTCGGTGACCTGGTCGACGGCGACGTGGCGGACCTCGGCCCGGCGGCGGCGCCGCTCGCCGGGCTGAAGGCGCGGCACGGCAGCTACTTCGTCACCGGCAACCACGAGTACATCTCCGGCGCCGAGCAGTGGGTCGAGGAGGTGCGCCGACTGGGCCTCACCCCGCTGGAGAACGCCCGTCGCGAGCTGCCATATCTCGATCTCGCCGGGGTGAACGACATCGCGGGCGAGGACGAGGGCCAGGGGCCCGACTTCGCCAAGGCGCTCGGTGACCGGGACACCTCTCGGGCCGTGGTGCTGATGGCGCATCAGCCCGTCCAGATCCACGACGCCGTCGACCACGGCGTCGACCTCCAGCTCTCCGGGCACACCCACGGCGGCCAGATGTGGCCGATGACGTATGTCGCCGAAGCGGCCAACCCCACCCTCGCGGGCCTGGAGCGCTACGGCGACACCCAGCTCTACGTCAGCCGGGGCGCGGGCGCGTGGGGGCCGCCGGTGCGGGTCGGGGCGCCGTCGGACATCACGGTGGTGCAATTGGCGTCGAAACAGGCGTGACGGGGCGTCAGGACCCTTTTCCCAACGGTTTCCTGAGCATTCTGAAACGTATGGGCAAGGCACTTACCGCTTTCTATCCCAACTCAACAAAACCCGTCTTCCGTCAACACAGCCGACTGTGGTTAGGTGATCCGCGCCACCGCGGAACCACTGTGCCCAGTGAACCGGGTGGGGTTCCTGGGAGGGGCGCCGATGCGGTCGGTTCGCTTGCGGATTCTCGCGTCGCTGCTGGTACTGGCGGTCGCGGCGATCGGCGGCTGGCAGTTGCTGCCGGCCCAGCTGGACGAGAACAGGACGATCACCGTCGGAACGACCGACACGGTCACCTCGCTCGACCCGGCCGGCGCCTACGACGCAGGCTCCTGGGCCATGTTCAACAGTGTGTTCCAGTCGCTGCTGACCTTCGAACCGGGCGGCGCCGCACCCGTGCCGGACGCCGCGCGGAGCTGTGGGTTCGTCGGCAAGGCCCTCACCGTCTACCGCTGCACCCTGCGCCAGGGCCTGAAGTTCCCCAGCGGACGTGAGGTCACCGGCAAGGACGTCAAGTACTCCTTCGACCGGGTCGAGCGCATCAGCTCGGACGTCGGCCCCGCCGCGCTCCTCGACACCCTCCGGTCGGTCACCGCGAACGGGCTGTCGGTCGACTTCCGCCTCTCCTCGCCGGACGCCACCTTCCCCTTCAAGGTCGCCACCGGCGCCGGGTCGATCGTCGACCGCACGAAGTACCCGACGAGCCGGCTGCGCACGGACGGCGGCGCCGACGGCACCGGCCCCTACTCCCTGACCTCCTTCACGAACGAGCAGGCCCGCCTCACACCCAACGGCGACTACCAGGGCGTCGCGCGGTCCACCGGCAGCCCCGTCCTCATGCGCTACTACAAGGACTCGGCAGCGCTGCAGAAGGCCTGGAAGGCGCGACGGGTCGACGTCGTCACGCGCACGCTGCCGCCCGCGACGCTCGCCGGGCTGTCGCCCAGTGATCCCGACCAGCGGGTCACCGAGGTCGACAGCACCGAGACCCGCAACCTCGTCCTCAACGTGCGGTTGAACTCACCCTTCCGCGACCGCCGCGTACGGCAGGCGCTGGCCGCGCTCATCAACCGCGAGAAGCTGGTCGCCGACGTCTACCAGGGCACCACCGACCCGCTCTACTCCCTCATCCCGGCCGGCATCACGGGCCACACCACCTCGTTCTTCGACGCGAACCCCCAGCCCGACCCGCAACGGGCCCGCCAACTCCTCGACGAGGCCGGTGTCGGCATGCCCGTGCGCTTCACCTACGGCTACGCCGAGGGCCGGGGCTCGTCCGCCGCCGAGGCCGCCGAGCTGAAAGAGCAGCTGGAGGCGAGCGGGCTGTTCTACGTGACGACCAAGGCGTACGAGTGGACCGCCTTCCAGAAGCGGTACGCCGAGGGCAAGCTGGACGCGTACGGGGTGGGCTGGGTGGCCGACTACCCCGACCCCGACACCTTCAGTGGGCCCCTCGTCGGCACCGGCGGCTCCCTGAACAACGGCTACAGCAGCGAGCAGGCCGACCGGCTCATCCAGGACAGCCAGCGCTACGCGGACCGCAGCCGGGCCGCGCCGGACTTCAAGGAGCTGCAGGAGGTCGTGGCCCAGGACGTGCCGATGATTCCGCTGTGGCAGCGCAAGGAGTACGTGCTCAGCAGCGAGGAGGTCGGCGGGGCGCAGTACCTGTCCGACGGCACCGGGGTATTTCGGCTGTGGCGGCTGGAATGGATCTGACAATGGACGCGGCAAGAGATGCGGCAATGGGGAGGGCAGCGGAGAGGGCAACGGAAAGGGCAATGGAAAGGGCAATGGACATGACGGACGGCCTCTCGTCCAGGGGCGGGTAGCCTCCGTGCCCCTGGTCGGGCAGGGGCGAAGTCGGCGGGCGGCGTCACGACGATCGTGCATCCCGTGATCTCGACGGGGCGCCCCGGAAGGCGTTCCACGAACCCGCTCACCCGACAGTGATCACTCCGCCGCCCGCCCCTCGCCCCCCGGCTCCGGCTGCCCCTTCGTCATCCCCGGCAGGAAGTCCGTGAAGAGCTCGTGCACCTCGCGGGCCAGCGGCCGCAGCACCCGGAACCGGGACAGCGAGACACCCCGGGTCGTCAGCCGGGCCCCCCGTTCGGCGAACCGGTAGCTGCGCTCGCGTCCCTCCGTCCGGTCGAAGACCCAGTACATGACGAGCCCCATCTGGGAGAGCCACATCAACTCGGGCAGGACTTCGCGGAGTTCGTCCGGGACCTTGGCCTTGGACCCGGCGAGGACCTCGCGATGGATGGCGATGGACTCCTCGCGCGGCCCCTGCGACTCGGGGGAGAAGGGGCTGAGCGGGCTCTCCGGATCGGCAGCGTTCTTGAAGAACTGCGCCGCGAACTCGTGGTACGGCTCCGCCACGTCCAGCCAGGTCTTCAGCACCCCGGCGATCCGCGCCTCCAGGTCCTTCTCCCGCTCCAGCACCGGCCGCACCGCCGCCAGATGCTCCGCGCCGATCCGGTCGTAGAACCCCTGGATCAGGTGCTCCTTGCCGGCGAAGTAGTAGTACGCGTTCCCGACGGAGACCCCGGCCTCCTGCGCGATGGCCCGCATCGTCGTCTTGTCGTACCCGCGCTCCTGGAAGAGCCGCAGAGCGGTCTCCAGGATCAGTGCGCGGGTCTGCTCGGACTTGGCGGAGCCCTTGGGGCCGGGCTGCTCCGTGCCGTCCTTGGGGCCGGCGGCCCCCGCGTCGGGCTTGTCGGCGCCGGGCTCTGGGCTGGGGTTGTCGTTCAGTGCGGGCACGGGCAGAGCCTAACGAGTCGCGCAGGTACCGGTGTCGCAGCCGCCGGCAGGGCGGTACACCCACCCGTACCCGCGGTCGTACGTCCACCCCTCCAGCGCTGCGCCGCCCGTGCCGGCCCCGCCGCCCGTGCCGGCCCC
>NZ_LRTR01000194.1 GCF_001550375.1 Streptomyces europaeiscabiei | reverse complement strand
GCGGCGAGCACGGCACCGCGTGCGAGCCGGGCTCCCGCCGGGGTGCTGAGCCGGTGGGCGAGCGGACGCTGCTCACGCAGCGCCCACAGACACACGATCCAGGCGGCGGTCCCCCGGTACACCTGCCCGCCGTCCCCCACGATCGTGATCTCCTCCAGCGTCGCCCTGGGGTCGAGCGACGGGAACAGCCGCCGAGCCTCCTCCGACCCCGCCGCCACGAACCCCAGTGGCACCAACTGCCGCTGCCTGCCCAGCCACTCCCGAAGAAAGGTGCACAGCCCGCACCGGGCGTCGTACAGCACGGTGAGCCCGCGAACCGGGACGCGCTCGGCGCCCCGGTCCCCGGTGGCCGTCTCGGCCGTGGTGGTCATGCCCGCCCCGTCGGAGCGATCCAGCCCTGCGGCGGGACCGGCGGTACCGGCTCCCGCTCCATGATCCCCCGCCGCCGGAACTTGTTCAGCACGAACACGTTCCCCAGGTGCAGCGCCCCGAGCACGAGCAGCACCACGCCGAGCTTCGCCGACACCGCCTCGAACACCGCACGCGGGCTGGTGATGGCGTTCTCCGCGTTCAGATACAGCGCCACGAAGCCCAGGTTCACGAGGTAGAACCCGACCACCAGCAGGTGGTTCACCGCGTCCGCGAGCTTCTCGTTCCCCTGCAGCACATCCGAGAGAAAGATCCGCCCGTTACTGCTCAACGTCCGCGCCACCCACACCGTCAGCCCCACGCTGACCAGCAAATAGACGACATACGCGACGACCGTGAGGTCCATGTCCCCACCCCTTCCCGGCTTACTTGAACGCGTTCAAAACGTTCTGGGGGAGACTGTAGCCCTGTTTTTGAACACGTTCAAGCCGTCATCCGGTGCGGGCCAGCTCCGGCCGCTTGGTGTAGTCCGTGAACCCGACGACGTTCCCCCAGGGATCCGCGAACTCGACGGTCCACCCGGTGGCGACCGAGAACGGCGCGTCGAGCGGCGCCACCCCCGCCGCGGCGAGCGCCCGCG
>NZ_LRTR01000193.1 GCF_001550375.1 Streptomyces europaeiscabiei | reverse complement strand
GAGCGCCCGCGCCGTGGCCCGTGCGTCGCGCACCTCCAGCCACGTCCGCGCCGCCCCCCACAGGGGCGGCCGGTGCGGCAACTCGTCCTCCACGCGAAGCAGTAGCCCGGGCGTCTCCTTGCCCACCTTCAGCCCCGCGATCCCGGCCTCGTCCAGCCGGAAGGTCACGGCGAATCCGACCCGCTCGTAGAAGGAGACGGCCTCGCCGAGGTCGCCGACGGGGAGGAGGAGGTTGTCGAAGCCGAGCAGTTCGTACGACTCATTGTCTGACATGTCGTCAGATTAGAGCCTCGGTCGACGTAGTCGCGGGAGCGACAGCACGCGCATGGCGCGGTCGGGCGCCGGGGGCGGTGGGTATGGGCATGGGTATGGACGTGGACGTGGGCCTGGGCCTGGGCCTAGGCCTGGTCATGAAAAGGGGGCCGACCCGCGGGTTTCCGCGGTCGGCCCGCCACACTCCGGTCAGCCGATGGCGATCCGGGTCTTCCAGTAACTCGCGGGCGCGACGATCTCCGTACCCGAGCCCGCCAGGACCGTCTTGCAGATCACCGGACGCGAGCCCAGTCGCGTACCTGAGCAGGGGTGACGTCGGGGCTGGGGCGGGGGGGGAGGGCGCGACATCGACCTCAAGTCCCCGGATTGCAGCAGTAGGGCCTTGACTGCACCGGGAGGCGCAGATCAACGGTCAAGCGGCACGATCGCGGTCGCTGGCCGATCCGCATATTCCGATCGACATGAGCACCGTCAGACGTGGGGACATTCCGTGATTCAGTTTCAGTCGCAGCTCGTCGTCCGCTGTTCCGCGGAACCCGGTGAAGTGGAGGTCTCCGGGAGCGTGAACTCCCTGGGGGAATGGGCGAACGCCCTGACCCGGGACGACGTGGAGATCAGCACCAGCCCGGGGGATGATCCCTCCCCGTACCCCCGCTGCCTCACGGGCATCCGGGTGCGGTCGACCGCACCCGGGCTGGTGAAGATGTCCGTCGACGTGGACCGGCAGGCCCTGACCTTCACGGGTTCCGGGGAATCCATGAAGGTCCTGGCGGAGAACATCCTGGGCCTGTGCCGGGAAGGCGTGCCGGGGGACCATCTGCACATCGAGTACTTCCCCGACCACTTCTACCTTGCGGAATCGAGGATCTCCCTCGTCGTGGAACGCGCCGACTGACGGTACTGACCGGTCAGGAAGAGCAGCCCCCCACCCGCCGGGTGCTCACCGCGATGTCGTCCATGCGCATGTCGTACGACGACGGGGTGGGGCCCGACTGGTACAGCTGCCAGCCCAGCTTCAGCTTGTCGAAGGTGGGGAAGACGAAGTCGTCCGCCGTGCCGCCGTGGCTCTTCGTGGAGACGGTCAGGTCGGGCTGGGCCACGCCGTCCAGGTAGACCGTGACCCGGTTGTCCGTGGCGTCCAGGTGGAATTCCACGCACTGCCACTTCCCGGCGACTGCCGGAGCCGAGGTCTTCCAGTTGGTCCAGTCGCCCGTCGGGCCCAGGTCGGAGCCCACGCCCCAGAAGTTGCCCTTGTCGGTGGGGGCGTACTGGCCGCCGAGGGGGCGGACGAGGGTGGGGGAGTCGGTGCCGGAAGCCTCCGCGAGGGTCCAGTGGGCCCAGTCCGGGGCTGTGGGGAACTCGGTCACTCGCAGCCGCATCCGGGCCCAGAGGCTGTTGCCGGGCGGGGCGAGGTCGGACAGGACGACGAAGGCGCGTCCGTTGCCCTCGGTGCGGAGGCGGAGTTCGCGGCCGTGGCCGCCCGGGCTGGGCTCGACGGTCAGGGTGCCGGTGCCGGTGGACGTGTCGGTGGTCCAGCCCCGGCCCTTGGTCACCGGGCCGAGGGGGAGATGGTTGAAGTTCTCCCGGACGAGCGTGCCGCCGTAGGTGTCCTGGGCGGCGGGCGTTGCCGAGGCTGTGGGGGGTATCGCGATCAGGATCGCGGCCGCGGCCGACACTGCGGCCGCGGCTTTCCTCAGGAAGGTCATGGGGTCAGTCTGTGATCAACGGACTCATCCGTCACAGGAGTTGGACGCGATCCAGCCAAGTGGCAACGTTTCACGCGCTCCTGGCTACTGCGGGAAACTCGGCTTCAGGCTCAGTTCCGTCACGGTGCCGGTCGTGATCCCGGAAGCGCTCGCCCGGAAGAACAGGCTGGTGTCGCCGTTGACGCTCGCGGCCAGGAGGTCCTTGTCGCCGTCGCCGTCGAGGTCGCGCAGACGGACGGCGGAGCCGAACATCTCGTACTCCTCGGGGCTGCCCGGAACCCCCACCGTCGCCCGGCTGAACCACTGGGAGCCGATGCCGGTCAGGCCCTTCTTTCCTCCGCGCAGGATGTGGACGCCGCCCGCGGTCTTCGCCGAGCCGACCTTCTCCTCCGCGACGCCGACCGCGAGGTCCGGATAGCCGTCGCGGTCGGTGTCGCCGGCGGACAAGTCGTATCCGAAGGTGTCACCCTTCGACGCGGCCGTGGCGACGCCTGAAGTGGCCTGCGTGAGACGGTACTTGGTGGTCGGGCCGGACTTGCCGCCGCGTACGACGACCACCGAGCCCGCGCCCTTGTTGTACCGGGTGTCGCCGACCGCCAGGTCTCCGTAGCCGTCCTTGTCGAAGTCCGCGATGACGCCCGCCGGGTCGTAGTCCGGCTCCGAGCTGTTGACCTCGACCAGTTTGCCGCTCCACGCGACCGTCCTGCCCCCGCGCAGCAACCAGGCGTCCTGAGTCATCTTGTCCTTGCGGTAGCCCTGGCCGAGGACGTACAGGTCGGTGGCCTTGTCCTTGGTGACCTTTCCGGCGACGAGCCCGGTCGGTTCGAGGATGAGGTTCGCGTCCGGGCGGGTGTGCCTGGTGACCTTGCCCGTCCGGCCGGCCTTGGTGAAGCCGCCCCGGTAGATGTGGACGGTGTCGATGCCGTCGGCGACCGCCAGGTCCGCCTTGCCGTCGCCGTCGAAGTCGCCGGTCTCCAGTTCGTTGCCGAACCCGAGGTAGGTCTCGGTCTTGACGGGGAGCCGTGTGGCCTTGGTGCCGAGGCCGGATTTCGACCCCCACATGACGGTGACGGCACCCGAGCTGACCTTCCCGCTCACCTTCTCGGTGCGGTCGGCGACCGCCAGATCGGCGTAGCCGTCACGGTCGAGGTCGGCGGTGGCGAGATCCTCGCCGAACAGGTCGCCGAAGCCGCCCGCGTCACCGGCCGTCCCGGGGACGCCGGCGCTCCTCTGCGTGAACACCTTGGACGTGGTGCCGGGGCCCGTGGCGGTCCCGTACGTCACGGTGAACGCGCCGTCGCCGGGGGTCGCGTAGTCCCGGTACCCGTCGCCGTTGAAGTCGTCGGCGTACTTGGCGGGGGCGGCGCTCGCGGTGCTCGTCGAGAGGGCGAGCAGTCCGCCGGTCAGCGACACGGCCGCGGCCGTCGCGAGCACCAGGCGGGTGTTCCTGCGCGTGAACATGCGTCTCCTGCGGTGTGCGCGGGGGCTCGCTGGGCGGCCCGCGCTGGTATGGGATGACTGAGAGGCCAGAGCGGGTACGAACGATGACGGGCTCGCGCTTCGCCCGAGTCATCGGTGTATCCATGGCTATTGCCGAACAGGCGTACAGAAGAGACGCGCGTTGACACGCGAGGGTTGTACGGGACGCGTGGGATTCAGGAGCGCCGGACTACGCCACCACCACCCGGGTCCCATTGAAGTTCGCGACGATCTCCAGTTCCCCGCCCAGAGCCTCCACGTAGGCCGCGACCGTTCCCACCTCGGCGGACTCGGTCCTGCCGCGTTCGATGGCGGACACCCGTTCCTGTCGTACGTGCATACGGTCGGCCACCTCGCGCTGGGTGAGGCCGAGTTGCCTGCGCATCTCCGCCAGTCGGTGCGCGCGTGCCTCGGCGACCATTCGCCGGGCACCCGCCATGATCTCGTCCAGGTCCTCGGTGTCGAAGACCTCTTCCTTGACCTCGTCCCATGAGTGAAAGCTGGTCATCGCTCTGTCTCCTCGTGACGGCGCCGGGCCAGGTGGTCCAGCCACTCGGTATAGCGTTCCTCGGCCAAGGGGATCGCGCGGCGGTACCACGCCGTCCATCGCCCCGCCTTGTCGCCCGCGACCAGGAGTACCGCGCTGCGCTCGGGATCGAAGGCGAAGAGAATCCTGATCTCGGTCGCTCCTGCCGAGCCAGGCCGCAGTTCCTTGAGGTGGTGCAAGGTGGACCCCTTGATCCGGTCCACCAGGGGGCGTCCCAGGTCCGGGCCCTCCTCCACCAGTGCCTGAATCGCCTGGCCCACCAGCCGTGCCGTGGTGCGGTCGTCCTTGCGCAGTTTGTGTAGCCAGTCGCGCACCTCGCCGGTCATTTCAAGATGCCAGGCCATCAGCGATCACCGTGTAGTACGTGTACATACTAGTACTCTGGTGTACTGGCTGCCATCCGGCCCGACAGTCCGGCGCGGATCACCCGATGGAGTGGCCCCTCTCTCGCAGGCCGCTCCCGCCCTGCCTCCAGTGCCACCCTCCGGGGCAACTCCTCTGCCACGCTCAGGAGTTGCTGCAACTGGCTCCGGCTGTCCGGCGACTGCGTGGCGTCGCCCGCACGCGCGGGCTGCCGCAGTGGGGTTGCGGGCGGAGTGCTGGATCCCACGCCCCTGCCGGGCCTGCGCCTCGTCCCCGAGTCGGCCGTCGGCAACGCGAACGGAAGCCGGAACGGGGCGGTACGGGGAACGGAACCCCGCAGACCGGCTATCTCCCCTACGGGGGCGACCGTATGCTCGTTGTCATCCTCAGCAAGGCGATGCTGCTCGCCAAGGACACGGAGATCACGGACCGACGATCCTCAGCCAAGTGTGATCACAGGACTGTGACTCCGCCCACATGCGGGAGTCGGGCGGGGCCCGGCCGAAGTAACAACTTCTCTCGGGGCCCTTCCCTCCTGCAATATGACGGACAGCCCATATTCAGCTAGCCAGCCGCTCAAGCAAACAACACGCAGGAGTCAGTACCGTGACCGAGCAGCCTCAGCAGCCCGCTCAGCCCCCGCAGCCGCCGCAGCCCGGATACGGGTACCCGAACGCCGCCCCCGGTCAGCCGGGCGCCAACCCGTACGGCGCTCCGCAGGCCGGCGACCCGTACGGGGCTCCGCAGGGTGGTTACCAGCAGCCGGGCGCGGGCCAGCCCGGCTATGGCTACCCGCAGCAGGGCGGTTACCCGCAGGGTGGCGGCTACCAGGTGCCTCCCGCGCCGGGCGGCGCGTACACGGGTGACCCCAACGCCCCTTACGGCTACGACCCCTACGGGCGCCCGTACTCCGACAAGTCCAAGATCGTCGCGGGCATCCTCTCGCTGTTCCTGGGCTCCTTCGGCGTCGGCCGCTTCTACATCGGTCACGTCGGTCTGGGCCTCGCGCAGCTGTTCACCTGCGGCGGCTTCGGCATCTGGGCGCTGGTCGACGGCATCATCCTGCTGACCGGCAGCAACACCACGGACTCCAACGGACGTGTCCTGCGTGGCTGAGCGCGGCCTCACCACCCTCCGGCATCCGGCGGCGGCACCCTTCGTGGTGGCCGCCGCCGGGCTGGCGGGCGCCGCGTACCTGTACGGAACCAACCCGCACGAGCCCAGCCATCTGCTGCCCCAGTGCCCGTTCCGCTATGTCACGGGGCTGCTCTGCCCCGCCTGCGGTGGCACCCGCATGGTGTACGACCTGATGCACGGCCAGTTCAGCGCTGCCTGGCACGACAACCGCGTGCTGCTGCTCGCCGCGCCCTTCGCGCTCGCACTGCTCGGCCGCTGGGCCGTCGAGGGCCTGCGCGGCCGCCGCTGGCGGCCCGAACTGAAGCCCCGCACCCAGGCCTTGATCCTGGGCATCGCGGTGACGTGGACGATCGTCCGTAACCTTCACTGAGCGGGCCTGGTGTCCTGAGGAGCCTGAGGGCCCTGAGCGCCACGAGTGTCCTGAGCGCCACGAGTGTCCTGACGCCCTGAGTGTCCTGACGCCCTGAGTGTCCTGAGCGTCCGTTGGGCGGTCGAGTCGGCGCCGTCGAACCACCTCCTCTTCCCCCTCCCGGCACCCGTAAATCCCTTACGCCCGCTTTATGTTGCCCAGTTGTCGCAAGTTGGCTGGAATCGGATCACGGAATCGGAACGATCGCCTGGTTCCCCTCCCCTCCGCCCCTTGCGTCTCACTACGCTGCAACGGCTACAGGGGGGATGACGGGGGACTACGTCGTGCTCGATCGCTGGCCGGTATTTGCCGTGCCCGATCGCTGCCGGTATTTGCCGCGCCTTCTCTCCTGGACTCCCCCCGGAGCAATCCGCTTCGGTAATTCAGTCAGTACATCCAGGAGTTATTTCCATGACCGTCCCCACCCCTGACGCTCCCTTCGGCCACGACCCGCAGGGGCGCCCGTACTCCGACAAGTCGAAGATCGTCGCCGGCGTTCTGCAGCTCTTCCTCGGCACGCTCGGCATCGGTCGCTTCTACGTCGGTTCCGTCGGCGTGGGCGTCGCCCAGCTCCTCACCTGCGGTGGTCTGGGCTTCTGGTCGCTGATCGACGGCATCCTGTTCCTCACGAGCAACGACCGCACCGACGCGCAGGGCCGCGTCCTGCGCGGCTGATCACGCCGAGGATCACCGCCGAGGTGATCGACCGAAGGGCCTCGTCCGCCGCGGAGCTTCCCCCAAAGCTTCGCGTGAGGACGAGGCCCTCGTGCGTGGGGCCCCGCACACACGCCTCCGCCGGGCACGGGAAAGGCCCGCAGGTGAACCTGCGGGCCTTCTTCACGCGGTGCGGAGGCGGATCAGAAGCGGCGCGTGATGAGCGCCCGCTTCACCTCCTGGATCGCCTTGGTGACCTCGATACCGCGCGGGCAGGCGTCCGTGCAGTTGAACGTCGTACGGCAACGCCACACGCCGTCCCGGTCGTTGAGGATCTCCAGCCGCTGCTCCCCGGCCTCGTCACGCGAGTCGAAGATGAAGCGGTGGGCGTTGACGATCGCGGCCGGACCGAAGTACTGGCCGTCGTTCCAGAACACCGGGCACGAGGACGTGCACGCGGCGCAGAGGATGCACTTGGTGGTGTCGTCGAAGCGCTCGCGGTCCTCGGCGGTCTGGAAACGCTCACGCGTCGGCTCGTTGGTGTCCTTCGTGATCAGGAAGGGCATCACGTCCCGGTACGCCTGGAAGAACGGCTCCATGTCCACGACGAGGTCCTTGAGGACCGTGAGGCCCTTGATGGGCTCGACCGTGATCGGCTTCTCGGGGTTGATGTCCTTGATCAGCGTCTTGCAGGCCAGACGGTTCTTGCCGTTGATCCGCATGGCGTCCGAACCGCAGATGCCGTGCGCGCAGGAGCGGCGGAACGTCAGGGTGCCGTCCACGTCCCACTTGATCTTGTGCAGACCGTCGAGGACGCGCTCCTTGGGGTCGATCTCCAGCTGGAAGTCTTCCCAGGTCGCCTCGGCCGAGACCTCGGAGTTGAAGCGACGGATGCGGAAGGTGACCGTGATGTACGGGGAGTCGGCGAAGCCGGGCTCGGGGCTGCCGGCCGCGTCCGCCTTGTCCAGGGTCGGGGTTGCCATCAGTACTTACGCTCCATCGGCTGGTAGCGGGTCTGGACGACCGGCTTGTAGTCGAGACGGATGGACTCGGTGCCGTCGTCGCCGACCTCGCGGTACGCCATGGTGTGGCGCATGAAGTTGACGTCGTCGCGGTTCGGGTAGTCCTCGCGGTAGTGACCGCCGCGGGACTCCTTGCGGGCGAGCGCCGACACGGCCATGACCTCGGCCAGGTCGAGCAGGTTGCCCAGCTCGACGGCCTCCAGGAGGTCGGTGTTGAACCGGCGGCCCTTGTCCTGGATCGCCACGTTCTTGTAGCGCGCGCGCAGCTCGGCGATCTTCTCGACGGCCGTCTTGATCGTCTGCTCGGTGCGGAACACCATGACGTTGGCGTCCATGGTCTCCTGCAGCTCGCGCCGCAGCTCCGCCACACGCTCGTTGCCCGTGGAGTTGCGCAGCCGCTCGATCTGCTCGACGACCAGCGACTCCGGGTTTTCCGGCAGTTCGACGTACTCGGCCGTCTGGGAGTAGTCGGCGGCCGCGATGCCCGCCCGCTTGCCGAACACGTTGATGTCGAGCAGCGAGTTGGTGCCGAGACGGTTGGCGCCGTGCACGGAGACACAGGCGACCTCACCGGCGGCGTACAGGCCCGGGACGACGGTGGTGTTGTCGATCAGGACCTCACCCTGGACGTTCGTCGGGATGCCGCCCATGGCGTAGTGCGCGGTCGGCTGGATCGGGATCGGGTCCGTGTAGGGCTCGATGCCGAGGTACGTCCGCGCGAACTCGGTGATGTCCGGGAGCTTGGCGTCGAGCTGCTCCGGCGGGAGGTGCGTGAGGTCGAGGTAGACGTGGTCGCCCTCGGGGCCGCAGCCGCGGCCTTCGCGGATCTCCGTGTAGATGGACCTCGACACCACGTCGCGCGATGCCAGGTCCTTCATCACCGGCGCGTACTTCTCCATGAAGCGCTCGCCGTCCTTGTTGCGGAGGATGCCGCCCTCACCGCGGGCGCCCTCCGTCAGCAGGATGCCCATGCGCCAGATGCCGGTCGGGTGGAACTGGAAGAACTCCATGTCCTCCAGCGGCAGACCCCGGCGGTACACGGCCGCCTGGCCGTCACCGGTCAGCGTGTGCGCGTTGGACGTCACCTTGAAGAACTTGCCGGTGCCGCCGGACGCGTAGATCACGGCCTTCGCCTGGAAGATGTGGATCTCGCCGGTCGCCAGCTCGTACGCCACGACACCGGCCGACTTCTTGACGCCGTCGACCTCGGTGATCAGCTGGTCCAGGACGTAGAACTCGTTGAAGAACTCCACGCCGTGCTTGACGCAGTTCTGGTACAGCGTCTGGAGGATCATGTGGCCGGTGCGGTCGGCCGCGTAGCAGGAGCGGCGGACCGGGGCCTCGCCGTGGTTCCGGCTGTGACCGCCGAAGCGGCGCTGGTCGATCGTGCCGTTCGGCGTGCGGTTGAACGGCAGGCCCATCTTCTCCAGGTCGAGGACGGAGTCGATGGCCTCCTTCGCCAGGATCTCGGCGGCGTCCTGGTCGACCAGGTAGTCACCGCCCTTGATCGTGTCGAAGGTGTGCCACTCCCAGTTGTCCTCCTCCACGTTGGCGAGCGCGGCGGCCATGCCGCCCTGCGCGGCGCCCGTGTGGGAGCGGGTGGGGTACAGCTTGGTCAGCACGGCGGTGCGGCTGCGCTGCGTGGACTCGATGGCCGCGCGCATACCGGCGCCGCCGGCGCCGACGATGACGGTGTCGTACTTGTGGATCTTCATGATCGGTTGCCTCAGCCCCGTGCCTAGCGGATGTTCGGGTCGAAGGTGAAGATCACCAGCGTGCCCAGCAGGATGGTGAACACCGTGGCGGTGTAGAGCAGGCCCTTCAGCCACAGGCGGGTGTTCGGGCGCTCCGCGTAGTCGTTGATGACCGTGCGCAGGCCGTTCGCGCCGTGCAGCATCGCGAGCCACAGCATCAGCAGGTCCCAGGTCTGCCAGAACGGGGACGCCCAGCGGCCCGCGACGAACGCGAAGCCGATCTTGGAGACGCCGCCGTCGAGGACGAGCTGGATGACCAGGTGGCCGATGACCAGGACCACCAGGACGATGCCGGACAGGCGCATGAAGAGCCACGCGACCATCTCGAAGTTGCCGCGGGTGGACCTCGGGGTCTTCTTGGTGCGCTTGCGGGGCGGCTCGATGAAGGGGGCCGGGTTGTCGGGGCTGTAGCCCGAGATTTCCCCGGCGCCCTCGACGGGGCCGATGCCGGATGCGGTGGTTTCAGTGGCGGACATCTGTCTCAGCTCCCGAAGACTTCACGGACGGCGTGGCCGAGGACGGGGTACAGGGCCCCGATCATCAGCACGAGCCAGATGCCGACGACCGACCAGAGCATCGTCTTCTGGTGACGGGGGCCGTTCGACCAGAAGTCGACGGCGATGACCCGAAGACCGTTGAGCGCGTGGAAGAGGATGGCGGCGACGAGGCCGTACTCCAGCAGCGCGACGATCGGCGTCTTGTACGTGGCCACGACCTTGTCGTACGCGTCGGGGGAGACACGAACGAGAGCGGTGTCCAGCACGTGTACGAACAGGAAGAAGAAGATGAGGACGCCGGTGACTCGATGAGCCACCCAGGACCACATTCCTTCCCGGCCGCGGTACAGCGTTCCAGCCGGCACGGAAGAACCCTCCGGGAGCGGGGATTGGGGCCGGCCGGCTTGCTTGTCGGTCTGACCCGGCCGGGTACGGTCCACCGGCCCCGGCCATGGTAGCGACGTCGTTGCACTTGGCTTAAGCCGGGAGGGTTGGTGTGATCAAACTGGCATACAAAGGTGCACGTAAGGGTGAGTAGCGGGCGGCATCCGGGGTGAGGGTGCCCGTGTGTTGCCGGGTGCGGGTTCGCGGTGGCCGGCCGTGCGGTTCCCCGCGCCCCTAGAGACGGCTCTTCGGGCCGGTCACGTGGGTGACCAGGCGTTCTCTTGCCAGGCGGCGCAGTTCTTCCGCCACCACCACCCGTTCCTCCTCAGGGTCGTTCGCGAGGCGGGACCGGAGACCCTCCAGGGTGCGGTCGAGGAGTTCGTCGGGGCGGTCGCCGGCCCGGGAGATCACGAAGACGTGGCCGAAGCGGGCCTCGTAGGCGGCGTGGGCGGCGTTCAGGGCGGTGTGGGCCACGCCGTAGATGTCGTCGGGGAGGGTGGGGAGGGTCTGGCCGGCCAGGGCCTCCGCCAGATCGGCTGCCGTGAGGTCGTACGCGGCCTCGTCCGACGCGGCGAGGAGGGCGTCGACGTCGGGGTAGGGGCGGTGGTCGGTGAGGCGGTGGGCCCAGCGGAGGCTGCGCAGGCAGGTGAGAAGGGCCTGCCGGGCGACCTCGGCGGGGGCGTGGTTGAACCGCTCCAGGGCCGACGGGCCGGGGGTGCGGACCTGCTCCGGTATGGCGACCTGGCCGGGGAGGTGGGGGAGACGGTGCGGAGGCAGCGTGGTTCCTCGGCGGTGCGTAGGGGTCGACTGGGGAGGCTGGGCAGGCTGGGCAGGCTGAGCGAAATGCGCCACCACGTTATCGAGGCGGGTCATGGGCTTGTCCGTTCGATGCCCGAAATTCACCCGAACGGGAGAGTTTCGGAACCTGTGGTGGACGGATGGGGCGGTGGGACGTCGTAGGTTCGAGAAGGGGGCTCGGCGGAGAGTCGGGTGAAGACCGGGACAAGACCGGGAGAAGACCGGGGGATGGTACGGGCGAGAGGTGCGTGAGATGTCGTGGATGCTGACCGGGATCGGGACCGGGACCGTGGGCGCGTCGTGAACCGGGGTCGGCGCAGGGCACCCCGCAGGAAGACGGCGATCACGTCGAAAGGGTTGCTCCTGGGCGCCGGGGTCGTCCTGGCGGGCGGCGCGGTGGCGGCGGCCGTGACCGTGTGGCCGGGCGACGGGACGCGGACGTCGAGCGGGCCGGAGCCGTCGCGGGCAGGGTCGTCCGTGAGCGCCGCCGAGACTTCGCCCTCCGCGTCTCCGTCACCCTCGCGCTCGTACCCGCTGTCCCAGGAGCCGCGGACCATTCCCGCCGTACGGCAGCACGAGGCCGCCCGCGGCCCCGGCTGGAAGCCCGCCGACGGGGGCCGGGTCGTCGTACGGAACGCGGCGCTGGCCGACGAGGGGCGGCTGACGGCCGGGGAGCTGGGACTGACCTACGCGGGGGAGGCCGGCCCCCGGGACGGGGACGTGGAGCTGGCGCTGACCGGGGCGGACGAGCCGAGGTCGGAGGCCTACACGCTGACGGTGAAGGACCGCCGGGTGCGGATCGCCGCGCCCGCCGAGTCGGGGGTCTTCTACGGGACGCGCACCCTGAAGCAGGAGGTCCGCGGCGGCGGTACGGCCCCGGAGGGCGTCGTGCGGGACGAGCCGGCCAAGCCGCAGCGCGGCTTCATGCTGGACATCGCGCGCAAGCACTTCACGGCGGGCTGGATCGAGGACCGCATCCGTGAGCTGGGCGACCTGAAGTACAACCAGCTCGGGCTGCACTTCTCCGACGACCAGGGCTTCCGGATCGAGTCCACGAGCCACCCCGAGGTGGTGTCGGACCAGCACCTCACCAAGGCCCAGGTGAAGAAGATCCTGGACCTCGCGAAGAGCCGGCACATCCAGGTCGTACCGGAGATCGACTCCCCCGGGCATCTGGGCGCCGTGATCGCGGCCAATCCGGGGCTGCAGCTGAAGAACGCCCAGGGCGTGGCCGCGAGCGGAGCCGTGGACATCTCCGACCCCAGGTCCGCGGAGGTCGTGGACGAGCTGCTCGACGAGTACGCCGGCCTCTTCGACGGCGCGTACTGGCATCTCGGCGGCGACGAGTACCGGGCGCTGATGGTGTCGAACCCGGAGGCGTCCTACCCGCAGCTGGCCGCCGCCGCGCGGGCGAAGTACGGCTCCGGAGCGACCGTCGCCGACCTGGCGACCGGCTGGCTGAACGACCGCGCCAAGGTGATGCGCGGCCACGACCGGACCGTACGGGCCTGGAACGACGGGTTCTTCCGCGGCGGGTCGGTCCAGGCGGACAAGGCGATCCAGGTCGCGTACTGGACGGGCAAGGAGATCGGGGCCCGGCCGCCGATCGAGTATCTGAGCGCCGGGCGGCAGGTGATCAACTACAACGACGAGTACCTGTACTACGTCCTCGGCGAGCCCAACCAGTTCGTCTACCCGACCGGGCAGCGCATCTACGAGTCCTGGACCCCGCGGGTGCTGCGCGGCACGACCGCCGTGCCCGCGCACTACGACGACCAGATCCTCGGCGGTGTCTTCGCCGTCTGGTGCGACCTCGCGAACCGGCAGACCGAGGCACAGGTCGCGGCGGGCGTCCGGATGCCGCTGCGGGCGCTGTCGCAGAAGCTGTGGGATCCGGGGAAACCGGCGATGAGCTGGACGGAGTTCCGGGAGCTGGCGGGGAAGGTGAGCTGAGCCCCGGGAAACCGGTGAGAACCGAATCGGGTGGACGGGCGGGGCCGGTGAACCGTATCTTCCGCGTGTTCTGATCGCCGAGCGTGAGGGTCTGGGGAGGACCGCGTTCGGTGCGTTTCGATCACACGGGGGATTCACGATGAACTGTGCGCGCTGTGGGAACCATGCGGCGGCGCCCGGCGGCGAGCTGTGCCGGCAGTGCGAGGCGGCGGACCTCCATCCGGCCGCCCCACAGCCGCCCGCACACACGGCGCTGCCCATCCAGTCGCCCCACGGGCCCGCCCGGCTGCGGCCGACCGTGGGGCTGGGCCGGGCGGTGGCGATCCTGCTCGGGGCAGTGATCGTGACCGACCTGGTCGCGGTGTGGGCGGACCTCACGATGCTCGATGTACTGGGCAGGATGACGGACGGCGAGTACGGGCCGGCGGTCGAGGCGGATGCCGACCGGGCCGACCGGCTCTACGACCTGACCGGCAGCGCGCAGCTGCTCGCCTTTGTCGCCACCGTCGTCGTCTTCCTGATCTGGTTCCACCGGGTGCGGGTCAACGCCGAGGTGTTCGAACCGTTCGGGCATCGGAAGAAGCGGGGCTGGGCGATCGCCGGCTGGCTCGTGCCGATCGTGAACCTCTGGTTCCCGCGCCGGATCGCCCTCGACTGCTGGGACGCCAGCAGCCCGTGGGAGAAGCCTCGCTCGCACGCGCTCGTCAACGCCTGGTGGACGATGTGGATCATCGGGGGCGTCACGAGCCAGGTGAGCGCGCGGCTCTCCCGACAGGCCGAGACCGCCGAGGAACTGCGGTCGGCCGCCGAGCAGACGCTGTTCGCGGACGCTTTCGAGATCCCCACCGCTGTGCTCGCCATCCTCTTCGTCCTCGCGCTCACGCGTATGCAGGACGACAAGGCGCGGAGCGGTCCGCGAGAGCCGGCGCCCGTCACCGTTTGAGCCCGTCCTCCCACGACGGTGCGGATTGCCCGATTCCGGGAGCGAACTGCCGTACGGGTGTGGTGTATTTCCGGTATGGGGTACTGGGGGTACTACGTCGTGGGCAGAAGTGGGCGGCCCCTCGCTGAGCTGGACGCGCTGGACGGGGCCGAGGGGTTGACGCTGTGTGCGACGGCGGCCGACGACTGGCAGGTGTGGGCGTACCCGACGGGTGCGCCCGGTGCCGAGGCCGCGGGCGACGCCGGGGGCGCCGCCGACGTCGGGAACATGAACACGCTGGCCCGGGAGACGGAGGCCCCCGCGCTGTTCGGCTACGTCATGGGCAGCGACTGCGTGGTCGTCGAGGCGGCCGGGCCGGAGAGCGGAGCGTGGACCACGTGTCTCGCGCGGCGTGCGATGGCCGCGTACCTGGGTGACGGCGAGGGGCTCACCGTCGAGGACTACTTCCTCGAACCGCGCGACGCCGCCGAGCGTGCCGTCGCCTGGGCCGCGGAGGCCGGGCGGGCCGCCGTCGCGCAGTCGCTGGTCGATGTGTTGACCTCGGAGCCTGGACCGGCGGACCCCTTGGCTGAAAACATTCTGTTCCGGTTGCTCGACCGGCTCGGGGTCGTCCCTCTGTGACACTCCCGGGCCGTCGCACGCAGTAAGGGGAAGTGCGGGCTCCGTATCACCGGGGTGTGGTCGAGCGGGATCTAGGGGAGGCGTGATGAGCCTGGTGGAGCTGATCGCCCAGGCCGACGAACGCGGTCTGGCGGCAAGCGGGTTGGCTTGTTTGGACCGTTGCGTACCGCTTCTCGGGGGTGACGACGAGGTCCTGCGTCCGCTGTGGGCGGGGCTGGTGGACGACGGGGAGGGGTGGGGGGAGAAGGTGGCGAAGGTGCGGGGCGAACTGGCCCCGGCCGCCTCGGACTCGGACTTGCAGTCGGATCCGGACTTGCAGTCGGATCCGGAGTCGGATTCCGACTCCGGCGGTGACGTGCGATTCGCCTCCGGCTCCGGATCCGGTGGGGACGAGAAGATCGTCCTGCTTGCCCGTCGGATGCTCGACGCGGTTCCCCTGGAGCGGTCCGGTGAGGCGCTGCGTGAGTGGGCCGACGTGTGTTCGGTCTCCGCCCTGCGGATCCATCAGTTGCTCGACCCGTTGGACGCCGGGGGTGACGACTCGGTGGCGGCCTGCCGGGCGGGCCGTACCGAGGGCGCCTCCCATCTCGTCGCCGCCGAACTGCGCCGTCAGGTCGTGGTGCTGGAACTGCTCGCGCAGCACGGGGCGTCGGGGGTGCGGCAGGCGCTCGGTGTCTCCACGGAGGGGCGGCGGGTGCTGCGGGCGGTCGTGTCGCGGCGGGCGCGTGGGGCCAGGCGGTAAACCTCGGTTTCCTGGCGGGTCCTGTGGGTGTCCTGGGGCCGGGTGTGGTGGTCCTGCGCCGGTGTCGCGTACGCGCCGGAAAACGCGAAACGTCTCGCCCGGGGCGAGCGCTGTCCGAGGTGTGAGCGCACAGCAGACATTCAGTTCGGGCAGCACCCCCGGTACGGCGGGGAGCCTCGGGAACCGGCACGGGAGTGCGGCGAAGCCTCTTCGGTGGGCGGCCGACGCGGTGGCGATGATGCGGGAAGGGGCGCGGGTGCGTCTCGACTACTCGACGCAGAGTCTGTGGCGGGTGGACCGGATGATCGAGGAGATACGGCGGGAAGGGGCGCCCTACGCCGCGGTGGAGGGGGCCTTGCGGGGGTTCGGGGCGTACGGGGGTGAGGTCGTCGTGCGCTGGGCCGGCGGTGAGTGGGTGGAGTCGGGCGGGGGGTACTGGGTGCGGACCTGGGACGGCCGCTTCTGGGATCCGCTCGACGAGGCCCGGCGGTGTTTCGCGGGTGACGGGTCGCTGCGGCTGCTGTGCCACGACGCGATGCCCTCCGGGTGACGTCGGGAGTCTTTCGCCCCCGCCGCCCCTACCCATTCCCGTCTCCAGGGCGGTGCCCCTTCGACCCCCAGGTGCGGTCCGGTGGGGCTTCTCGCGCAGTTCCCCGCGTCCCTGAAAAGCAGGGGCTGCGCCCCGTGCCTTTCGGGCCGCCAGGGCCGTAGGCCCTCAGGGGCGCGGGGAATCCGCGGCGGCTGACGGTGTGACACTTCCGCGGAGCGCGACGCAGATGACCATGGGGGCTTGGCGGCGGTCGGGACGGTCCCCGGGAAAGCGATCCCGGCACTGACTTGGCACTGTCCCGGACAGTTCGGGGCCAGGGAGGGGAACCTCGGCGCGTGCAGGCCTACGACGGGGAACTGGGCGCGGCCGTCGCGCGGGCCCAGGACGGGGACGAGGCCGCGTTCGCGGTGGCGTACCGCCTCGTGCAGCCCGGACTGCTGGGGTATTTGCGCGGCATCGTCGGGGACGACGCGGAGGACGTCGCCTCGGACGCCTGGCTGGAGATCGCGCGGGACCTCGGGCGGTTCAAGGGCGACGGGGCGGGCTTCCGGGGCTGGAGCGCGACCATCGCCCGGCACCGGGCCCTGGACCATCTGCGGCGCCAGAAGGTCAGACCCCGGGCGACGGCCCTGGAGAACGACCTGCTGGAACTGCCGGGCACGCACAGCACCCAGGACCAGGCCCTGGAGGCCCTCTCCACCGAGCAGGCCCTCGCGCTCGTGGCGCGGCTGCCCCGGGACCAGGCCGAGGCCGTTCTGCTCCGTGTGGTCGTCGGCCTCGACGGCCCCGCCGCCGCCCGCGTCCTCGGCAAACGCCCCGGCGCGGTCCGTACCGCGACCCACCGGGGACTGAAGCGACTCGCCCAGCTCCTCCGGAGCGAGGGTGTGACGGATGACAGCCCCCGGACGCTGGGGGAGTCGAGATGACCGGCAGCGGCAGCGGCAGCGGCAGAGGCAGAGGCAGCGGCAGAGGCAGCGGCGACGGCCTCGGCCGCGACGGCGGAGACGGTGACCACCACGGCCGTCACGGCAGCGGGACGGACAGCGGAACGTACAGAGGGACGTACGACGACAGGGAAGGGTGCGAGATGCCGTCGGGCAGGGCGGAGCCGGACAGGGACGAAGGGCGCGACAGCGAACGGCGCGACAGCGAACGGCGCGACAGCGCAGGGCCGGACGACGGTCGCCGGTTCATGAGCGACGACACCGCCGCCGACCGCGTTTCCGACGCCCCCGCACCCGAGGCTCCCGCACCCGAGGCTCCCGCACCGGATGGCGCCGCCCCGTCCGTCGACTCGCTTCTCGCCGCCGCCGTACGTGGTGGCGCGTCGGCCGACATCGCGGGCGAGGCTCGGGCGGTGGCCGCCTTCCGGGCGGCACGGGTGACGGGGCCGCGTACGGCCCGTACCCGGCGTCGGGACGACTGGCGGCCGAACGCGCGGCGCCGCGTCCTGCTCTCGATACGCACCACCCTGGCCGTACTGCTGGCCAGCCTCACCCTCGGCGGAGTCGCCTTCGCGGCGATCGGCTCGGCCACGCGCGACGACGAGGGCGCCGGCGGGGACCGCGGGGGTTACGGGGGTCAGGACCAGAGTCCCCGCCCGACCGACGGCGCCCCCGCCCGTCCCGGCCCCTCGACCGCCCCGCGTACGAGCCCCTCGACGGCCGACCGACCCGACCGGGACGAGGAACCCGGCGCGTCCCAGCAGCCGGACGAGGCCGACCGGCGGGCCGACGGCAACGGCGACAGCGCCAAGGGCGATGGCGGGCACGGCGGTGATCGCACCGGCAAGGACACCGGCGACAGGCGGGGACACTGGCCACGCCCCGCTGAGTCGAACGCGTCGGCGCCGAGCGAGTCGAGGGTGCCGAACGAGCCGAGTCGGCCGACGGGGGCGGGCGGGCGAAGCCCGGGAGACGCGGACAGGAACCCGGGAGACGCGGCAGGAGACTCGGAAGACGCGGCAGGGGACCCCGGAAGCGCAGAACGGCACCCGGGACAGGGAGCAAAGGTCCCGGAAACGAAGTGAGGCCGGCGTGCTCGCAAGACCCCCGTACTCGCAAGACACCCGGCCGACTCCGCCGATGGCAACGGTCGGGGCCGCCACCCCCCACAGGAGAGGCCCCGACCGTCGCGCGGCACGGGCCGCGCGGCGACCCGTATTACCTACAGCGCCGAGCCTGCGTTTTCTGTCACACCTCTCCGCATCACGAGTTAGTTGCATGTTCTATGGACATGGACGGTCAGCGGTTTCAGGCCGTAACGTGCCATTCGCGCCGGATCGAGGTTGGCGGAAGACCACCGCAACCACAGCGGTCCCGAAGACCGCAACCACCACTTGAGGAACCACGACGGCGAGAACCCGGTCCGCGAGAGCGGCGCCGGCTTAGGCGCAGAGGGGCGCGTGGGTGCTGGGGGACGACGCGGAGCTGACCGCCGCGGTGCTTGCGGCACAGGACGGGGACGAGACCGCGTTCCGGACTGTGTACCGCTCGGTGCACCCACGGCTGCTCGGGTACGTGCGCACGCTGGTCGGCGATCCGGACGCGGAGGACGTCACCTCCGAGTCCTGGCTGCAGATAGCCCGTGATCTGGAGCGGTTCACCGGAGACGCCGACCGGTTCCGCGGCTGGGCCGCGCGGATCGCCCGCAACCGGGCCCTCGACCACATACGCATGCGGGGCCGCAGGCCCGCGATAGGCGGCGACGAGACCGAGCTGACCGGCAAGGCGGCCGAGTCCGACACGGCCGGCGAGGCGATGGAGGCCCTGGCGACCGGGCGCACGCTGTCGCTCATCGCCCAGCTGCCCCAGGACCAGGCGGAGGCGGTGGTCCTGCGGGTCGTGGTCGGCCTCGACGCGAAGACAGCCGCGGAGACGCTCGGCAAGCGCGCGGGTGCCGTACGGACGGCCGCGCACCGGGGGCTGAAACGGCTCGCCGAACTGATCGGGGAGAATCCGGAGACGGCTTCCGATGCCGACCCGGAATCCGGTGACCCGCTGGACGCCGTACCCCCACCGAGAGCCGCGCGTGTGCGCGCGGCCACGTCCGCCGGTGTGACGCATACGCGTTCGCGGACGCAGAAGGATGTGTGATGGCCGACGAGCAGTACAGGTGGCTGAACCGCGACGCTGCGGAGCGGCTGCTGCGTGGGGAGCCGCTCGAAACCGTCGACGCCGACACCCGCGCCCGTGCCGACCGGCTCACCGAGGCACTCGAAGCCCTGGCCGCCGAGGTCGCGCCGGTGTCCTCGCAGAATCCTGAACTTCCGGGCGAAGAAGCCGCGTTGGCCGCCTTCCGCACGGCTCGCACCGCACGCTCGGTCCGTACGGCCGCCTCCGGTGTGGACGGTCGGGCCGCGGAGTCCGGCCGTGGCAGCCGTACGCACACCACCGCGGCGCCCGCCGCCGACGCGGGTCTCGTACGGCTAGGACGTCCTCTGCGTCGGCCGACCGGGCCGGACGGCCGCC
>NZ_LRTR01000192.1 GCF_001550375.1 Streptomyces europaeiscabiei | reverse complement strand
GGGCCGGGCGGTGCGGTTCGGGCTGGTCGCGGCCGTGGCCGCCGGGATGCTCGGTGGGGTCACGGTGGTGGCCGGCGGCGGCGCGCTGAGCGCGTTCCACGACGACGAACCGGAACCCTCCGCCACCATCTCCGCCGCCCAGTCGCCGGACCAACCGCTGCTGTCGCCGTCACCGAACACCGGGCAGGGCGACAGCAGGCGCGGGGCGTGGGGCGAGGCGTCGCCCGAGGTGTCGCCGGACGCCTCCTCGAAGGGCGACGGCCCTTCAGGCGAGGGCGCCGGCGGTACCGACGAGGACGAGCAGCCCGGTGGCAGCGGGCAGGACGAGAACCGCACCCAGGAGTGGTGGGACCAGGTGTTCTCCGCCTGCCGTGACGTCCGCGACGGCAAGCAGCTGGACGCCGACCGCCGACGCGGCCTGGAGGACGCGGCGGGCGGCAAGGGCAAGGGACAGCTGAAGCGGTACTGCGAAGGTGTCCTGGCCGGCGGCGGTGCCAACCCCGGCACGGCGAAGCGGCCGGGCACGGGCGCCGGGACCGGTGCGTCGGACTCCGGCGGCCCCGCCGGCGGTGGTGGCAAGAACGCCCGGTCCGGAATCGACTCCGACGAGGACGACGACTCGGACAACGGCAAGGGCCGCCACGGAAACGGGAACGGCAAGGGCCGCCACGGGAACGGCAACGGCAAGGGCCGCCATGGGAACGGCAACGGCAGCGGCAACGGCCTCTGGCACGGGAACGGCAAGAACAAGGCCGGCAAGGGCAACAAAGGCAACAAGGGCAACAAGGGCGGGAAGGGCAGCGGCAGCGGTGGCAGTGGCCACCACGGTCGGCTCGCGGCGGTGAACCCGATCGGCTTCGGCGCCGGTGTCGGCACCGCGCCCTCCGAGCCTGTGCTTACGCACCCATCCTGACCTGCGCTTTCGTATCCGCCATGAATTCTTTCGCGGGACGGGTAACACTTTCGGCGGCACCGGCGCAGTAATGAGTGAGCCGACTGGTCATCGGCCGTCGCACAGAGCCGGGGTTCCCCCCGTACCTACGGCTCGTGCACCTCGGCGCGGGCGGGACACGTTCCCCCGGTCCCGCCCGCGCCCCATTTCCTCGTGATTCCCCCGTGGTCCCCCGTGACCCCGTACTCCCCCTGACGCGCCGGACGCTCTCCCGCTATGCGTCATGTGACGCACGTCACTCCAAAGGTCTGTCGAGCGATCTGGCGAGCCATCCGTCGAGCGATCTGGCGAGTGATCCGTCCGCGGGTCTCGTCACCAGTACACGACCACCTTGTCGCCGTTCCTGACCTGCGCGAACAGCTGCGCGATCTTCGCCTCGTCCCGGACGTTGACGCAGCCGTGGGAGGCCCCGTAGTAGCCGCGGACCGCGAAGTCGGAGGAGTAGTGGACGGCCTGGCCGCCGCTGAAGAACATCGCGTAGGGCATGGGGGTGTCGTACAGGGTCGACCAGTGGTCGCGGGACTTGAAGTAGACGCTGAAGACGCCTTCGCGGGTCGGTGTGTACTCCGAGCCGAACCGCACCTCGACCGTCGTCAGCGTCCGGCCGTCCACCATCCAGCGCAGTGTGCGACTGGTCTTGCTGATGCACAGCACCCGGCCGGTCATACAGCGCGGGTCGGGTGACGCGGCCGGCTGCCCGCCGTACGCGTACAGGTCCCACTGCCCGGGCTCCCGTGTCATGTCGAGCAGCCGTGCCCAGGTGACGCTGTCCGTCTTCCCGGTCTGCGGCAGTCCCCGCTTGCCCTGGAAGCCCCTGACCGCCCGGACCGTCGGATCGTCGTACGTCCCCGTGGGTCCGGTGAAGAGCCACGCGATCTGGCGGAGCCGCGCCTGCAGCTCACGTACGTCCAGCCCTTCGTCGCCCTGGGCCCAGAGGACCGTGGGAGCGACGGTGGGAGTGGGGGAGGGGGAGGCGCTGGGTGGCGGGGCCTGCTCGCGTCCCCCCTTGCCGTCACTGTCTCCGGCGACCTTGTCGCTGTCGCTGCTGTCGCTGCTGTCGCTGCTGTCGCTGCTGTCGGCGCCGTCGGCCTTGTCGCCGTCGTCCTGCTTCGGGGCGCCGCTCGGTGCGGCGGTCCCGTCGATGCGTACGGGCTGGCGCTGGCCGCCGTGCACCTCGATCCCCTGGGCCGTGCAGGCGCCGGCCATGGCGAGTGCCGCGAGCGCGACCACCGATCTCCGCATGTCCTTGGTACGCATCAAGGGCCCCCGTCGTCTCATGATCCACCGCATCCGGCCGCTCTCCCGGAGAGGTTTCCCGGACGTGACCCGTCGCGAACTAACGGGCATGGTGGTGAGCAAGGCCCAGCCGACTGCGCTCCACCCGGGCGCGGACCCGCCGCTGCAGTCCGCCTCGCGGGTCACGGTACTGGCTGGTAACAAGCGGGCGCCCGAGCAACCGGGCAGACGGAGGGCACACCATGGCGCGCGAGTCGGAGTCCGGACTGCCCATCGAGCCGGTGTACGGACCGGAGGCGCTGCGGGACTGGGATCCGGCGGACAGGCTCGGCGACCCGGGTGGCTACCCCTACACCCGTGGTGTCTACCCGTCGATGTACACCGGCCGCCCCTGGACCATGCGCCAGTACGCCGGCTTCGGTACGGCGGTGGAGTCCAACGCCCGCTACCAGCAGCTCATCGCCCATGGCACGACGGGTCTGTCCGTCGCCTTCGACCTGCCCACCCAGATGGGCCACGACTCCGACGCCCCGATCGCGAGCGGCGAGGTCGGCAAGGTGGGCGTGGCGATCGACTCGGTCGACGACATGCGGGTGCTGTTCGGCGGCATCCCGCTGGACAAGGTCTCGACGTCGATGACGATCAACGCGCCCGCGGCCCTGTTGCTGCTGATGTACCAGCTGGTCGGCGAGGAGCAGGGCGTACCGGCCGAGCGGCTCACGGGCACGATCCAGAACGATGTGCTGAAGGAGTACATCGCGCGTGGGACGTACATCTTCCCGCCCAAGCCCTCGCTCCGTCTGATCGCCGACATCTTCAAGTACTGCAAGGCCGAGATCCCCAGGTGGAACACCATCTCGATCTCCGGCTACCACATGGCCGAGGCGGGCGCCTCCCCCGCGCAGGAGATCGCGTTCACCCTCGCCGACGGCATCGAGTACGTGCGTACGGCGGTCGCGGCGGGCATGGACGTCGACGACTTCGCCCCGCGCCTGTCCTTCTTCTTCGTCGCCCGGACGACGATCCTGGAGGAGGTCGCCAAGTTCCGCGCGGCGCGCAGGATCTGGGCCCGGGTGATGAAGGACGAGTTCGGCGCGCGGAACCCCAAGTCCCTGATGCTCCGCTTCCACACGCAGACGGCCGGCGTCCAGCTGACCGCGCAGCAGCCCGAGGTGAACCTCGTCCGCGTCGCCGTCCAGGGCCTGGCGGCCGTGCTGGGCGGCACCCAGTCCCTGCACACGAACTCCTTCGACGAGGCGATCGCCCTCCCCACCGACAAGTCGGCCCGCCTGGCCCTGCGCACGCAGCAGGTGCTGGCGTACGAGACGGACGTGACCGCGACGGTCGACCCCTTCGCGGGTTCGTACGTCATCGAGAAGATGACCGACGACGTGGAGGCGGCGGCCGTCGAACTGATGCGGAAGGTCGAGGAGCTGGGCGGCGCGGTCGCCGCCATCGAACACGGCTTCCAGAAGGGCGAGATCGAACGCTCCGCCTACCGCATCGCCCAGGAGACCGACTCCGGCGAGCGCGTCGTGGTCGGCGTCAACCGCTACCAGCTCGACGCGGAGGAGCCGTACGAGCCGCTGCGGGTGGACCCGGCGATCGAGGCCCAGCAGGCGGAGCGGCTCGCGACGCTGCGGGCGGAGCGCGACGGGGCGGCGGTGGAGGCCGCCCTCGGCGACCTGAGGAAGGCCGCCGAGGGGACGGACAACGTCCTCTATCCGATGCGTGAGGCCCTGAAGGCCCGTGCCACGGTGGGTGAGGTGTGCAACGCGCTGCGGGAGGTCTGGGGAACCTACGTTCCGTCGGATGCCTTCTGAGCCGGGCGGCTGCTTCGCACGGGTGATCATGGACCGAACCCGCGTGGGCCCCGCCGCGCTCGTCGGAGAGTGGGCCCCGAAGTCCGGAGCAGGGTGTCACACCCCCGTGCGACACTCCATTTCATGTTCGGTGTCACTGACCTTCCCACCTATCTGGCAGGACTCGTCCTGATCGTCCTCCTGCCCGGCCCCAACTCCCTCTACGTGCTGTCCGTGGCCGCCCGGCGCGGGATACGGACCGGGTACCGGGCCGCCGCCGGGGTGTGGGTCGGGGACAGTGTGCTGATGACCCTCTCCGCAGCAGGTGTCGCCTCGTTGCTGCAGGCCAACGCCGTGTTGTTCGGGATCGTGAAGTACGCGGGGGCGGGCTATCTGTCGTGGCTGGCGGTGGGGATGCTGCGGGCCGCCTGGGGGATGTGGCGGAGCCGGCGTGAGCGGGTCGCCGAGGGGCCGGGGGACGAGGTCGTCGAGGGGGAACGGCCATTCCGGCGTGCCCTTGTGATCAGCCTGCTCAACCCCAAGGCGATCCTGTTCTTCGTCGCCTTCTTCGTGCAGTTCGTGGACCCCGGATACGCCTACCCGGCCCTCTCCTTCGTCGTGCTCGGCGCCTTCGCCCAGGCCGCCAGCTTCCTCTACCTGAGCGCGCTGATATTCAGCGGCACGAGGCTGGCCGCCACCTTCCGTCGCCGGAAGCGGCTGTCGGCGGGTGCCACCTCGGCGGCGGGGGCGATGTTCCTGGGCTTCGCGGTCAAGCTGTCGCTGGCGAGCGGCGCCTAGTGCCGCGGCAGGCAGCGTTCGCCGCGTCGCGGCATTGGGCGAGGCCCGCGGCGGTCGTGTACGCGGTGAGGCCGACCGGGGTGTCGCCCGCCCAGCCGATGTAGCCGTCCGGACGGACGAGGAAGACGCCGGTGCCGTAGGCCTCGTACGGCGGGATGTGCGCCGTACGTACGTTCTTCAGTTGCGGCAGGTCTGCCATGTCTGCCGTGTCCGGCAGGTCCGTCGGCGCGACGGTGCCGACGGTGAGCAGAGTCCAGTGCGGACCGCGGAAGACGTCGAGGAGGCGTATGCCGCCGCGTCGGCCGTCGGGTGCGCGGTCGCCCGCGTGGAGGGCGTCCGGGGGCAGGTTCTCGCGGGTGTCGACGCAGAGGGAGGCGTGCCGGTAGCCGAGGCCCAGCTGTTGCGTGGCCCGGCCCCGGCGTTCCTCGCCCCGATGGACCCGGGTGGAGAGGCCGAGCATGGCCGCGGCCACCGGGCGCCGCTCCTCCTCGTACGTGTCCAGCAGCGCGTCGCCCGCGTCGCCGCGCAGCACCCCGCCCAGCTTCCAGCCCAGGTTGTACGCGTCCTGGATGCTGGTGTTGAGGCCCTGGCCCCCGGCGGGCGAGTGGACGTGCGCCGCGTCCCCGGCGAGGAACACCCGTCCCTCGCGGAAACGGTCCGCGAGCGCGGCCCGGGGCCGGAAGTCCGACGCCCAGCGCACCTCCGTCACATCCTCGGGGGCGAGGTGGGAGCGGGCGGCGACGACCTCGCGGATGCCGTCCGCGGAGAGGTCGACGACCGTGTCCGGGTCCGGGAAGCCGGCGGTCAGCTGGAAGTCCTCGGTACCGGGGAGAGGGCAGACCGCCATGAAGCCGTGGTCGCCGGTCGGCGGGAACAGATGCCAGTTGTCGCGGTCGAGGGCCGGGACGCGGATGTCGGCCACCAGGGTCGGGCGCGGGTCGACGGTCTCGCCGGTCATGCCGATGCCGAGGAGGCGCCGGACGGTGGAGCGGCCCCCGTCGGCGGCCACGGCGTAGCGGGCGCGGACCTCGGGGCCGGTGGTGAAGGACGCCGTCACGCCGTCCGTGTCCTGGGTCAGTCCCGCCAGTTCGCGGTCGAGGGTGACGTCGCCGCCCAGTTCCCGCAGGCGGGACAGCAGGATCTCCTGCGTCCGCCACTGGGGGATCAGCCAGGGGCCTTGGTGCGGCTCGGCCTCCGTGGGTTCCGACACGTCGAACATCCGGTGCTCTCCCTGCCGGCTCCCGTCGCTCCAGACCATGCCGACGGGGGCGGGGCCGCCGGCGGCGCGGACCGCGTCGAGTACGCCGAGGTCGTCGAGGACCTCCAGCGTGCGGGGCTGCATTCCCTTGCCGCGTGAGCCGGGGAACAGCGCGGTGGCCCGCTCCACGACCAGGGCGCCGACGCCGCGCCGGGCCAGGTCGACGGCCAGGGCGAGACCGGTGGGGCCTGCCCCGACGATCAGGACGTCCGTGGTCTGCGCGGTCTGTGCGGTCTGTGTGGTCCGCGTCGTGTGCGCGGTGTCTGCGGCGTGCATGGCTTCGCTCATGAGCTTCCACTCTCCTTAACGCTGTTAAGTAACCCTTGCGCGGCAGCATGCGCTTAACGCCGTTAAGCTGTCAACGTGGTTCCCAGGAAATCCCCGAAGCTGGACAAGGCACAGGTCGCCGAGGCGGCCCTGCGGCTGCTGAACGAGGTCGGCCTGGAAGGGCTGAGTCTCCGACTGATCGCCAAGGAGCTCGACGTCCAGGCACCCGCGCTCTACTGGCACTTCAAGAACAAGCAGGACCTGCTGGACGAGATGGCGACCGAGATGATGCGGCGCATGGCGGCGGACTGGGCCGGGATGCCGTCAGGAGGAGACGGGGGCGCCGACTGGCAGGAGACCTTCCGGGCGCGGATGCGGGGGCTGCGCGAGCATCTGCTGCGGTACCGCGACGGCGCGAAGGTGTACAGCGGGACGCACTTCACGGATCTGTCGTACGCGGCGCCCATGGAGGCGAATCTGCGCGTGCTGACGGCCGCGGGGTTCACGCCGGCGGGGGCCGCGCGGGCCTGGTTCACGGCCTACAGCTACACGATCGGGTACGTCATCGAGGAGCAGTCCATGGGGCCGGACCCGGTGGCGGGCGGGGAAGGGTACGACCTTGCTGCGCGGGCTGAGCGGTTGGCGGCGTATCCGTTGGCTGTGGAGGCCGGGTGGGAGATGTTCCGGGAGCAGGAGCGGGGGTTTGACGTGGGCCTTGACGCGGTGCTGGTGGGGATCTCTGTGACGCTGCGGGGGAGTGGGGGGAGCTGAGAACTCGGCGGGGCAGGTCGGCGGGCGGCTGCGGGTCGTGTGGGGCTGGTCGCGCAGTTCCCCGCGCCCCTTTCGGGGCTGCGCCCCTCAGGGCGAAGACCCCCGAGGCGCGGAGAACACGCGATCCGCGTCGCTGATCGGCCCTGCGGCACGGCTGCGACCGCCCCTGAGGCATGGCCGGCTCTGCGTCAGGGGCGGCTCTGCGTCGCTACCAACTCGTGGGTCACCTTCCCGGCTTCTTTCGTGCCCTCGCCTTCCTGATCACCCTGGTCACCAGCGGTGGCAGCAGGTCCACGGCCAGTCCGCGGGCGCTGTTCCGCCGGGGCCGGGGCCGGGGCGGGCGGGGGTTGGCCGGAGGCTGCGGTTCGGGGGCCGCCGGGGTGGTGGCCGGTGGTTCGGGGCCTGTCCAGTGGCGGGACTTCGGGAAGGTCGGGGCCTTCATGCCCCTGGACTTGAGGCGGATGATGCGGTGGCCGGCCGCCTGCTGGTTGCTGACGTGGCAGTCGTCCCGCTCCGCGACCATCTCCAGGAGGGCGTCCTGGATCGGCGCCGGGTCGTCCCAGGTGCCGTAGAGCTTCTGCGTGCTGAGGCAGACGGGGTTGAGGCCCCGGTTGAGGACGGCCTCCCAAGCGGCGATGGAGACACCGGGGGTGTGCTCCGAACGGAAGTCGTCGAGGACGACCAGACCGCCGGGGAGGAGGCAGTCCCGGGCGGCGCTGATGTCGCCCTCGACATGCTCGTACAGGTGCGAGGCGTCGATGTGCACGAAACGACAGGAGCGCGGCTCGACCTCGCCGGGGACGATCGAGCTGGGGCCTTGCAGGACGCGGGGCAGCTCGTCGTGGAAGGAGAGGTAGTTGGCCTCGAAGGCCCGGCGGGTGAGCGTGCTGCGGTACGACTTGGTGGCCTCCGCCGCGTTGGCGTCGTCCGGTGCGTCGCTCTCGAAGAGGTCGCAGACCGTGTAGGCCTCACCCTCCTGAAGATGCCGGCCGAGGAAGATGGCGCTCTTGCCCATGTAGACGCCGACCTCCAGGAGGTCGCCCCTCACGCCCGCGCCCTCCTGCCGGCGCAGGAACCAGTCGAAGAGCAGTTGGTCGAGCACCGGGAACCAGCCGGGGACGTCATCGAGTTCACGGGGGAGCCGGATCGTGCCTTGTTCAGAGGTCATGAGGACAGAAGACTCTCTTGTGTCGACGAGACGAACAGGCGAACAGGTGAACGGGTCAATAGGTGAACGGGTCAACTGGTGAACGGGGTTAATGGGTGAACGGGTGCACGGGCCGGGAACCCATGAGAGGGCTACGGCCCGGTCAAGGATGATGCGGAGCCTCTCCGCGGAGGCGATGTCGAATCCCCGGGCCGGATGAACCGCGGGCCAATTTCGTGTTCAGCCACGGCGTCCGCCGAGCGATCTGCGCAGCAATGGCTGCAACGGGCGTTCGACCCAGTGGTGCAGCAGCCGGGCGAGCGTCAGCATCAGCGCCACGGTCAGCGCCACGGTCAGGGAGGACGGAAGGCCCAGACCCTGGTGGAGTGCCCGCACCACCGGCCAGCCCAGGTGCTCGTGCACGAGGTAGAAGGGGTACGTCAGGGCGCCCGCGGTGGTCAGCCAGGCCCAGTTGATCCGGTTCAGCCCGCCCAGGGCGATCGCCGTCACCGCCATGAAGCCGAGGGTGACGACCAGGACGATGCCGAACGAGGTGCGGAAGGAGAAGAACTCCGGGTTCGGGGCGTGCCACAGCTCGCGGACCGCGTAGTGCTGGCCGATCAGCCAGCTCACCGCCACGATCCCCCACGCGTAGGCGTCACGCCGGTCGCGGTGGACCAGGTAGAGACCGATCCCGCCGATGAAGAACGGCGCGTACTCCGGCATCAGCACGACGTCCAGCAGGGGCTCGTTCACGGACTGCGCGATCACCGCCGCCAGGGTCCAGCACGCGCAGAACATGATCACGCGGCGGCGGTTCGCGCCCGGCAGGACGACGCAGAGGGCGAACAGCGCGTAGAAGCGGACCTCCGCCCACAGCGTCCAGCAGACGCCCAGCACACGGTCCACGCCCAGCGGCTGCTGCATCATCGTCAGGTTCACGAGCGCGTCGCTCGGTGACACCGCCTCGTACGCGACCACCGGCAGGGCGAACACCGCCGTCACCAGGATCACCGCCGCCCAGTAGGCGGGCAGCAGCCGGGAGGCGCGGGAGACGAAGAAGGAGTGCAGGGGGCGGCCCCAGCCGCTCATACAGATCACGAAACCACTGATCACGAAGAAGATCTGTACGCCCAGACAGCCGTAGGCGAACCATTCGTGCAGCGTGGGGAACTGCTGCCTGGGCGAGGTGCCCCACGCCTCGGCGATCTCGCCGTCCCGGCCGCCGTAGTGGTACGCGGCGACCATCAGCGCGGCGAGCAGCCGCAGTCCGTCGAGCGCGCGCAGCCGCGGCGCGGGCCGGCCGGCACCCCGCTGCACGGGGGCCGCCGACGTGGTCGTGGGTATCGCGCCCGCTTCCGGTGCGGGCGTCGCGAGCGTGGTGCTGTTCGTGGTCATACCGGGCTCACCCCAGGGTGGCGCGCTTGAGGGACCGCGCCCGCCGCGCGACTCTGCGTACGGTCGCGTTGCGCGGGATGAAGGCGAGCTGGACGGGAATGCCGCCGGGCAGCCCCAGCGAGGTGAGGCGGCGGCGCTTGAAGTACCGCAGGGTGTACGTGCTCAGACTCCTCGTCAGATACGCCTCGGTCTCCGCGCGCAGCGACGGGTAGATCTTCGGCTGCATCGCGAAGCCCACCGCCCGGACCAGGGCGTTGAGGTCCGCCACCCTCGTGCCCGGCTGCTGCGAGGCGACCGCCGTCCGGTCGCCCAGCTCCGGCAGCAGCGCGTCCACGATCGTGACGGGCACCCGGTTGCTGTTCTCGTACGGGGCGAGCCGGTCCAGCAGGGTGCTCGTGCCGACGCGGGCGACCGGCAGGCCGTACAGCGCGGAGGCGGTGAGCAGGGCCGTGGAGAAGCAGCCGACGACGAGGGCCGGACGCATCCGCTGGTAGAGCACCTCGGCGAGGACCGGCGTGTCCAGCACGGTCAGGTCGGCGCCGAGCCGCTCCGCCTCCTTCTCCAGGCCGCGCGACCAGCGGGCCGGGGCGCTGGGATGCGGCTTGAACACGACCTTGGTGTGCCCGAGCGCGACCGCGCCCTTCAGCATCCGTACGTGGAGATCCTCCTCCTCCTCGGCGGTGAGGATGCCGAGCGCGGAGAGGTACTGCCCGAGCAGCAGCGCAGGCTTCTCGATCGCGGGCAGTACGTCACCGGTGTCGACGAGTTCCGCCAGCACCTTCACGAAGGCGTCCGTCGGCACGATCTCCGCCTCGACCCCGAACTCGGTGAGCAGCAGCGGCTTCAGGTCCGGCACCAGGTCCAGGTGCAGCAGCCGGTCGATGCGTGTCCCGACCAGCGGGTCGATCTTGTTGCGGGTGGGGCCGTAGCTCATCAGGCCGTCCGCGTACACGGTCACGGGGGCGCCGGTGAAGATCTGGGTGAAGCCGAGTGCCGGGTGGACCTGGATGGACTCCACGGCCAGCTCGACATCGTCGTCGCCCAGGTTCCACAGCAGCCGCAGGTGCCGCTCCCACAGGGGTACGTCGTCCGGGCGCGGGGACCAGCCGCCGGGGTGGAAGGGGGCGATGGTCTCGTTCCAGGAGATCACGTCGTCGAAGCGGCCGCGCAGCCGCTCGAAGCCGGGCATCTCGTCCAGGCCGGGGGCCGTCTCCGGCGTGGCCGCGTTGTTGGAGATCAGCAGGATGCGCCGGGCCGCGGGGCGGAAGCACTCGGTGTCCAGGGCGGCGGCCAGTGTGGCCGTGCCGTACAGCGTGGACGCCATGAAGATCTGCGTGGTCACGCGGCGACCCCCGTGGCGGCGGGACGGCGGCGCAGCCGGCGCAGCCGGGTGGCGCGCTGGACGTCCATGGAGTCGAGGGCCTCGTCGAGCACGTCCTGCGGCATTCGGCGCAGCGCGACCGCGCTCATCGACTTCAGTTTCCGTGCCACCGCCGGCTCGAACCTTTCGATGGATCCCAAATGATGGGAGATAATCGCGCAATATGTGCGCACGGCCTTGGGGAGAAGTGCGTCCGCGTCCCGGTCCTGCGCCGTTTCCGCGATGACCTGGTCAAATGCGCGAATGAAATCGAGCTGGCGTACGTCGCCGATCTGCGTCAGGGAAGAAGCCACCCCGCGCCGGTAGAAGACGCCCAGCAGCCCCACCGTGGCGAAGGAATCGGCCTCCCGGTGGAGCTTCCAGATCCACGGCCGGTCCTCCGCCGTGCGCAGTCCGTGGGTGAAGTGCAGCACGCCCTTGTCGACCAGGCGGCGGTGGTAGATGCCCGCCCAGGCGTACGCGTAGTCGACGGAGGTGGAGCGGTCGGCGGGCAGGATCGCGTCCCGCGGGTTCATCACCACGCCCCGGCGCCCGTTGGGCACCCGGTGGACGGAGCGGGCCCGCGCGGTGCACTGGACATGGTCCGTGCGCACGAAGTCGCAGCCCAGGTCCTCGATGGCACCGAGCAGTCGGGGGTAGTAGCCGGGGGCGAGCCAGTCGTCCCCGTCGAGGAACGTCAGGTATTCGCCGCGGGCCCTGTCGATGCCCGTGTTGCGCGCGGTCGCCAGTCCTCCGTTCTTCTCGTGTCTGACATACACCGCCCCCGGCAGCTCGCGCTCCGCGCGCGCGAGAATGTCCGGTGTCTCGTCGCGAGAGCAGTCGTCGACGAGAATGAATTCGAAGTCGTCATGAGCGTTGGCTCTGAGACTCTTCAGGGTGTCGGGCGCGTATTGCTGCACGTTGTAGAACGGCACGATGACGGAGAGCTTGACCACCCCCGTGACGTTAGGGGGCCGTCCGGCATTCGTCTTGACCACCTGCTTGATGTCAGGTGAACGACGCGTGGCGGAACCGTGAACCAGGCACTTTCCTGCGCCTTCCGTACCCCGATTCGCCGTTCGGCGATGTGCTGTTAACCCTTTGTTGTATTCGGGTTGGGCCGTACAACGGAATTACTTCCTAGCGTCTTCGGTGTGCCAGCAAGTGCTACGAACGGCCTGCGAGTCGCCGTACTCGCGGATTCCGACACCCGGTGGAAATGGGGCGCGCTCACCGCGACCCGTCTCGCTCCGGAGGATTCGGACATCCGCCTGGACGGCTTCCTCCTGCGTGGCCGAGCCACCCCCACAGCCCGCCAGCTCCAGGAGGTCGGCGTTCGCCCCGACTCCCTGCGCGAGGTGACCGGCCTCGAGTTCCTGCGTGCCATGAAGGAGGAGTCGTACGACGTCGTCCTGCTCTCCCTCGTCGGCGGGGGCGTCCAGGCGATGCTGCACGGCCTGCGCCGGGCCTGGGACGGCCGGAGCAGGCGGCCCGTGGTCGTCACCGGTTACGTCGGTGTCGTCTACGAGAAGCTCGCCGACGGTCTGCTGCTGCGGCACGGCGCGGACCTCGTCCTCGCCAACTCCCGCCAGGACGCGGACCGGTTCCGGGCCGTGTACGAGGGTGTGGGCGCCGACGCCTCCTCGGTCACCGAGGTCGCGCTGCCCTTCCTGGGCGGCAGGCCCTACGCCGGCGCCGAGGACCCGTCCGCGGAGCAAGGGCGCAGGCCCTACACGGTCGTCTTCGCCGTACAGCCGTCCGTCCCGGACAACCGCAGGGACCGTACGTACCTGCTGAACCGCATCGTCCAGCACGCGAAGCTGCACCCGGACCGCCAGGTCCTGCTGAAGCTGCGCTCCAGGCCGGGCGAGCACACCACGCACATCGAGGAACTGCCGTACCAGAAGCTGGTGGAGCGGCTGCCCGGTGACGCGCCCGCCAACTTCCGTCTGGTGTACGGGAACATGGGCGAGGTCCTCGACACCACCGACCTGCTGGTCACCATCAGCTCCACGGCCGCCCTGGAGTCGCTGCACCGCCGGATCCCCACCGTCGTCCTCACCGACCTAGGGATCCGCGAGACCCTCGGCAACCACCACTTCGTGGGCTCCGGCTGCCTCGCCTCCTGGGACCAGCTGGACGCCGGGTACGAGCCCGCGCCGGACCCGGGGTGGGTGGCCCGCCAGGGCGTCGTCGCCGGGGGCACCTCCCGGACGAAGTCCGGGGCAGGCTCGTACGCCGGCGCCTTCGACGCCGCCCGCGACCGCATCGCCAAGCTGGTCGCGGCCGACGGACTGCCGCCCCTCGCGCCGTACTACACGCCCGTCACCGCGCCCGGCTACCTGCCCGGCATCCTCGCCCGCCACCACCTCGGCCCCGACGGCGAACCGCTGCCCGGGGCGCCCGCCGCCGACCGGCAGGCCGGACCCGTACGGCAGATCGTGCGCCGGGCGGCGCGTGGCGCCTACCGCCACGGAGTGCAGCGCGTGGCACCCGTCATCCGACGGATGGGGGAGCTGTGAGCCGCCGCCCGACCTCTTCGCACGCACCGCAAGGAGTCCCACCCATGTCCAACCCGGAAGCGGGCCGAGCGACTTCCGCACGCCGTGTGCTCGCCGTGATCCCCGCGCGCGGCGGCTCCAAGGGCGTCCCCGCGAAGAACCTGGCCCCCGTCGGCGGCGTTCCGCTGGTGGCCCGCGCGGTGCGCGAGTGCCTCGCCGCCCGGCTGGTGACCGACGTCGTCGTCTCCACCGACGACCACGCCATCGCCGCCGCGGGCCGGGAGGCCGGAGCCGAGGTCGTGCTCCGCCCCGCCGCCATCGCCGGTGACACCGCGACCTCCGAGGCCGCCGTCCTGCACGCCATGGACGCCCACGAGGCGCTCCACGGTGCCGCTGTCGACGTCGTGATGCTCGTCCAGTGCACCAGCCCGTTCATCCTCCGCGAGGACATCGACGGCGTCGCCCGCGCGATCGTGGAACACGGCGCCGACACCGCCCTGACCGTCGCCCCGTTCCACGGGTTCGTCTGGCGCGACACGGCGGACGAGTTCGCCGACGGCGGGGCGAGCCGGGTGGGCGCGGCGCTGGCGGCCGGCACGGCCGGATA
>NZ_LRTR01000191.1 GCF_001550375.1 Streptomyces europaeiscabiei | reverse complement strand
CGGCGAAGCCACCGCCGGACCCGGCGAAGCCACCGCCGGACCCGGCGAAGCCACCGCCGGGTCGGGCGCGGCCCCGGACGTCGCCCTGGCGGGCTACAGCCACGCCACCCCCGGTCCCACCGCCGGAGGCCACGGCGTCAACCACGACAAGTCGTTCCGCCCCCGCCGCCAGGACCGCCCGCAGGACCTGCTGGAGACCGGCGCCGCCTACGCCATGGACGCGGCCGGCCTGCGCAAGCACCAGCACCGTTTCTTCGGCCGTACGGAACTCGTCCGCACCGACCCCGCGCGGGTCCTGGAGATCGACGACCCGCACGACCTCGCGCGCGCCCAGGCCCTCGCGCCGCTCTTCGACGCGAACCGGCCCGGCGCCCTCCCCACCTACGACGACATCGACGCCGTAGTCCTCGACTTCGACGGCACCCAGACCGACGACAGGGTGCTGATCGACTCCGACGGACGGGAGTTCGTCTCCGTGCACCGCGGCGACGGACTCGGTATCGCGGCCCTCCGTAAGAGCGGCCTGACGATGCTGATCCTGTCCTCGGAGAAGAACCCGGTCGTCGCCGCCAGAGCCCGGAAGCTGCAGCTCCCGGTCCTCCACGGCATCGACCGGAAAGACCTCGCACTGAAGCAGTGGTGCGAGGAGCAGGGCATCGCGCCGGAGCGCGTGCTCTACGTCGGCAACGACGTCAACGACCTCCCGTGCTTCGCCCTCGTGGGCTGGCCCGTGGCGGTCGGCAGCGCCCACGACGTCGTGCGCGGCGCCGCACGCGCGGTCACCACCGTCCCTGGTGGTGAAGGCGCGATCCGGGAGATCGCCGGCTGGATCCTCGGTCCGTCTCTCGACTCTCTCGACCCCCTCGACAAGTAAGGAACCGGTCCCACCATGAGCACCAACTCCCGTCTGCGCACGTTCGGTTCGAAGACCGCCGGCCCCGGCCACCCCGTCTACGTCGTCGGCGAGATCGGCATCAACCACAACGGTGAGCTGGAGAACGCCTTCAAGCTGATCGACGCCGCCGCCGAGGCCGGCTGCGACGCCGTCAAGTTCCAGAAGCGCACCCCCGAGATCTGCACCCCCCGTGACCAGTGGGACATCGAGCGCGACACCCCCTGGGGCCGCATGACCTACATCGACTACCGCCACCGCGTGGAGTTCGGTGAGGACGAGTACCGCCAGATCGACGAGTACGCCAAGAGCAAGAACATCGACTGGTTCGCCTCCCCGTGGGACACCGAGGCCGTCGCCTTCCTGGAGAAGTTCGACGTCCCCGCCCACAAGGTGGCCTCAGCCTCCCTGACCGACGACGAGCTGCTGCGCGCCCTGCGCGACACCGGCCGTACGGTCATCCTCTCCACCGGCATGTCGACCCCGAAGCAGATCCGCCACGCGGTCGAGGTCCTCGGCAGCGACAACATCCTGATGTGCCACGCCACGTCGACCTACCCGGCGCAGGCCGAGGAGCTCAACCTCCGCGTCATCAACACCCTCCAGGCCGAGTACCCGAACGTCCCGATCGGCTACTCCGGCCACGAGACGGGCCTGCAGACCACGCTCGCCGCGGTCGCCCTCGGCGCCACCTTCGTCGAGCGCCACATCACCCTCGACCGCGCGATGTGGGGCTCCGACCAGGCCGCCTCCGTCGAGCCCGGCGGCCTCACCCGCCTCGTCCGCGACATCCGCACCATCGAGGCCTCCCTCGGCGACGGCGTCAAGAAGGTCTACGACTCCGAGCTGGGCCCCATGAAGAAGCTGCGCCGCGTCTCCGGCGTCGTCGCCGAGGCGGAGATCGCGGCGGCGGCGGGCGAGCCGGTCGCGGTCTGAATCTCCTGCGATCCCTGACCACGGGTATCCCTCACTACGGGACGGTCACACGTCGATGAGCCCCCGCGCCGGAACCGCCGGCCCCCACACTCTCGCCTTCGTCGAGAGCCCGGTACAGCTGCTGAACGTGCTGGAGTGGGCGCACGCCCACTCCCTCGGCACGCCCGAGGACCCCGGCGCGGGGCCCTTCCGCACAGGCGGTGCGGGACTCACTCTCGTGGTCCTTTCGCCCAACGACCCCATGACCCGGGGCCAGTTGCGCCGGATGGCGGAGCTGGCCCGGGACGAGGGCCACCTGGTGCGCTGGGAGGAGGCGCGCGGCGGCACCGTCGCCCCCTTCCGCACCGTCGGCGGCCTCGCCCCGCTGCTGCGCGCCGCGCGCCGCGTCGTCCTGGGCGATCCCTTCTCCCGCTACGTCCAGCTCCTGCTGACCATCACCCGGGCGACGGACGTGGTCGTCGTCGACGACGGCACCGCGACCATGGAGTTCGTCTCCCAGCTGGCCCGCGGCGAACGCCTCGTCCGCTGGCACCGCAAGGGTGGCCGCCCCGGCCCCCGCGACCTGATCTTCGCCCCGGTCTCCTCCAGGGCCCGCAAACGCCTCACCCCGACCGCCGGCAGACGCGTCGAGGTCTTCTCCTCCATGCCGATCGACGAGACCCCCGAGGGTGTCTCCGTCACCGCCAACGACTTCGCCTGGACCCGGGCCCGCTTCGGCCCGCCCCGCATCACCAAGAGCGCCGACCTCGTGGGTACGTCCCTGGTGGAGACCGGCGTCGTGGACGGCGGCCGCTACCTCGAAGCCGTCCGCTCCCTGGCGAAGACCCACGGTGCCACCCGCTACTTCGCCCACCGCCGCGAGAGCGCCGAGAAACTCCACACCCTCGCCGCGGAGACGGGCCTGGAGATCGTCCGCCCCGACCTCCCCCTCGAACTCATCGCCCGCCGGGGCCCCATCGGCCGTACGATCCTGAGCTTCCCCTCGACGGTGGTGCACACCCTGCCGCTCGCGCTCGCCGGAACGGACGTACGCGTGGCGGTCTGCGACATCGACCCGAGCTGGCTGACGGAGAACGCCTCCCCTCGCGCCCAGGGCTTCCTGTCCGGGGTCACGGGCACGGCACGGGACGTCCACCGGCTGTCGTCGGTGGCGCCGATCTGAGATCGATCCTCGCCGCCGCTCCCCGTGCTCGGCTTCGCGTGCTCGGCTTCGCGTGCTCGACTCCCCGTGCTCGGCTTCGCGTGCTCCGCACCGCGTGTTCGCTGTGGGAGCATCCGGAGCTGTCGCTTCCCCGGGCGGCCCGCGCCTATCGTGCCGCGTGGCTGGGGAAGGTGAAGTGCCGTCCCCGAAGGGGGAGTTGTGACGACGCACGGCGAACACACCCGGCTCACACCCACGGCGGACGACCACAGGGTCACACCCGCCGAACTCTTCTTCGACCTCGTCTTCGTCTACGCCATCACCCAGGTCACCGCCCTGATGGCCGCCGACCCCACCGCCCTGAGCCTGCTCGGCGGCATGGTCGTCCTCGCCCTCCTGTGGTGGTGCTGGTGCTGCTTCGCCTGGCTCGGCAACGTCGTACGCGCCGACTCGGGCGGCATGTTCGCGGTGCTGGTGTCCGTGATGGCGGTCGTCCTGGTCGTCTCCCTGACGGTCCCCGACGTGTACGTCGACGACACCCCGGGCGGCCTGTCCGCCCCCTGGCTGTTCGTGGCCTGCTACGGCGCGGTCCGCGCCCTGCACCTGGTGACGTACTGGCTCTCCGCCCCCGACGACCAGGCCCTGCACGCCACCCTCCGCCGCACGGCCCTCCTCTCGGTGCTCCCGCCCCTCACCCTGCTGCTGGTGGGTGCGGCCTTCGACGGCGTGACCCGGATCCTGATCTGGCTGGCCGCGGTGACCATCGACTACGCGGGCATCTTCGTCACCGGCAGATCGGGCTGGCGGGTGGCGTCCCCCGCCCACTTCTCCGAACGCCACGGCCTGATCGTCATCATCGCGCTGGGCGAGTCCATCGTCGCGATGGGCGTCGGGGTGACCGGCTACCCGGTGTCCGCCCCGGTCGTGGCCGCCGCGGCCCTCGGCCTCCTGGCCACCGCCGCCCTCTGGCGCCTGTACTTCCACGTCGTCAGCGAACCGGCCGAACACCGTCTGGCCCAGCTCACCGGCGACGACCGCACCGTCCTGGCCCGCGACACGTACACCTTCCTCCACCTGCCCCTGGTGGCCGGCGTCGTCATCACCGCCCTCGGCATGAAGAAGACCCTCCACCAGGTCGCCGACACGGGCCACTACGGCCTGGCCGAGCCCCTCCACTCCATGCCCGCCTGGGCCCTGGCCGGAGGCGCGGGCCTGTTCCTGCTCGGCGCCGCCGCGATCCTCCTCCGGACCACGGGCCACCGCGCTCCGGTGCTGATCGTCGGAGGCGTGGCGTGCGTGGCCGCGGGCCCACTGGTCGCCCTCGTCCCGGCCCTGGTGGCGCTCACGGCCCTGGCCGCCACGATCACCGCCCTGCTGTTCCTGCACGGGCGTACGTCGCGCGGGCGTACGTCGCGCGGGCGTACGTCGCGCGGGAGTGTGACCCGTAGGGCCGCCGCCGACTGAGAGACACCGGACGGCGCACCAGGTGCCGGTCGCCCGTCCGCCGACCCCGCGCCCCCCACCGCTCCCGTGATCCCTGTCACCACCGCCACCCCCACGCCACCCCACCCGCACCCCGTGGCCCCGACGCCCGGTTCACGCCCGCAACCGCAGGCCAACACGGCCCTGCCTCCCTGGTGAGCAGCCTCCCCGACCACCGAGTCGAACACGAGGCGTGACCGAGTCGTCGCGCGGCGATGATGCTTCCGGGACGGTAGGACGGCGCGGACGTGGTATCCGTGGAGTGTGGGAATCGGCCGGGCACCCCCGGACGTTTAGACGATGGGATTCGCGGGCAACCCCGGCGCTCCCTTCTCCGAGGTCAACCTGCCCGCGAAGAGGCGGACGGGTATACCCATCCCTGCCAATACGTATGCGTTGTGCGACCGGAAATCTTCCCCTCACGGGCTGATTTTTTGTTGATCGAGGGTGAGAAGGTCGCCCGATCGCCCTACCCTTCAGAGGGTGAACCAACTGATGTCCCGAGAGTCCGAGGCAGATCTGCCAGGGGAAGCCGAAACATCGCTCCCCGGCGCGTTGCCGGAAGCCCTGCGTGCCGAACTCGTCGCCTTCCGCCGCGACTTGCACATGCACCCGGAGCTCGGCAACCAGGAGTTCCGTACGACCGCCGCGATCAAGGCCCGCCTGGAGAAGGCAGGCCTCCACCCGCGCGTGCTCGACAGCGGAACCGGACTCATCTGTGACATCGGCGAGTGGAACGGCCCCGACAGTTCCGCGCTCGCCCTGCGCGCCGACATCGACGCCCTGCCCATCCCGGACACCAAGGTGGACTGCGACTACCGCTCCACCGTCCCCGACCGCGCGCACGCCTGCGGCCACGACGTGCACACCACCGTCGTCCTCGGCGCCGGTCTCGTCCTCGCAGAGCTCCACCGCCAGGGCCAGCTGCCCCGCCCCGTCCGGCTGATCTTCCAGCCCGCCGAGGAGGTCCTGCCCGGCGGCGCCGCCGACGTGATCAGGACCGGCGCGCTCGACGGCGTCGGCCGGATCATCGCCGTGCACTGCGACCCGAGGGTCGACGCGGGCTTCATCGGCCTCCGCCACGGCCCCATCACCTCGGCCTGCGACCGGCTGGAGCTCTCCCTGGACGGGCCGGGCGGCCACACCGCGCGCCCGCACCTCACCACCGACCTCGTCACCGCCGCCGCCCGGGTCGTCACCGACGTGCCCGCGCTGGTCGCCCGCCGCTTCGACGCCCGCGCCGGGCTCGTCGTGACCTGGGGCCGCATCGAGTCGGGCCACGCCCCGAACGTCATCCCGCAGCACGCCGAGCTCTCCGGGACGGTCCGCTGCCTGGACATCAACGCCTGGCGGCAGGCCCCCGACCTGATCCACGAGGCGGTCCAGGAGGTCGCGGTCATGCACCGCGCCAAGCCCGAGATCAACTACATCCGGGGCGTCCCGCCGGTCGTCAACGACCCCGTCGTCACCGAACTGCTGCACGATTCCATGGTCGCCCGCCGCGGCGTCAAGTCCGTCGAGGACACCGAGCAGAGCCTCGGCGGCGAGGACTTCTCCTGGTACCTGGAGCACGTTCCCGGCGCCATGGCCCGCCTGGGCGTCCGCCGTCCGGGCGACCTTACCGTCCGCGACCTCCACCAGGGCGACTTCGACGCCGACGAGCACGCCATCACGGTGGGCGTGGAACTCTTCACGGCGGCCGCCCTCCTGGACGCCCGCATGCGCGTCCTCGACACGGCCGGCCGGTAACCCACTCCGGTTGCGCCCCGTCCGGCCTCGCGGCAGCCTGGTGCGCGTGTCCGTACGATCACCGTACGGAGCGCGCACCTTCACGCTGAAGTCACCCCATGTACACGGAACGCGAGGGACGTGAGAGGCGGTGTGTCCCACACATCCCTTTCGCTCCCATGGTTCACGAGGACGTAACGGCCACCGGCACGAATGGATAACGGCCAGTCGAAACCCCGTTCCCAGGAGGGTCTACGCGCGTTAATGTGCGCCGAACTGAGCACCCGGTCGCGGGGCTTTGCAGAAGATGGGGAACTTCAAGATGCGTCGGATTTCCAAACTGACCCGCGTCGCGGTGGGGGTCGCGTCGCTGGCGCTCGCCGCCACGGCCTGTGGTGGTACCAGCAGCGACAGCAGCAGCAGCGGTAGCGAGACCAGCAAGGGCGAAAAGGGCCTCGCGCTCGCGTACGACATCGGCGGCAAGGGCGACCAGTCCTTCAACGACGCCGCGTACGCGGGCCTGGAGAAGGCTCAGAAGGAATTCGGGTACAAGACCGAGGACATCGAGCCCACCGAGGGCGAGACGGACGCCGACAAGCAGCAGCGTCTGGAGTCCCTGGCCAAGCAGGGCTACAACCCGGTCATCGGCGTCGGCTTCGCCTACGGTCCCGCGATGGAGGCCGCGTCGAAGCAGTTCCCGAAGACGACCTTCGGCATCGTCGACTCGGTCGTCGAGGGTGACAACGTGGCGTCCCTCGTCTTCGCCGAGCAGGAGGCCTCGTACCTCGCCGGTGTCGCGGCCGCCAAGGCCACCAAGACCAACACCGTGGGCTTCGTGGGTGGTGTCGACATCCCGCTCATCCACAAGTTCGAGGCCGGTTACAAGCAGGGCGTCGAGGACACCAGCGGTGGCAAGGTCAAGGTTCTCTCCCAGTACCTGACCCAGACCGCCGAAGAGGGCGGCTTCTCCAGCCCCGACAAGGGCAAGGCCGCCGCCGAGGGCCAGATCGAGAAGAAGGCCGACGTGCTCTACGCGGCCGCCGGTCTGTCCGGGCAGGGTGTCATCGAGGCCGCCGCCGCGGCCAAGGTCTGGGCGATCGGTGTCGACTCCGACCAGTACAACCAGGAGGCCCTGGCTTCCTACAAGGACTCCATCCTGACCTCCGCCCTGAAGGACGTCGGCGGCGCGGTCTACGCCCTCGCCAAGTCCGTCGAGGACGACAAGCCCCTCACCGGTGTCCAGACCTTCGACCTGAAGGTGGACGGCGTCGGCCTGGCCGACTCCAACCCGAAGATGGCCGAGATCGCCGGCCTCTCGGACGCGGTCGCCAAGGCCAAGAAGGAGATCATCGACGGCACCATCAAGGTGAAGACCGAGTAGTCGTCGGTCTCCGGGTGCCAAGAGGCCTCCGAGTGACCTGAAGCGGGCGGGTGCACCTGTGCACCCGCCCGCTTCACGTATACGCCGCTTCACGTATACGCCGGTTCAGGGTCGCTGTACGCCGGTCAGGGCCGCGCCCGCCCGCCCCGGGGGTGCGGGGCCGCGTCGATCCGCGGAGCCGCCGCGTGGGCGCGACCAGCCACAACGAACCCGCAGCCCACACTCCACCCCCAACACCCCCGCACCACCACCGGGCGAACCTTGCAACACGGCCCCATAACAACGTGGTCCACCGGGGTTTCCCGCAGGGTCTACGCGCGTTACTCTGCGGCGAAAGCCATACAAGGCGCCGACGCAGTGAAGCACTACTGAGCAGTACCCCCGGCGCTGTACGACAGGAGCACCACACATGCGCCGGGTTTCCCGCACAGCGGTCGCAGGCGCAGCGACCGCCTCCCTCGCCCTCGTCCTCTCCGCCTGCGGCGGCACCTCGACGGAGGCCTCGTCCTCCGCCGACGCCAAGGGCGACATGGGCCTCGCCATCGCGTACGACGTCGGCGGCAAGGGCGACCAGTCCTTCAACGACGCCGCTTACGCGGGCCTGGAGAAGGCGGAGAAGGAGTTCGGGTACGAGACCGAGGACATCGAGCCCACCGAGGGCGAGACGGACGCGGACAAGGAGCAGCGCCTGGCCTCCCTGGCCAAGCAGGGCTACAACCCGGTCGTCGGTGTCGGCTACGCGTACGCGACGGCCGTGAAGGCCGCCGCCGAGCAGTACCCGGACACCACGTTCGGCATCGTGGACGACTCCACGGTCCAGCTGGACAACGTCGCGGACCTGGTCTTCTCCGAGGAGCAGGCCTCGTACCTTGCCGGTGTCGCGGCGGCCAGGAGCACCAAGAGCAATGTCGTCGGCTTCGTCGGCGGCGTGGACATCCCGCTGATCCACAAGTTCCAGGCGGGCTTCGAGCAGGGCGTCAAGGACACCAACCCGAAGGCCAAGGTCCTCAGCCAGTACCTCACCCAGACGGCGGAGGAGGGCGGCTTCTCCAGCCCCGACAAGGGCAAGACGGCCGCCGAGGGCCAGATCGAGAAGAAGGCCGATGTCGTCTACGCGGCCGCCGGTCTGTCCGGCCAGGGCGTGATCGAGGCGGCCGCCGCGAACAAGATCTGGGCGATCGGCGTCGACTCCGACCAGTACCGGCAGGAAGCCCTCGCGAAGTACAAGGACTCCATCCTGACCTCGGCGACGAAGGACGTCGCCAAGGCGGTGTACAACCTGGCGAAGTCGGTCGAGGGCGGTAAGCCCGGGACCGGTATCGTCAGGGGCGATCTGAAGACCGGCGAGGTCGGCCTCGCGGACTCCAACCCGAAGTTCACGAGCGACACCGAGCTCCAGGAGGCCATCACCACGGCCAAGGAGAAGATCATCAGCGGCGAGATCAAGGTCAGGACCAGCTGATCCAGGTCGTGACCTGCTGACCCAGCTACACCACGAGCAGCCGGGTGGCCCCGGGGGAGTTCAGGCAAACCCGAGGCCGCCAGTAACCGCGGGGTTACGTCCGCTCAACGGGGTACGGGGAGTATCGCTCCCTGTACCCCGTTGTCACGGTGCGTCGCCGCCCGCTTTCGATGCCGTAGGGGCGCTACGCGCGTAGACGACCCCCTTTCCCAGGAGAGTGCGCCATCAACGCGTCCAGCAGCCCTCCGGCCGACGTGGCGGTCAACGGTCAGGTGACCGCCGTCGAACTCGCCGGTATCACCAAGCGATTCCCCGGGGTCGTGGCCAACCACGACATCCACCTCACCGTGCGCAAGGGCACCGTCCACGCCCTCGTCGGGGAGAACGGCGCCGGCAAGTCGACCCTGATGAAGATCCTCTACGGCATGCAGAAGCCGGACGAGGGCACCATCGCGGTCGACGGCGAGCAGGTCTCGTTCTCGTCCCCGGCCGACGCCATCACCCGCGGCATCGGCATGGTCCACCAGCACTTCATGCTCGCCGACAACCTCACGGTCCTGGAGAACGTGGTCCTCGGCAGCGAGAAGCTGTACGGCATCGGCGCCAAGGCCCGCCGCAAGATCAAGGAGATCTCCGACCGGTACGGCTTCGGGGTGCGCCCCGACGTCCTGGTCGAGGAGCTGGGCGTCGCCGAGCGCCAGCGCGTGGAGATCCTCAAGGTCCTCTACCGCGGCGCCCGCACCCTGATCCTGGACGAGCCGACCGCCGTGCTCGTACCGCAGGAGGTCGCAGCGCTCTTCGCCAACCTGCGCGAGCTCAAGACGCAGGGCCTGGCGGTCATCTTCATCTCGCACAAGCTGGGCGAGGTGCTGTCGGTCGCCGACGAGATCACGGTCATCCGGCGCGGCACGACGGTCGGCACGGCCGTCCCCTCCGAGACCACTCCGCGCCAGCTCGCCGAGCTGATGGTCGGCAGTGAGCTGCCCACCCCGGAGACGGCCGAGTCCACGGTCACCGACCGCCCCGTCCTCACCGTCAAGGACCTCCGTCTGGAGGCCGTCGGCGGCAAGGCGCTGCTCGACGACATCACCTTCACCATCCACGCGGGCGAGGTCCTCGGCCTCGCCGGTGTCGAGGGCAACGGCCAGACCGAGCTGGTCGACGCGCTGATCGGCCTGAAGTCCGCCGACTCCGGCACGATCGCGCTGGCCGAGGACGACATCACCACCTGGCCCACCCGCAGGCGGCGGGAGCAGGGCGTCGGCTACATCCCCGAGGACCGCCACCGGCACGGTCTGCTCCTGGAGGCCCCCCTCTGGGAGAACCGTATCCTCGGCCATGTGACCGAGCGGCCCAACGCCAAGGGCGTCTGGCTCGACCCGAAGGCCGCCCAGGAGGACACCCGCCGGATCGTCGCCGAGTACGACGTCCGCACCCCCGGCATCGACGTCACCGCCGCCTCCCTCTCCGGCGGCAACCAGCAGAAGCTGATCGTCGGCCGCGAGATGAGCCACAAGCCGCGCTTCCTGATCGCCGCCCACCCCACCCGCGGTGTGGACGTCGGCGCGCAGGCCCAGATCTGGGACCAGATCCGCGAGGCCCGCCGCGAGGGCCTGGCCGTGCTGCTGATCTCGGCCGACCTGGACGAGCTGATCGGCCTGTCCGACACCCTCCGGGTGATCTACAACGGCAAGCTGGTCGCCGACGCCGACCCGGCCACCATCACCCCCGAGGAGCTGGGCTCGGCCATGACCGGCGCCGCCACCGGCCACCTCGAACACGAAGAGACCCCCGAGACCTCGGCGGACACGTCCGAGTCCGAGGAAGACGAGGCCCGCTGATGAAGAAGTTCGACAGGGAGCGCGTGCTCCTCGCGGTGGCCGGCCCGGTCCTCGCGCTCGCCGTGGCCTTCGCGCTGACCGCGATCGTGCTGCTCGCCTCCGGCAAGAACCCGGTCGAGCCGTTCACGATCATGTTCGAGCAGGCCACGTTCTCCGACATCCAGGTCCGGATCATCAACCAGGCCTCGCTGTACTACGTCGCGGCCCTCGCGGTGGCCATCGGCTTCCGGATGAACCTGTTCAACATCGGCGTCGACGGCCAGTACCTGCTCGGCGCCATGGCGGCGGCGATCGTCGGCGCCCACGTCGACCTGCCGGCGTTCCTCCAGATCCCGCTGCTGATGCTCACCGCGATCCTCACCGGTGCCTTCTGGGCCGGCATCGCCGGTGTCCTCAAGGTCACCCGGGGCGTCAGCGAGGTCGTCGCGACGATCATGCTGAACGCGATCGCCACCTCCGTCATCGGCTACCTCTGGCTGCCGAACGTCTTCGGCGTCAAGGTCGGCAACAACAACACCACCGGCGAGATGGCCGAGTCCGGCTGGGTGCCCGGCATCGACATCGGCGCGGCCGGCGAGATCTACGGCATGGTCGTCCTCGCCGTACTGCTCGGCATCGGCTACTGGATCGTCCTCAGCCGCACCCGCTTCGGCTTCGACCTGCGCGCCTCCGGTGCCTCGGAGACGGCCGCCGCGGCCAGCGGCGTCGACCCGGGGCGCATGGTGCTCACCGCCATGCTGATCTCCGGCGGCATCGCCGGCCTCGCGGGTCTGCCCATCCTGCTCGGTGACACCCACACCTACAGCCTCAACTTCCCCACCGGCATCGGCTTCCTCGGCATCGGCATCGCCCTGCTCGGCCGCAACAGCCCGGTCGGCATCGCCTTCGCGGCCCTGCTGTGGGCCTGGCTCGACAAGGCCTCGCCCGAGCTGGACTTCCACGACTACGACAAGGAGATCGCGGTCATCATGCAGGGCCTGATCGTGCTCTCGGTCGTCGTCAGCTACGAGACCGTGCGCGAGTGGGGCCTGCGCCGCCAGCAGCGCCGGGTCGGCGCCGAGCTCGCCGCGGGCAACGTCCTGGGCGCGGACGCCTCCGACAACAACAACGTCAAGAAGGAGGTGGCGGGCCGATGACCACGAGCACCACCGCGACCGACGTCAACCAGCCCTCGCTGCAGCCGGCCGCCCCGACCGGCCGCAAGCTGTCGCTGCCCGTGCTGCTGCTGGTCATCGCCGGTGTCCTGGCACTCACCTCGATCGTCCGCATCATCACCGGCGCCGACGGCATCACCAACGTCAGCCAGATGTCCACCGCGCTGGAGCTGGCCGTCCCGATCGGCCTCGCCGGCCTCGGCGGGCTGTGGGCCGAGCGCGCGGGCGTCGTCAACATCGGCCTCGAAGGCATGATGATCCTCGGCACCTGGTTCGGTGCCTGGGCCGGCTTCCAGTACGGCCCGTGGACCGGTGTCCTGGTCGGTATCGCCGGCGGCGCGATCGGCGGTCTGCTGCACGCCTTCGTCACCGTCACCTTCAACGTCAACCACATCGTCTCCGGTGTGGCCATCAACATCCTCGCCCTCGGCGCCACCCGCTACCTCGCCCCCCTCGCCTTCGAGGGCCACCAGGGCGGCTCGGCCAAGCAGTCCCCGCCGGTCGACTCCCTCGGCCAGTTCACGGTGCCAGGGCTCTCGGACGCGCTCCAGACCCTCAACGAGAAGGGCTGGTTCTTCGTCTCCGACCTCGCCGGCCTGCTCGGCGGCCTGGTCACCGACGTCTCCTGGCTGACCCTCGTCGCCGTCGCCCTGATCCCCGCCACCTGGTGGATCCTGTGGCGCACCGCCTTCGGTCTGCGCCTGCGCTCCTGCGGCGAGAACCCGATCGCCGCCGAGTCCCTCGGCGTCAACGTCTACAAGTACAAGTACCTCGCCGTGATCATCTCCGGTGGTCTGGCCGGCCTCGGCGGCGCCTTCCTCTCCATCGTCGCCAACCCCTTCTACCTGGAGGGCCAGACCAGCGGCCGCGGCTACATCGGTCTCGCCGCGATGATCTTCGGCAACTGGATGCCGGGCGGCCTCGCCGTCGGCGCCGGCCTCTTCGGCTACACCGACAGCCTCAACCTGCGCGGCGGCTCCGAGAACGTCCACGCCCTGCTGCTCCTCGGCGCGCTGCTGCTGGTCATCGGCGCGATCTGGCAGGCCGTCCGCAAGACGTACGTCCCGGCCGCGATCACCTTCGTGATCGGTGCCCTGGTCTTCACCTGGTACGCGACCACCAACGAAGTCCCCAACCAGGTCGTCGCCGCCACGCCGTACGTCATCACGCTGATCGTCCTCGCGCTCTCCGCCCAGCGACTGCGGATGCCGAAGGCGGACGGCATGCCGTACCGGAAGGGACAGGGCAAGTGACCGCCGTCGACTGGGCCGGGCTTCGCACGGTGGCCCGGGACGCCATGTCCCGGGCGTACGCCCCGTACTCCGGTTACCCGGTCGGCGTCGCCGCCCTCGTCGACGACGGCCGCACCGTCTCGGGCTGCAACGTCGAGAACGCCTCGTACGGCCTCGGCCTGTGCGCGGAGTGCGGCCTGGTCTCGGAGCTGCACCGCACGGGCGGCGGCCGTCTCACGCACTTCACCTGCGTGGACGGCAAGGGCGAGATCCTCGTCCCGTGCGGCCGCTGCCGGCAGCTGCTGTACGAGTTCGGCGGCCCGGACCTCCTGCTGGAGACCCCGGCCGGAATCGTCCCCCTCTCGGAGATGCTGCCCCAGGCCTTCGGCCCGGACCATCTCACCAAGTGACTCCTGTGCGGCCCCTCTGAGTTGCTCAGGGGGGCCGCACACGTTCGAAAAACCTCGAAAAGGAAAGCCATGACGTCTTTGTCGATGGATGCCATCTCCGTCATCCGCACCAAGCGGGACCGCGGCGAGCTCAGCGACGAACAGATCGACTGGGTCATCGACGCCTACACCCGGGGCGAGGTCGCCGACTACCAGATGGCCGCACTCAACATGGCGATCCTCCTCAACGGCATGGACCGCCGTGAGATCGCCCGCTGGACGGCCGCGATGATCGCCTCCGGCGAGCGCATGGACTTCTCGTCCCTGTCCCGCCCCACCGCCGACAAGCACTCCACGGGCGGCGTCGGCGACAAGATCACCCTCCCCCTCGCTCCCCTGGTGGCGGCCTGCGGCGCGGCCGTCCCCCAGCTCTCGGGCCGCGGCCTCGGCCACACCGGCGGCACCCTCGACAAGCTGGAGTCCATCCCCGGCTGGCGCGCCCTGCTGTCCAACGAGGAGATGCTGAACGTCCTGGACGAGGTGGGCGCCGTGATATGCGCGGCGGGCGACGGCCTGGCGCCGGCGGACAAGAAGCTCTACGCGCTGCGGGATGTGACGGGAACCGTGGAAGCGATCCCCCTGATCGCCTCCTCCATCATGTCGAAGAAGATCGCCGAGGGGACGGGCTCCCTGGTCCTGGACGTGAAGGTGGGCACGGGAGCCTTCATGAAGACCATCGAGGACGCCCGTGAGCTGGCGTCGACGATGGTGGGCCTCGGAACCGACCACGGCGTGAAGACGGTCGCCCTCCTGACGGACATGTCGACCCCTCTGGGCCTGACGGCGGGCAACGCGCTGGAGGTCCGCGAGTCGGTCGAGGTCCTGGCCGGCGGCGGCCCCGCGGACGTCGTCGAGCTGACGATCGCCCTGGCCCGCGAGATGCTCGACGCGGCCGGAGTGAAGGACGCCGACCCGGCGAAGGCACTCGCCGACGGCTCGGCGATGGACGCCTGGCGCCGCATGATCGCCGCTCAGGGCGGTGACCCGGACGCCGCACTGCCGACCTCGCGCGAGCAGCACGTGGTGAAGGCGAGCGCCTCCGGCGTCCTGACCCGCCTCGACGCGTACGACATCGGCATCGCCGCCTGGCGCCTCGGAGCGGGCCGCGCCCGCAAGGAGGACCCGGTCCAGGCCGGCGCGGGCGTCGAGATGCACGCCAAGCCCGGCGACACGGTCACGGAGGGCCAGCCCCTCCTCACCCTCCACACGGACACCCCGGAGCGCTTCGAGTACGCCCTGCAGGCCGTGGCGGGTTCGTACGACATCGCGGCCGCGGGCACGGCGTTCACCCCGACCCCGATCGTGCTGGACCGGATCTCCTGAGGCAGAGCCGACCGGACCCGTCCGGTCGGCCCACGGCGGGTGTGGTCGCCCACCGCGATGAGTTCCGGGATTCCGCCCGGTCTACCGATCGTGGACGCGACGACACCCGCCGTACTCGTGCTGCCAGGCCCCGTCACCCGGAACGAGGTGCCTCGGCTCTGTGCCGAGGTACGAGCGCGACTGGAGGAGACCGGGGCCGGGGCCGTGGTGTGCGATGTCGCCGGGATCGGCCCACCGGGCCTGGGCGTCATCGACGTACTGGCCCGGTTGCAGCTTGCGGCGAAACGGGCCGGGGGCCGGATAAGCCTGCGGGACCCCGACCCGGCGCTGTGCGCGCTACTGCGGCTGGTCGGGCTTGACCTCGATGTGGAGGGGCAGGCCGAAGAGGGGGAACCAGCGGGCGGTGTCCAGGAAGCAGTGGAATCCGGCGATCCGGCCCTCTGAGATCTCCAGCGCCTGCACGGCCCACGCGCTGAAGCCGCCCTTCTCCGGGTCCGGCTTGTACTGCGCGAAGCCCGGCAGGCCGTTCACCGCGACCGGCACGAGGTGCGAGCCGGCACAGGCCGCGCCGAGCGTGGTCATGAACCCGGTGATGTCGCCCGTCCCGGTCAGCCACAGGTCGAACGGCGGCATCGTCATGACCGCGTCCTCGTGCAGCAGAGCCGTCAGGGCCGCCATGTCGTACCCCTCGAAGGCAACCACATAGCGCTCAAGCAGCTTCTGCTGCTTCTCGTCCAGCGGGTCGGAGACATCGGCCGCCGCGACCTGCCCGTCCCCCTCGGCGAGGGTCGCGCGGGCCCGCTGCAAGGCGCTGTTCACCGAGGCCACGGACGTGTCGAGCAGTTCGGCGACCTCGCTCGCCCGCCACGCCAGCACCTCACGCAGGATGAGCACCGCACGCTGCTTCGAGGGCAGCTTCTGCAGCGCCGCGACGAACGCCAGCCGCACGGACTCCTTGGCCACGGCGGCCTCCGCAGGATCGGTGGTCGTCGGCAGCACCCGGGCGTCCGGCACCGGCTCCAGCCAGGTGTTGTCGGGCCGGGGGGAGAGGGCGGCCCGGGCCAGGGGCGTCGAGTCGGTGAGATCCATGGGCCGGGCCCGCTTGTTCCCGGCGGTCAGCATGTCGAGACAGACGTTCGTGGCGATCCGGTAGAGCCACGAACGCAGCGAGGACCGGCCCTCGAACTTCTCGTAGCTCCGCCAGGCGCGGATCATCGTGTCCTGCACGGCGTCCTCCGCCTCGAAGGACGAGCCGAGCATCCGATAGCAGTACCCGGTCAACTCGACCCGGTGCTTCTCCAACCGGACGTCGAGATCCGCCGTCGCTGTCGCCGTACCGTCACCCATGGCCAACCCACCCCTGTGGCATACCTGTGCGTACCAACACCTCGGAAGCTATCGCAGCCCACTGACAACGGCCTGGGGAAGGAAGGAAAGGCCAGGTCGGGGGTTGTACGCAGTTCCCCGCGCCCCTGAAGGGGCGCGGGGAACTGCGCGAGCGAGTGGGGGAGGGACGGGTAGGGGCGGCGGGGGCGAAAGAACGAACTCAGTGCACCGGCACCGGCCCACGCCGAGCCGCGTGGGACCCCACCACGGTGATTGCGACAACCCCCAGCACGGCGAGCAGTCCCATCGAAACGGTCCCGCCCCAACCCCCCGCGTGGAAGGCCACCGCCCCGAGCGTGCTCCCCGCACTGGACCCCACGTAGTAAGCCGACTGATACAGCGCGGACGCCTGCGCCCGCCCCTCCTTGGCCGTATGACTCACGGACGACGAGGCGACCGCATGCCCCGCGAAGAACCCGGCAGTGATGAGCACCAGACCCAGCAGCACCAGCACCAGCGAGTCGGACAGCGACACCACCAGCCCGGCGGTCGTCGTACCACCCGCGAGATACAGCGCACCGCGCCGCCCGAGCCGCCCCGCCAGCCTCCCGGCGGTGGACGCCGACACCGTACCCACCAGGTACACGAGGAAGATCGACCCGATGACCCCCTGCGGAAGGGAGAAGGGCGCGTCGGCCAGTCGGTAGCCGATGACCGTGTAGACACCGCCGAAGACCGTCATGAACAGCGCACCGATCGCGTACAGCCGGCACAGCAACGGATTCCCGAGGTGCGCCCGCACCGTCCGCCCCAGCACCCGCGGCCGCAGTGACCCCGCCACGAAGTGCTTCGGCGCCGGCAGCAGCAGCCGGAAAGCCACCGCGCACCCCACGGCGATCACCCCGAGCACCGCCAGCGCGACCCGCCAGCCCCACTCCTGAGCGACCCACCCGGTGACGACGCGGCCGCTCATGCCGCCGACGCTGTTGCCGGCGACGAAGAGCCCGATCGCGGTGATGAGGGCCTTGGGACGGACCTCCTCGGCGAGGTACGCGGTCGCCGAGGCCGGCACCCCGGCCAGCGCGGCGCCCTGCACGGCCCGCAGCACCACCAGCGCCCCCAGCGAGGGCGCGAAGGGGATCAGCAGCCCGACCGTCACGGCGATGGCCAGCGACGCCGTCATCACCGTACGCCGCCCGAACCGCTCCGACAGCGCGCTCATCGGCAGCACGAACAGTGCCAGCGCACCGGTCGCCGCCGACACCGTCCAGCTCGCCGCGCTCGCCGTACTTCCGAAGCCGTCCGAGATCAGCGGCAACAGGGCCTGCGTGGAGTACAGGAGGGCGAAGGTCGCGACACCCGCGAGGAACAGCGCCAGACTCATCCGGCGGTAGCCGGGCCCACCGGGGGCCACTCGGGAGTCGGCGGTGTGGAGACGGTCGGACGTGGCTGGTACGGCGCCCACGGTGGTGGACGCCTCGGTACTGGCGGAAGGCATGCCTCGAAACTACGTACGCCGCCACTCATCCGTCCAATGCATGGAACCCCCATAATCGTTCCCGTGATGCATGAGCAGAGGTCAGAGCCGCGCCTGTCACCGTCCGGTGACACAGGAGACATCGACAGCATCGAGGACATCGTCCTGCGCCTGGCCCCCCGCCTCGCCTACTTCGCCGGAGTGGCCCGCACCGAGCACGTCACCCGGGCCGCACAGGAGATGCAGGTCCCGCAGTCGACGCTGTCGCGGGCGATGGTCCGCCTCGAACGGGACCTGGGCGTCGACCTGTTCGCCCGCCGGGGGCGCACGGTCTCCCTCACCCACGCCGGACGCACCTTCCATGCCTCCGTGGAACGCGCCCTCGCCGAGATCGAGCGCGCCGCCGACGAGGTCCGCGCCGACGCCGACCCCGCCACCGGCAAGGTCGCCTTCGGCTTCCTGCACACCATGGGCGCCGAGACCGTCCCCGGCCTCCTCCAGGCCTTCCGCGCCGAGCACCCCCGTGTCCGCTTCAGCCTCGTCCAGAACTACGGCGAGGCCATGCTCGAACGCCTGCGGGCGGGCGAACTCGACCTCTGCCTCACATCCCCCGTCCCGGACGCCCCCGACCTGGTGGCCCGCCGCCTCGACGAACAGAAGCTCCGCCTCGTCGTCCCCGCCGGCCACCGTCTCGGCGCCCGCAGGCGCGTCCGCCTCGCCGAGGCCGCCGACGAAACCTTCGTCACCCTCGAACCCGGCTACGGCATGCGCCGCATCACCGACGACCTCTGCAAGGAGGCCGGCTTCAAGCCCCGCATCGCCTTCGAGGGAGAGGAGGCGGAGACCCTACGGGGCCTGGTGGCGGCAGGGCTGGGCGTGGCCCTCCTGCCGCCCCCGGCCGTCCCCAGGCCGGGAGTGGTCGAACTGACGGTCACGTCCCCGAGGGCGGCCAGGGAGATCGGCGTGGCCTGGCTCGACGGCCACCCGGACACACCTCCGGTGGCGGCCTTCAAGAAGTTCCTGCTGTCGAGAAGGGGCAACCTGCTGCCGGACTGAGCGGCAGCGGACCCGGCGGCGCGGGGAACCGCGCGACAAGCCCCGTCGACCCGCTGGCGTGCCACGAACCTCAGACGCGCCTGGGCGAGCGGGCCGTCCCGAAGCCGGAGGCAAGCGGCATACGCAGCCCCAACGGCGGCGGGGCCGCCAGCGCGTCCTCCACCGGCCGCGCGAACGGCCGGCCGAACAGCACCCCCATCACGAAATCCGAAGCCAACGCGTGCACCTCGTCCCGGTACTGCGTCAATGCGTGCCGATCCGCGTGCACCTCGAACCGGCAGATGCCGGGGTTCGTCTTCTTCGCCCGCGCCGCGAACCGGAACGACAGCTCGGGATCCACCCGCTCGTCGTTCGTCCCGTGCACGATGAGCACCCGCCGCCCCGACAACTGCTTCACCGGTTCGGGCGGCGCGGCCACATCCTCCTCGGGCAGCCAGGGAGCGATGGCCAGCACGGAGTTGACGGCCTCGTGCCCACCCGCGTGCAGCGCGGCCCGCGCCCCCATGTGGAGCCCGGCGAGACACACCGGCACGTCTCCGTACCGCCGGACCACCTCGTCCGCGGCCCACTCGGCGTCCCGCGCGAGCCGCGCCTCCGTGCCGTTCCAGCCCCGGTAGCGGTAATGCACGACATGGGTCGCCAGCCCCTCCGTACGGCCCGCGCGGGCGAGCCGGCGGCCGAGGGCGCGCACGGAGGCCGTGGCCATCATGGGGGAGGGTCTGCGGGTGGATGCCTCGTCACCGGCCGGGAGAAGCAGAACGACTCCGCTGACCGTGCTCGGCTCCGGGCCGATCGTCCGCCCAAGTCGGGGCGTACGGACCGGCATTGCTTGCTGCGCCATGACAGAACAGTGTCAGAAGACATGGTGTACGCCACCCGTCCTGTGGGTCACCGTTGGATATCGACGGGATCATCCGACAGGCGCTCTACGCGCGTAGGCTATATCGTGCGAAAATGACGAACCAGACCGGCCCGACCGGTAACACCCCGGACTCGGACCAGATCCGCCGGGCGCCCAAGGTTCTGCTGCACGACCACCTCGACGGCGGCCTGCGCCCCGGAACCATCGTCGAACTCGCCCGCGACAGCGGGTACGCCCAGCTCCCGGAGGCCGACCCCGACCGGCTCGGCGTCTGGTTCCGCGAGTCCGCCGACTCCGGCTCGCTGGAGCGGTACCTGGAGACCTTCTCCCACACCGTCGGCGTCATGCAGACCCGTGACGCGCTGTTCCGGGTCGCCGCCGAGTGCGCCGAGGACCTCGCCGCGGACGGCGTCGTCTACGCCGAGGTCCGTTACGCCCCCGAACAGCACCTCGAAGGCGGGCTCAGTCTGGAAGAGGTCGTCGAGGCCGTCAACGAGGGCTTCCGGGAGGGCGAGCGGCGGGCCAGGGCCGACGGCCGCCGTATCCGCGTCGGCGCCCTGCTCACCGCCATGCGGCACGCGGCCCGCGCTCTGGAGATCGCCGAACTCGCCAACCGCTACCGCGACCTCGGCGTCGTCGGATTCGACATCGCGGGCGCCGAGGCCGGCTACCCGCCCACCCGCCACCTTGACGCCTTCGAGTACCTCAAGCGCGAGAACAACCACTTCACCATCCACGCCGGGGAAGCCTTCGGACTCCCCTCCATCTGGCAGGCGTTGCAGTGGTGCGGCGCCGACCGGCTCGGCCACGGCGTCCGCATCATCGACGACATCCAGGTCCACGAGGACGGCTCCGTGAAGCTCGGCCGCCTCGCCTCCTACGTCCGTGACAAGCGCATCCCGCTGGAACTGTGCCCCAGCTCCAACCTCCAGACCGGCGCCGCCCGTTCGTACGCCGAGCATCCCATCGGGCTGCTGCGGCGACTGCACTTCCGGGCCACCGTGAACACCGACAACCGGCTGATGTCGCACACGAGCATGAGCCGTGAATTCGAGCATCTGGTCGACGCCTTCGGTTACACGCTCGACGACATGCAGTGGTTCTCGGTCAATGCTATGAAGTCAGCATTCATTCCTTTCGATGAACGACTGGCCATGATCAACGACGTCATCAAGCCCGGATACGCCGAGTTGAAATCCGAATGGCTGTTCCGCCAAACAGCCTCCACCAGCGCTTCTGTCGACGAAAAGAGCTGAACGGCAACTTCGGGAAGCGGTCGCGCAGATGGCGACGCGGCCGCTTTTCGATGTTTGCCTCCGGCGGGACTTTGGTGTTTACGTTTCGGCACCGCTCTCCACCCGTCAAACGCATTCCAAGGACGCATTCAACATGAAGCAGTCTGCTGCCAAGACCCTCGGTGTCGCCGTCGTCGGTGCCGCCATCGCCGCTGCGGGCGCGGGCGCCGCGAACGCCGCCCCGAGTGCCCCCGAGGCCTCCCAGGCCCTCGGCACCGTCACCCAGGCGCTGCCCGTGGAGAACCTCACGAAGGCGCTGCCGACCGCCACCGGCGCTCTCGCCCAGGGCCAGAGCGCGCTCGGCGCCGGCCTGGAGGCCGCACGGCCCGCCGCCGCCAACGTCCTCGCCGAAGGACCCACCGCCCCCGTCGCCGGACTGCTCGGCGGCCTCCCCGTCGGCAAGACCCTCCCCGCCAAGGGTCTCGGCGTCAACGGCCTGCCCCTCGGCGGCGGCCCCGCCGCCTGAGGCGAACCACCACGCCCGACGGGGCGCACCCCTCGAAGGGTGCGCCCCGTCGGTGTGCGCGTCACCGGGTCGTGCGCGTCACCAAGCCGTGCGGGCCTTGCCCTCGGAGGGGAACATGATCCACAGGGCTATGTAGAGCAGGAACTGCGGGCCGGGAAGCAGACACGACACTAGGAAGATCACGCGCATCGTGGTCGCGGAGGTGCCGAAGCGCCGTGCCAGCGCAGCGCACACTCCGCCGATCATCCGGCCTTCGGTGGGGCGGGCAAGGCGGCTCATGAGGGCTCCTTCGTCAGCGTAGGACGCCGGCCGCGGGCCGACGGTGGGGCGAGGCCATCTGGCGGCCACCGCTCTCATTTCCACACCTTCGACGCTACGGTGACGAAGCGGACGAAGCGTCCCTCTACGGAGCCATCCCGACCCTGGGAATCGTCGGGGTCCGACCCTGAGACAACTCCTCCCGCCGCAGCCGCGCCGCCCGCACCCGGGTCTCCGCCCTCCGCCGCAGCGCCGACCTGACCACCGGCACCATCGCGACGTGGGCGAGCCCCACCCCGACCGAGTTCAGCAGGATCGAGTCGATGTCGACGACCTGCCCCGGCACCCCCGTCTGCAACAACTCGATGGCCAGCGACAGCAGCGCCCCGGCCGCCACCGACCGGGCCAGCGACGCGAGCGGCGACACGGCCAGTCTCCCGTGCACCATCGGCAGCAGGACGCCCAGCGGAGCCAGCAGCGCCAGCCCCTCACCGATCCGATGGGCCGCCTCCGGCCACCCCAGGGCCAGATCCGCTCTGATCCCCGCGAACGGCCGCAGATTCGGGGGACTCATCCAGGTGACGTCCAGCGGACGCAGCGTGATCCAGGCAACGACCGCGAGATGTACGGCGAGGAGAACACCCCCCGCCGCACGGACACGGACCCCGGCGCTACCGCCGTTCGTACCTTGAGGCTGCACGCCCCCCAAGACGCGGCCCCTGGCACGATCGGTTCCGGTGTCTTTTTTTGGCGCTCGGTTCGCCGCCGGGGCGCGCCCCTTCGGCCCACTCGCCAACTCTTCTGCCGTGATCCGGGCAGTGGGCGTCAGCAGTGATCCGGGCAGTGGGCGTCGCACGGGCAGATCATCGGGCTGGAGAACCCTCGATGCTCCCGCTCAGGAGCCGTTGACCTCCGTCGAAGGCGGGTTGCCCGCGCCCGGGGACGTCTGGGTCTCCGGCGCGCACTCGTAGCGCCTCAGCGACTCGGCGCTCGTGCTGCCCAGTACCACCGAGCCGTTGTCACCGGCGGCCGCGGAGTCGGCGAACGTGCAGACGAGCTGGGCGAGGGCGTACCTGGGGAGGGAGTCCGGGGCGGTGGACAGGCGGAGGGCGTCCTCGGGGTCTCCGGGGGCGGGGCCCGTCACCGTGAGGCCGGCCGGGACGGCGGTGCTGTAGCCGGCCTCGTCCTCGGCGTGGCTGGGGTCGCCGGCCAGGGCGTCCAGCAGGCCCTGTGCGACGACGACGCGCCGCTGGGCCTCCTGGGTGCCCTCGGCCACCTGCACGGAGCGGTTGACCCGCACGAGCGCCCCGGAGCACAGGAGGAAGACCTCCACCGGCATGCCGGAGGGGGTCGCCTGTATCGCGATGTCCGTCACCGACAGCTCGCACGGCACCATCGAGGGCGCCGGGCCGAAGTCCGTCGGCACCTGCGTGGCCCGGATCCCGCAGCCGGTGAGCAGTCCGGCCAGCGCGCCGGTCGCGGCCAGGACCCGTATGCCTCGTATCGTCACTGACCGGCCCCCTCGGTGCCCTGCGGGCCGTCGTCGCCCTGGTCGCCGTCCCGTTCCTCCGCGATCAGCGAGGAAGCGTCGCGGGGCAGGCGGAGGGTGAAGACCGCGCCGCCCTCGGGGGAGTTGGCTGCGATGATCTCGCCGCCGTGGATGTGGGCGTTCTCCAGGGCGATGGACAGGCCGAGGCCGCTGCCCTCGGAGCGGGGACGGGAGGCGCTCGCCTTGTAGAAACGGTCGAAGACGTGCGGGAGGACGTCCTCGGGGATGCCGGGGCCGTGGTCCTGCACCTCGATCAGCAGGTCCTCGCCCTCCTCACGCACCGAGACGCGCACCGGCGAGCCGCCGTGCTTGAGCGCGTTGCCGATCAGGTTGGCCAGGATCACGTCCAGGCGGCGCGGGTCGAGGTTGGTGATGATGCCGCGCTCGGCGTCCAGCTCCACCGCGTCCAGCCAGGCGCGGGCGTCGATGCAGGCGGTGATCTGGTCGGCGATGTCCATGTCGTCGAGGACGAGGCGGGCCGTGCCCGCGTCGAAGCGGGTGACCTCCATCAGGTTCTCGACGAGGTTGTTGAGACGCTGGGTCTCGCTGACGACGAGCCGTACGGCCGGTTCGATCATGGGGTCGAGGCTGCCCGTGTCGGCGTCCAGCTCCTCCTCCAGCACCTCCGTGACGGCGGTGATCGCGGTCAGCGGCGTACGGAGCTCATGGGACATGTCGGCGACGAAGCGACGGGACGCCTCCTCGCGGGCGCTCATGTCGTCGACCTTCTTCTCCAGCGACTCCGCCGCGAGATTGAACGTTCGCGAGAGGTCGGCCAGTTCGTCCGTGCCGGAGACGCGCAACCGGGTGTCGAGCTTGCCCTCGCCGAGACGACGGGCGGCGACACCGAGGCGCTGCACCGGCTTCAGTACGGTCGTGGCGGCGGCCTGTGCGAGCAGCGCCGAGCCGATCAGCGACAGACCCGTGGCGATCCCGAGCGACCAGGCCAGCGAGTTGAGATCCTTCGCCTCCTCCGCCAGGGACTTGCGCATGTAGCCGGTCGGCCCGCCGCCGATCATCTTCGCCCCGCCCACCAGATACGGGGTGTCGCCGTCGATGACCCGCTGCCAGTACACGTGGTACGCGTGCCGGTTGCCCGACGTGAGCTTCTGCCGCTTGTTGACGGCCTTCTGGAGGGACGCCGGCACGTCGTCCAGCGAGAAGCCGGTCAGCGCGTTGTCGGTCGAGGAACCGGAGACCGTCCGGCCGTCGGCGCCCTCGGCGAGGAGCAGCACGCTGGAGCGCTCGCCGCCGTCCGCCATCTTCCGTGCCGCGATACGCAGTTGGTCCTGCGTCGGGTTCGGGCGCAGCGTGCTCACATGGCTCTGCATCTCCCGCTCGAAGTCATTGAGTGCCGCGTCCTGCGCACGCGTCTGCACGGCCTCGCGGTTGAGCCAGTACGCGATAGCGGACGCCGACACGGCGGCCGTGAGCGCCACCAGACCGAAGACCACCACCAGACGCAGCCGCAGACTGGTGAAACGGATCCGGGACTGCACTTTCCTGCGAGCCGCGGCCCAGCCGCGGATCCCCCCTCGAGCCTTCGTCACTGAGGAGTGTCCAACCGGTAGCCCACGCCGCGCACGGTACGGATCAGGGTCGGCGACGACGGTACGTCCTCGACCTTGGCGCGCAGCCGCTGCACACACGCGTCCACCAGGCGGGAGTCGCCCAGGTAGTCGTGCTCCCACACCAGACGCAGCAACTGCTGCCGGGACAGGGCCTGTCCCGGGCGGCGGCTCAGCTCCAGGAGCAGCCGCAGCTCGGTGGGCGTCAGCTGGAGGTCCTCGCCGTTCTTCGTCACGGTCATCGCCGCGCGGTCGATCACGAGGGAGCCGAAGGTCGCCGCGTCGTTGGCCTCGCGCTCACCGCGCCGCAGCACCGCGCGGATGCGGGCGTCCAGCACCCGCCCCTGCACGGGCTTGACCACGTAGTCGTCCGCGCCCGACTCCAGGCCCACCACGACGTCGATGTCGTCGCTGCGCGCCGTCAGCAGGATGATCGGCAGCTGGTCGGTGCGCCGGATCCGCCGACACACCTCGAAGCCGTCGATTCCTGGCAGCATCACGTCCAAAACGATCAGATCCGGCCGCTGTTCGCGCAGCAGCTTGAGGCCATCCTCGCCGGTGGCGGCGGTGGCGACACGGTGCCCCTGGCGCGTCAGTGAGAGCTCCAGGGCCGTGCGGATGGCGTCGTCGTCCTCGATCAGCAACAGGGAAGGCACGGGCTCATTCTGGCCCATGGCATGGCGCCGAATCGACCGTTGGAGCGCTCCCACCCGACACCCGCACACGATCGTGCCGTTCGCGTAGCCGTACGACTCTTCTCTGTGATCAACCTGTGCCCCGACTGGGCCCGGCCCCTGTGACAGGTCTGTGACAGTCGGCGGACACGGCCATGAAGGTGAACGGGCAATCTTTTCGTCACAGGCAAGGAAACGCCGCCCGACAGCACGAGGGGCGGAGCCGGAGAAGCACGAACGAGCACCACGGCACAGCACCACAACCGGAATTCCACGACGGGGGGCGCGAGATGAACACACTGCACGGCAACAGCACTGGCGCAGTTGTCACGCGTCTCCACGACGTCGTCCGGACCGCGGAGAAGTCCGGTGCCGTGAGCGGGCGGGGGTGCGCTCGCGGCACCGGGCGTCAGCACACCACGTACATGTCGGTGGTTGACGCGCATGTGGGGGGAAGCAGCACGGGGGTGACGGGGGTCGCCCACGGGGGAACGGGGACCGCGTACGGGGAGGGCACGGGGGAACGCCGGTCTGTGTCGGAGGCGGAGTTCACCGCCTACGTCCAGGAGCGTCGTGCCTCCCTGTACGCAACCGCCTACCACCTGACCGGAGACCGCTTCGAGGCCGAGGACCTGCTGCAGAGCGCGCTGTTCTCGACCTACCGGGCCTGGGACCGGATCAGTGACAAGGCCGCGGTCGGGGGCTACCTCCGCCGCACCATGACCAATCTGCACATCAGCGCGTGGCGCCGCCGCAAGCTGAACGAGTACCCGACCGAGGAGCTGCCGGAGACGGCCGGCGACACGGACGCGATGCGCGGCACCGAGCTGCGCGCCGTCCTGTGGCAGGCGCTCGCCCGGCTCCCCGAACTCCAGCGGACGATGCTGGTCCTCCGTTACTACGAGGGCCGCACCGACCCGGAGATCGCGGAGATCCTCGACATCAGTGTCGGCACGGTGAAGTCCAGCATCTGGCGGTCGCTCCGCCGGCTGCGCGAGGACGAGGTCCTCAGCTTCGGCCGTGACGAGGAGGAGTCCTTCGGGGAGCTTGTCGCCTGAAGGTCTGTGGGGGGAAGTGGGTAACGGGGGAAAGCGGGGGGAGTACGGGGGGACGGGGGACGTCACGGTGGCGCGGGGGAGCGCCGATGTGACGGCCGGGGGGAAGCCGGCGGGGTCCGGGGGGACCACGACGGTGCGACACGGGGGATCGCGGGGGAAGCGGGACTGGAGGGCCGGGGGGTCCGTCCAGTCCCGTTTTCGTGTCCGCCCTCGGGCCGGCCCGCTGTCCGCCCTGGGGGGCGACACCGGGTGTGCCCTCAGGCCGTCGCCTTCGCGCAGTGGCCCGTGGCGGCCGCCGCCAGCCGGCCCAGCGCCTCGTCCCGGTCGCAGGGGTGGGCGCCCAACTCCGTCTGGCGGGCCACGATCGAGCGCTCCAGACGCATCAGCCGCCAGCCGCGCCGCAACAGGAACGGCACCGACTTGCGCCCCTCCCTCAGATCGCGCAGGAAGCGGCGGCGGAAGGTCTTCACCGGACCACGGGTCAGACACAGCGCGTCCGCCAGGAGGCCGAGTTCACGGCAGCGCCCGACGATCTCGGCGGCGAAGATCCCCTCGGCGATGAACACCGGGGTCCGCTCGATGTGCAGGGCCTCCGCGCCGGTTCGCGCGCTGAGGGAGATGTCGTACGTCGGGACGGTCGTACGGCCCGTGCGGCACAGTTCCCCGATCGCCGCGACGGCGGTGTCCGCGTCCCACGACAGCGGGTGGTCCCAGTCGATGTCGGTGCTGCCCTCCACCTGCGGCAGCGTCGGGTCGTCGCCCTCCTTGTAGAAGTCGTCGAGCCGCAGCACGGGCAGGCCGGAGCGGGCGGCGAGGAGGGACTTGCCTGAGCCGGAAGGACCGGAGAGCAGGACGACCCGGGACGGTATCGGAGGATGCGCACTCACGAGAGTCCAGTGTGAGGCATCGAGCGGCTCCAGCCGAGTCGGCGGGTCGCCCTTGGAGCGCACATCACACCTCAACTACCGTAAGTATCTCTATGATTACTTTCCGAAGTGGAAACGCACAGGAAAAGGCGGCATCACTGATGGCTCGACACTCGGCCCCCCAGACCTCCGGCGCCCGGCGCGCGCTGCTGGCCGTCACCACCGCGGGGGTCGCACTCGGCGCGGAC
>NZ_LRTR01000190.1 GCF_001550375.1 Streptomyces europaeiscabiei | reverse complement strand
CGCGCCGGCGGACAGCGCCGCCCCGGTCGTCGACGTGCTGCGCACCCGGCCCACCTCGCTCGGCCAGGTCGACCCGCTGGCGGGTCTGCAGGCACTCAACGGCACCGTCGGGTACGTCACCGGGCCGATCGCCGGCCTCAAGCCCAACCCGCTGGCGGGCACGGGGGTCGACCCCCTCGACAACGGGGTGGGCACGCAGCTCGCCGACTTCAAGCCGCTGAGGTCGACGGCCCTGACCGGACCGGTGGCGCAGGCTCCGTCGATCGGGAGCATTCCGTTGGTGGGGCAGGTGGTGGGCGGACTGAAGGGCTGAGGAGCGGCGAGGAGTTGGGGGAACCGCGCGGTCCGAGGTGACGGTGCGGGCCGTCCCTGGCAGGTCACGCGGTTCCCCGCCCCTCACGGGGCGCTCCTGCTCAGTACGAGGACCCCGACGCGCCCAGCGACCCCGTAGGGTGCCACACCGTCTTCGTCTCCAGGAACGCCGTCATGCGGTCGATGCCCGGCGTGGCCGACCAGTCGTCCACAGGCTGTGGACGCAGGACGCGCTTGAGGTTGTCGGCCGCGGCGATCTCCAGCTCCTTCGCCAGGACCTCGTCCGCGCCGGCCAGGTCGATCGCGTTGACGTCCTGGTGGGCGGCGAGAGGCGCCGCGATCTCCGCCGTACGGCCGGAGAGGACGTTGACCACGCCGCCGGGGACGTCGGAGGTGGCGAGGACCTCGCCGAGGGAGAGAGCCGGGAGGGGGGACTTCTCGCTCGCGATCACGACCGCCGTGTTGCCGGTCGCGATCACCGGGGCGAGGACCGAGACCAGGCCCAGGAAGGACGACTCCTGGGGGGCCAGAACCGCCACCACGCCGGTCGGTTCGGGGGAGGAGAGGTTGAAGTACGGGCCCGCCACCGGGTTTCCGCCGCCGACCACCTGGGCGATCTTGTCGGTCCAGCCCGCGTACCAGACCCAGCGGTCGATCGTCGCCTCCACCAGGGCGGCTGCCTTCGACTTCGACAGGCCCTCGGCGTCGGCGACCTCGTGGACGAACTGGCCCTTGCGGCCCTCCAGCATCTCGGCGACGCGGTAGAGGACCTGTCCGCGGTTGTACGCCGTAGCGCCGGACCAGGCGCCGAACGCCTTGCGGGCGGCGACGACCGCGTCACGGGCGTCCTTGCGGGAGGAGAGCGGGGCGTTCGCCAGCCACTTGTCCTTCGAGTCGCTCACCTCGTACACCCGGCCGCTCTCGGAACGCGGGAACTTCCCGCCGACGTACAGCTTGTAGGTCTTGAAAACAGACAGGCGGTCAGACATCGAGGTACGCCTCCAGGCCGTGGCGGCCGCCCTCGCGGCCGAAGCCCGACTCCTTGTAGCCGCCGAACGGCGACGTCGGGTCGAACTTGTTGAACGTGTTGGACCAGACGACGCCCGCGCGGAGCTTGTTCGCCACGGCCAGGATCCGGGAGCCCTTCTCGGTCCAGATACCCGCCGAGAGGCCGTACTGGGTGTTGTTGGCCTTGGCGACGGCCTCGTCCGGGGTGCGGAAGGTGAGCACCGACAGGACCGGGCCGAAGATCTCGTCCCGCGCGATCGTGTGCGCCTGGGTGACGTTCGTGAAGAGCGTCGGGGCGAACCAGTAGCCCGCGGAGGGGAGTTCGCAGGCCGGGGACCAGCGCTCGGCGCCCTCCGCCTCGCCGCGCTCGACGAGCGAGGTGATGCGGGTGAGCTGCTCCTCGGAGTTGATCGCGCCGATGTCCGTGTTCTTGTCCAGCGGGTCGCCGAGGCGGAGCGTCGACAGGCGGCGCTTCAGCGAGTCGAGCAGCTCGTCCTGGATCGACTCCTGGACCAGGAGGCGGCTGCCCGCGCAGCAGACCTGGCCCTGGTTGAAGAAGATGCCGGTCACGATGCCCTCGACGGCCTGGTCGATGGGGGCGTCGTCGAAGACGATGTTCGCGCCCTTGCCGCCCAGTTCGAGGGTCAGCTTCTTGCGGCTGCCCGCGACCGTCCTGGCGATCTGCTTGCCGACCGCCGTGGAGCCCGTGAAGGCGACCTTGTTCACGTCCGGGTGCGCGACCAGGGCCGCGCCCGCGTCGCCGTAGCCGGGGAGGATGTTGACGACGCCCTTGGGGAGGCCCGCCTGGCGGCAGATGTCCGCGAAGAACAACGCCGACAGGGGTGTGGTCTCCGCCGGCTTCAGGACGACCGTGTTGCCGGTCGCGAGCGCCGGGGCGATCTTCCACGCGAGCATGAGGAGCGGGAAGTTCCAGGGGATGACCTGGCCCGCCACACCCAGGGGGCGGGGGTTCGCGCCGAAGCCGGCGTGGTCGAGCTTGTCGGCCCAGCCCGCGTAGTAGAAGAAGTGCGCGGCGACCAGGGGGAGGTCGGCGTCGCGGGTCTCCTTGATGGGCTTGCCGTTGTCGAGGGTTTCGAGGACGGCCAGTTCGCGGCTGCGCTCCTGGACGATGCGGGCGATGCGGAAGAGGTACTTCGCGCGCTCCGCGCCCGGGAGCGCGGACCACTTCTCGAAGGCCCTGCGGGCCGCCTTCACCGCGCGGTCCACGTCCGCCTCGCCGGCCTGGGCGATCTCGGAGAGGACCTCCTCGGAGGCGGGGCTGACCGTCTTGAAGACCTTGCCGTCGGCGGCCTCGGTGAACTCGCCGTCGATGAACAGGCCGTAGGAGGGGGCGATGTCGACGACCGCCCGGGACTCGGGGGCCGGTGCGTACTCGAATGCGGAAGCCATGGGGATCAGTCCACCGTCACGTAGTCGGGGCCGGAGTAGCGGCCGGTGGCCAGCTTCTGGCGCTGCATCAGCAGGTCGTTGAGGAGCGAGGACGCGCCGAAGCGGAACCAGTGGTTGTCCAGCCAGTCCTCGCCGACGGTCTCGTTGACCAGGACGAGGAACTTGATCGCGTCCTTGGTGGTGCGGATGCCGCCGGCGGGCTTCACGCCGATCTGGACGCCGGTCTGGGCGCGGAAGTCGCGGACGGCTTCCAGCATGAGGAGGGTGTTGGCGGGAGTGGCGTTCACCGCGACCTTGCCGGTCGAGGTCTTGATGAAGTCCGCGCCCGCGAGCATGCCGAGCCAGCTGGCGCGGCGGATGTTGTCGTAGGTCGAGAGTTCGCCGGTCTCGAAGATGACCTTCAGGCGGGCCGAGGAGCCGCAGGCCTCCTTCACGGCGGTGATCTCGTCGTGGACCTTGAGGTAGTTCCCCGAGAGGAACGCGCCGCGGTCGATGACCATGTCGATCTCGTCGGCGCCGGCGGTGACGGCATCGTGGACGTCGGCCAGCTTCACGGCGAGGGCGGCGCGGCCCGCCGGGAACGCGGTGGCGACGGAGGCGACCTTGACGGTGGAACCGGCGACGGCGGCCTTGGCGGCGGGCACCATGTCGGGGTAGACGCAGACCGCGGCCGTCGAGGGGGCCGTGCGGTCGCCAGGGTCGGGGAGGACCGCCTTGGCGCCGAGGGACCGGACCTTGCCCGGGGTGTCCGCGCCTTCCAGCGTCGTCAGGTCGACCATGGAGATGGCCAGGTCGATGGCGTACGCCTTGGCGGTCGTCTTGATGGAACGGGTGCCGAGCGAGGCGGCGCGCGCCTCCAGGCCGACCGCGTCGACGCCGGGCAGCCCGTGGAGGAAGCGGCGCAGCGTGCTGTCGGACGCGGTGACGTCGGCGAGAGCGTGGGGTGCAGCTGTGGACATGGTCACCAGACGAGCATATCTACGCGCGTAGCAGGTGTACAGCCCCCGGATTGTTTGTGGGCGCCCTGCGGCTCGGGAGCGCGGGTGTCGGGTGGGTACGGGTGGTGGGTGGCGGCCGAGGCCTGTGTGGGGCGCGCCCCGGGTGGGCTGCGGACGGGTGCGGGGCATCGGGCAGAATCGGACGTATGAGCACCTCGGATCAATCGTCGCCCGAGCCGGAGCACACCTCGGCGGCTCGCGAGCGTACGGAGGCTGGGTCGGCTTCGGAGACCCCGAAGGCCGGGCAGGCTCCGGTGGCTGCGGCGTCTGCGTCGAAGCCCGACAAGCCCGTGTACAAGGACCGGGTGTACCGGTCGCCCGCCGGGCTGGTGGGCGGTGTGCTGCTGCTCGGGCTGTTCGCGTGGCTCGGCGGGGACGCGGTGGTCTCGGGGGAGGGGCGTACGCCCTGGCTGGCGCTGGCCTCGATGCTGGTGGCCGTGCCGTTGGTGGTCGCCTTCTCGGTGCGGCCGGCCGTGTTCGCCAACGACGACCGGCTGCGCGTGCGGAATCCGTTTCGGGTGATCGAGCTGCCGTGGGCCAGTGTCGTGTCACTGCGGTCCGGCTACACCAACGAGGTGATCGACGAGAGCGGCGCCAAGTACCAGCTCTGGGCGATTCCCGTTTCGCTGCGTGGCCGTAAGAAGGCCGCTCGGCATCAGGCCCGGGACGCTCGGCGGGCGGCCAAGGGCGAGGGCGGGGGGCGTACGGCCTCGGACGGGCGGCCCGTGCGGGCGGAGACGGACCAGATCATGGCCGATCTGCGAGAGCTGTGCGAGGCGCGGGCGAAGGCGGTCGGGTCGCGGGGCGAGCCGAGCGTGCGGTGGGCCTGGGAGGTCGTGGGGCCCGCGCTGGCGGGGGCCGTCCTGCTGCTGGTGCTGATCGCCGTCGGGTGACCTCGCTCTGCGGGGCTTTTCCAGGGAAGAGCCCCGGACATCTGTTCTATGGTGGCCTGGAACGCGCCGGACGAGACGTCCGGGAAGCATGCGAGATCCCAACCGCCCAGGAGCCAGGGTCTGTTGGGCCGGAACGTGCCCGTGCGTCCCGCCTTCACAGCTTGGTCCGCTTGGATCGCGTCGGATCGCGCGCGACGAACGGCGTAACCACGATGGCGGCCGGAGTGTCCACAGAACGATGAGTACGAACCTTGAGCCCCGGCCGCAGCCCGGGTCCCCACCCCCACCCCCCCACCGGCTGCCCGCGACCGCCGTGCCCGAGGGCTGCGCCGCCTGGAGCGGGGAGAAGCTGGAGGCCTGGGCGCGGACCCGGCCGCCCGTATGGGTACCGGCCAGGACCCGCCCCCTGCACCTCCTCGCCGTGGTCCCGGGCGGCCTGATCGTCGGCTTCTGGCTGGCGAACTTCGCGGAGGTGCCCGCCGCCCTCGCCGTCCTGGTCCCGCTGCAACTGGTGTGGACCCTGGTCAGGCCCGAGGTCGTACGGTTCTCGGCGCCGGTACTCATGCTCCTGCTGGCCTGGTACGGGGGATCACGCGATGTGCCGACCCTGCTGGGCCTCATCGCCGTGACCTTCACCTGGGCCGCGGCCGAGGTCCGGCTGAGCAAGCGCAGACTCCAGCGGCAGTGGGCCCTGGCGGCCGCCGAGGGGGCCACCGCCACGGTGCCCGACGAGGCGGGGCCGCTGCGGCGCGGCCGGTTCCTCATGGGCTCCGGCTGTGTGCTGGCCGTACTCGGAGCGGGCCTGCTCTCCCTCGCCTCCGGCCGGGACCTCGCCACCGACCGGCACGAGGTCGCCCTCGTCGGCTGGTTCGTCGTCGGCTGGGGGCTCACCTCGCTGCTCTCCGGGTGGCTGGGGCGCCGCCGGGCCGCCGCACTGCGGGGCGCTCCCGTGCCGGTGCTGCGGGTGCTCGTACGCGACGGCGCCGACGGGGACGCCGAGGTCTTCGCCGCCGACGACGTGGAGGCACTGCGGCCGCTGTTCACCGTCGCGGCCGAGGAGTGGTACGAGGAGAGCGACGAGGAGGTCGAGGAAGGCATCGGCCGGGAGGAGCGGGACGAACTCCTCGACGCCGTCGAGGACGTCGACGATGACGACGAACAGCCCGGCCCCCTGCGCGAGGCCGTGCTGTACGGGCCGCCCCACGAGGGCGCCGAGATCGTGATCGTCAGCGCGGCGGAGAAGCCGGAGGAGACGGAGTCCCCGGGGCCGGTGGACCTGGAGAAGCCGGGAGAGCCGGGCGGCACCGACGGGGCCGAGGACGTGGGCGGTTCGCCCGCGGACCTGGTCGTCGAGTCGTCGAGCGGGCCGGTGCGACCCCTGTCCGACCGGGCCGTACGGCGTCGGGTCGCCGCGCAGCGGGCCAGGGCGAGGCGGAGCACGGCCCACGAGGAGCTGCGTGCCACGGCCGTGACGGAGAGCAGGGCGCGGCTGGGCGACGAGCCGGTGGCCGTACGGCGCTGGCGGGCGGGGTGGGCCGACTGGACCGCCGCCCTCTTCATGATCGCCGCGGTGGCCGCCGTCGGGCTGTACCCGGACGGGCTGACGCAGTACGTCCTCGGTGGCGCCATCGGCGTCTTCGGAGTCCTCGTGCTGCCCCGGATGCTGGCCTGGCGCATCACCGCCGACCGCTCGGGCCTGTGGCTGAGCGACTGGAGCCGGACCCGGCACATCGAGTGGGACCACCTCACGACCGTCCGGTGCGCCGGTACCGTGCTGACGGTGGACAGCCGCCAGGAGTCGTTCACGCCCTGGTCCGTCCGGGCGGAGCGCTGGCGCGGGCTGGAGCGGAGGCTGCGTCTGGTGCACCCGTACGAGAGGACCGCCGCCGAGATCACCGCCATGTGGCGGGAGCCCGCCCTGCGTCCCGATGGGGAGTACGAGGGCCGGGGGCTGCCGTTGTGGCCGCTGGGTGCGGTGCTGGCCGTGGTGTGGGTGGCGGCGCTGGTGCTGGTGCCGTAACCGCCTGTCCGGCCGGTCCCCGGCCCGAACGCACCCGGGCCCCGACCGGATCACCGGTCGGGGCCCGGGTGCGTTCTGAGCCAGGGCCAGGGAGCGTCAGATACCCGCCGCCTCCGACAGGTCCCGCTTGATCCCGGCCAGCAGACCGGCGGCCTTCGTACGGGCCGCCGGGAGACCGGCGTGGTCGGCGACCGGCACCACGACCTCCAGGTAGCACTTCAGCTTGGGTTCCGTGCCGCTGGGGCGGACGATCACGCGGGCGCCGTCGAGGGTGTAGCGCAGGCCGTCCGTGGGCGGGAGCCGGTCCGTGCCCCGCGTCAGGTCCTCGGCCCCGGTGACGGCCAGGCCGGCGAGGGCGGTCGGCGGCCGCTCGCGGAGCCGCTCCATCGCGCGGGCGATGAGCGAGAGGTCCTGGACGCGGACCGAGAGCTGGTCGGTGGCGTGCAGGCCGTGCTCGACGGCGATGTCGTCCAGCAGGTCCAGGAGGGTGCGGCCCTCCTCCTTCAGCTGCGAGGCGAGTTCCGTGATGAGGAGGGCCGCCGTGATGCCGTCCTTGTCGCGGACGCCCTCGGGGTCGACGCAGTAGCCGAGGGCCTCCTCGTAGCCGTAGCGCAGGTTCTCGACGCGGGCGATCCACTTGAAGCCGGTGAGGGTCTCCTCGTAGGGAAGGCCCGCCTTCTCGGCGATACGGCCGAGGAGGGAGGAGGAGACGATGGACTCGGCGAACGTGCCCTGCACTCCGCGCGCGACCAGGTGGGTGGCGAGGAGCGCGCCCACCTCGTCGCCGCGCAGCATCCGCCAGTCGGCGCCGTCCTTGACCGCCGCTGCGCAGCGGTCGGCGTCGGGGTCGTTCGCGACGATCAGGTCGGGGTCCGTCTCGTGGGCCTTCGCGAAGGCGAGGTCCATCGCGCCGGGCTCCTCCGGGTTGGGGAAGGCGACCGTCGGGAAGTCCGGGTCCGGGTCCGCCTGCTCGGCGACGAGGACGGGCTCCGGGAAGCCCGCGCGGGCGAAGGCAGCGAGCAGCGTGTCCCTGCCGACGCCGTGCATGGCCGTGTAGACCGTGCGGGCGGTGCGGGGGGAACCGGGCGCGAGGACCGCGTCCGTACGGGCCAGGTAGGCGTCCAGGACGCTGTCGTCGAGCGTGTCCCAGCCGGCGTCGGGGCGGGGGACGTCGTCGAGGGAGCGTACGGCGTCGATCTCGGCCGCGATCCCGGCGTCGGCCGGTGGCACGATCTGGGAGCCGTCGCCCAGGTAGACCTTGTAGCCGTTGTCGCGCGGCGGGTTGTGGCTGGCCGTGACCTCCACGCCGGCCACCGCGCCCAGGTGCCTTATGGCGAAGGCCAGGACGGGCGTGGGGAGGGGGCGGGGGAGGACGGCCGCGCGCAGGCCCGCGCCGGTCATCACGGCGGCCGTGTCGCGGGCGAAGTCGGCGGACTTGTGGCGGGCGTCGTAGCCGATGACGACGAGGCCGCCGGTGGCGCCCTTCTTGTTCAGATACGCGGCGAGGCCCGCGGCGGCGCGGATGACGACCGAGCGGTTCATGCGCATGGGGCCGGCGCCGAGTTCACCGCGCAGGCCCGCGGTGCCGAACTGGAGGGTGCCGGAGAAGCGGGTGGTGAGCTCCGCCGTGTCCGCCGCGTCGATCAGCCCGCCGAGTTCGTCCCGGGTCTCCGGGTCGGGATCCTCGGCCAGCCACGCCTTGGCGCGGGCGATCAGGTCGTCGTGCACGGGGGTCAACCTCTCGTTCTTTGTTCGTGTGGGTCCGAGTTCATTGTCCGCGGGTGAGTGGGGGCGGGTCGCGCAGTTCCCCGCGCCCCTGAAGGTTCAGGGGCGCAGGGCCTGAAAGACCAGGCCCTGCGCCCCTGAAGACCAAGCCCTGCGGGCCTGGAAAGCAGCGGGCGCAGCCGCTGCTTTCCAGGGGCGCGGGGAACTGCGCGACCAGCCCCCACAACCCGTACCCGCCGATGAACCGACCCCCGGGATCTTGGGCGCTACAGGCGGTTCAGCACCTGCGTCAGCAGCGCGCCCATGCGCGTCGCCGAGTCGCGGCCCGCCTGGAGGACCTCTTCGTGGTTCAGGGGCTCGCCCGTCATCCCGGCCGCCAGGTTGGTCACCAGGGAGATGCCCAGGACCTCGGCGCCGGCCTCGCGGGCGGCGATGGCCTCCAGCACCGTGGACATGCCGACCAGGTCCGCGCCGATGACGCGGGCCATGCGGATCTCCGCCGGGGTCTCGTAGTGGGGGCCCGTGAACTGCGCGTAGACGCCCTCCTCGAACGAGGGGTCGATCTCCTTGCACAGGGCGCGCAGGCGCGGGGAGTAGAGGTCCGTGAGGTCGACGAAGTTCGCGCCGACGATCGGCGACGCCGCCGTCAGGTTCAGATGGTCGCTGATCAGGACCGGCTGACCGGGACGCATGCCCTCGCGGAGACCGCCGCAGCCGTTGGTGAGGACGATCGTCTTCACACCGGCGGCGACGGCGGTACGGACGCCGTGCGCGACGGCGGCTACTCCGCGGCCCTCGTAGTAGTGGGTGCGGCCCAGGAAGACGAGCGCGCGCTTGTCACCGATCTTGTACGAGCGGACCTTGCCGCCGTGGCCCTCGACCGCCGGCGGCGGGAAGCCGGGCAGCTCGGTGACCTGGAACTCGGCCTCGGGGGCCCCGAGGGCGTCCACGGCCGGGGCCCAGCCGGAGCCCATCACCAGCGCGACGTCGTGGGTCTCGGCGCCCGTCAGTTCGCGCAGGCGCGCGGCGGCGGCGTCGGCGGCGGCGTACGGGTCGCCCTGGATGTCGTCCGGAAGGAGAGATGCGTTCACGCGACGAGGGTATCGGGTCGGAGCCTACGCGCGTAGATGGCGAGGCTCACCGGATCGGGATCGTTGCCTTGTCGTTTCCAACAGCGGGTCCGGGCGCGCGAGCCGCCTCGCGTCCCTCGGCCGCCTTCCTCAACAGGGGCGTTTGCGCAGTTCCATCACGTAGTCGTGGGGCGCGCCCGCCGACTCCGCCGCGTCCGCGACCTCGCCCAGGTAGCGGGCCGAGGGCAGGCCGCCCTCGTAGCCGTTGAGGACGTAGACCCAGGCCGCTTCCTCGCCGTCCAGGGTGTGTACGCGGACCCGCATCCGGCGGTATATGTCCAGGCCGACGCCGACCCAGCGGTCCATCGCGTCCTCGTCCATGGGGGCGATGTCGTACAGCGCCACGAAGACCTGGGAGCGCGGCGCCTCGACGACCGTGGCCAGTGCGCCCTCCCAGCCCATGTGCTCGCCGCCGAAGGTCAGCCGCCAGTCGTTCAGCCAGCCGGTTGCGCGCAGCGGGGAGTGGGGGGCCCGGCGGGACATCAGGCGCGAGTCCATGTTGCCGGCGTAGGCGGCGTAGAGCGACATGGGGGAGAGCGTACGGGAGCGCTCCGCTCGGGGCCGGGTGTCCAGTGGCTCGGGGGGATCGGTCGATCGGCGGGTGCGGGGGCGTTGTGGCTGGTCGCGTGGTTCCCCGCGCCCCTGTGATGGCGCTGCGGGCCGATCACCCGCCACTGCCGGGACCCCCGCGCAGTGGCTTCGGCCTCCGTACGGGACAATGGAGTACGTGACTCGGATCGTGATCATCGGTGGCGGACCCGGCGGATATGAAGCGGCGCTGGTGGCCGCGCAACTCGGCGCGGAGGTGACCGTCGTGGACTGCGACGGTCTGGGCGGGGCGTCGGTGCTGACCGACTGCGTGCCGTCGAAGACCCTCATTGCGACGGCCGAGGTGATGACGACCTTCGACTCCTCCTACGAGGAGCTGGGGATCATCGTCGCCGACGACACCCCGCACATCGACACGCCCGCGCGTGTCGTGGGGGTGGACCTCGGCAAGGTCAACAGGAGGGTGAAGCGGCTCGCGCTGGCGCAGTCGCACGACATCACCGCGTCGGTGACGCGCGCCGGCGCGCGGGTGATGCGCGGGCGCGGGCGACTGCAGGGGCAGCAGGATCTGGACGGGTCGCGCAAGGTCGTGGTGCGCGCCGCCGACGGGTCCGAGGAGACGCTGACCGCCGACGCCGTGCTCATCGCCACCGGCGCTCATCCGCGTGAGGTGCCCGACGCGCAGCCCGACGGTGAGCGGATCCTCAACTGGACCCAGGTCTACGACCTGGACGAACTGCCCGACGAGCTGATCGTCGTCGGATCCGGTGTGACCGGCGCCGAGTTCGCCGGCGCCTATCAGGCGCTCGGGTCGCGCGTCACGCTCGTCTCCAGCCGTGACCGTGTCCTGCCGGGCGAGGACCCCGACGCCGCCGCCGTCCTGGAGGACGTGTTCCGGCGGCGCGGTATGAACGTCATGGCACGCTCCCGAGCCCAGTCCGCCAAACGGGTGGGGGACCGGGTCGAGGTGACGCTCGCGGACGGACGGGTCATCAGCGGCTCGCACTGTCTGATGGCCGTCGGTGCCATCCCCAACAGCGCGGGGATGGGCCTGGAGGAGGCCGGGGTCAAGGTCAAGGAGTCCGGGCACATCTGGACCGACAAGGTCTCCCGGACGAGTGCGCCCGGCGTGTACGCCGCCGGCGACGTGACCGGTGTCTTCGCACTCGCCTCCGTGGCCGCCATGCAGGGCCGCATCGCCATGTACCACTTCCTCGGCGACGCCGTGGCCCCGCTGAACCTGAAGACCGTGTCGTCCAACGTCTTCACCGACCCCGAGATCGCCACCGTCGGCTACACCCAGGCCGACCTGGACACCGGGGTCATCGACGCCGTCGGGGTGAAGCTGCCGCTGCTGCGCAACCCGCGTGCCAAGATGCAGGGCATCCGGGACGGCTTCGTCAAGATCTTCTGCCGGCCGGGCACCGGCATCGTCGTGGGCGGTGTCGTGGTCTCCCCGCGTGCCTCGGAGCTGATCCACCCCATTTCGATCGCGGTGGACAACAACCTGACCGTCGAACAGATCGCGAACGCGTTCACTGTGTACCCGTCCCTGTCGGGTTCGATCGCAGAGGTCGCGCGCCAGCTCCACACGCGCAAGTCCGGCGACGGCGTCTGACGATCGCCTGACGGCTTCCGTCCCGGAAGGCCCCTATATCACTTCACGTCCCACTGTGCGAACAACTTCTGCTATTCGGCGCAAACTGCTGAAAGCAGATGGTCGTTGGCGTTACTGTCAGTTTCGTGTTCGCTGCAGAACGTCGTCAATTGATCCTCGAAATGGTGCGGGCCAACGGAGCGGTGTCGCTCCGTGAGCTCGCCCGCGTCGTCCAGACCTCAGAAGTGACCGTACGGCGGGACGTGCGCGCGCTGGAGGCAGAAGGACTCCTCGACCGCCGGCACGGCGGTGCGGTATTGCCGGGCGGGTTCACGCGGGAGTCCGGCTTTCCGCAGAAGTCTCATCTCGCGACCGCCGAGAAGACGGCCATCGCCGACCTCGCCGCGAGCTTCGTCGAAGAGGGCGAGGCCATCGTGGTCGGGGCGGGGACCACCACGCAGGAGCTGGCACGCCGGCTCGCGCGGGTCCCCGGGCTGACCGTCGTCACCAACTCCCTGCTGGTGGCCCAGGCGTTGGCCCACGCCAACCGTGTGGAGGTCGTGATGACCGGCGGCACCCTGCGCGGTTCCAACTACGCCCTGGTCGGCTCCGGCGCCGAGCAGTCCCTCCAGGGGCTGCGCGTCTCCAAGGCCTTCCTCTCCGGGAGCGGACTGACCGCAGAGCGCGGCCTGTCCACGTCCAACATGCTGTCGGCGTCCGTCGACCGCGCGCTGGTCCAGGCCGCCGCCGAGGTCGTCGTCCTCGCCGATCACACCAAACTCGGCACCGACACGATGTTCCAGACGGTGCCGACCGATGTGATCACCCGGCTGGTCACCGACGACCCGCCCGGCCACGACGACCGCGCGCTCACCGAGTTGCAGGCCCTGGCCGATCAGGGCGTGCAGATCTCCGTGGCGGGGGCGTCGGGCGGCGGTGGTACGGGAGGCGATCCCGTCCCGGCGCGCCCGTCACGCCGGGACATGCCCCTTCCGGGGCCCCGCCGCAACCAGGTCCACGGCACCGCGCCGCAGTTGCGCACCGCCACGGTCCTGGGGGAGCAGCCGCCGACCGGTGAACGGGAGCGGGAGCGGGCGGCCCGCGTCGCGGACCTGCGTCGCCGGTAGCGCCGCGCGTACGTCCGGGTAGCGCCGCGCGCGTACGTCCACCGGGGTTTCTCGCCGGTCACGCCGGCCGGTCACGCTCGCCGGCCTGTCGTTTCGCGGTCAGGTCGGCGGGGGCCTCTCGCCGGTCACGGCTTCAGGCCGCGCAGCGTCAACGTCAGCAGGCGGTCGGCCAGCTCCGGGTCGTCCGGGGTCTCCTCGGCCGCCAGCGCGATCGCGTGGGTGAGCTGGAGCAGGTCGCCGATGGACACGTCGTCGCGTACGGCGTGGGCGTGTTGCGCCCGCCGGAGAAGGGCGGTGCCCGCCTCCCGGATGGGGGCGCAGCACCGGGCCAGGTCCGAGGGGTTCTCGTCCGAGGCGCGGGAGTCCGCGTACGAGACCGTCATCAGGGCCTGGGCGAGACCGCGGTATTCGCCCGCGTGGGTGATGATGTCGCGCAGCCAGGAGACGAGTGCGATGCAGGGCTGGGCCGCGTCGAGTCGCTCCTGCGCGCGGCTCAGCAGGTCACGAACGGCTTCCTCGAAGACCGCGCTCAGGAGGGCCTGGCGGTTGGGGAAGTGCCGGTAGAGAGTGCCGATGCCGACGTCCGCCCGGCGGGCGATGTCCTCGAGCGGGGCGGTGGTTCCGTGGGACGCGAAGGCGAGGCGGGCCTCTGTGAGCAGGCGGTCGCGGTTGCGGCGGGCGTCGGCTCGCATCGGGCGGGTGGTCGGCAAGGGGTCACCTGCTCTCTTCGCCGGGTGGCGGGTTCAGCCTAAGAGCTCGGGTGACGGGGGTGGTCGCGCGGGTGCGGGTGGGTGGCGCTGATCGCGCCCACGCGGCGCCGGCCACATGTCGATACAGCCCCGCGCCCCGGAAACGACGGGGCGCGGGGGTTCCACGTACGGGTCAGTCCTTGATCTCGCAGATCGCCGCGCCCGAGGTGATGGAGGCGCCGACCTCGGCCGCCAGACCCTTGATCGTGCCGGAGCGGTGGGCGTTGAGGGGCTGTTCCATCTTCATGGCTTCGAGGACGACCACGAGGTCGCCTTCCTTGACCTCCTGACCCTCCTCGACGGCGATCTTGACGATGGTGCCCTGCATCGGGGAGGCGAGGGTGTCGCCGGAGGCCACCGGGCCGGACTTCTTCGCCGCGCGGCGCTTGGGCTTGGCGCCCGCCGCGAGACCGGTGCGGGCCAGGGTCATACCGAGGGCGGCCGGGAGAGAGACCTCCAGGCGCTTGCCGCCGACCTCGACGACGATCGTCTCGCGGTCCGTCTCGTCCTCGGCCTCGGCGTCGGCGGGGGCCGCGAAGGGCTTGATGTCGTTGACGAACTCGGTCTCGATCCAGCGGGTGTGGACCGTGAAGGGGTCCTGGCCGCCGGTGAGTTCGGGGCCGAACGCCGGGTCCCTGACCACCGCGCGGTGGAAGGGGATCGCGGTGGCCATGCCCTCGACGGTGAACTCGTCCAGGGCGCGGGCCGCGCGCTGCAGGGCCTGCTGCCGGGTGGCGCCGGTGACGACGAGCTTGGCCAGGAGGGAGTCCCAGGCCGGGCCGATCACCGAGCCGGACTCCACGCCCGCGTCCAGACGGACACCGGGGCCGGTCGGCGCGGCGAACGTCGTGACCGTGCCCGGGGCGGGCAGGAAGCCCCGGCCCGGGTCCTCACCGTTGATACGGAACTCGAAGGAGTGGCCGCGCAACGGCGGGTCGTCGTAGCCGAGCACCTCGCCGTCGGCGATGCGGAACATCTCGCGGACCAGGTCGATACCGGTGACCTCCTCGGTGACCGGGTGCTCGACCTGCAGACGGGTGTTGACCTCCAGGAAGGAGATCGTGCCGTCGACGCCGACCAGGAACTCCACCGTGCCGGCGCCGACGTAGCCGGCCTCCTTGAGGATGGCCTTCGACGCGGCGTACAGCTCCGCGTTCTGCGCCTCGGAGAGGAAGGGGGCCGGAGCCTCCTCGACCAGCTTCTGGTGGCGGCGCTGCAGGGAGCAGTCACGGGTGGAGACCACGACCACGTTGCCGTGGCTGTCGGCCAGGCACTGAGTCTCCACGTGGCGGGGCTTGTCGAGGTAGCGCTCCACGAAGCACTCGCCCCGGCCGAACGCCGCGACCGCCTCGCGGACCGCCGAGTCGTACAGCTCCGGGACCTCTTCGAGGGTGCGCGCGACCTTCAGACCGCGGCCACCGCCGCCGAAGGCCGCCTTGATCGCGATCGGCAGACCGTGCTCCTCGGCGAACGCCACGACCTCGTCGGCGCCCGAGACCGGGTCGGGGGTGCCCGCGACGAGCGGCGCGCCGGCGCGCTGGGCGATGTGACGGGCCGCCACCTTGTCACCCAGGTCGCGGATCGCCTGCGGCGGCGGGCCGATCCAGATCAGACCCGCGTCCAGGACGGCCTGGGCGAACTCCGCGTTCTCCGAGAGGAAGCCGTAGCCGGGGTGGACCGCGTCGGCGTCCGCGTCCTTCGCCGCCTGGAGGACCTTGCCCATGTCCAGGTAGCTGGTCGCCGGAGTGTCACCGCCCAGCGCGAACGCCTCGTCCGCGGCCCGCACATGCAGCGCGTCCCGGTCCGGGTCGGCGTACACGGCCACGCTCGCGATCCCGGCGTCCCGGCACGCCCGGGCGACGCGGACAGCGATTTCGCCTCGGTTGGCGATCAACACCTTGCGCACGATGGCTCCCTCTCCTTGAAACAAGCCGAGTTTAGGGACTGCCGACACGGCGTTTCGACCCGTCCACAATGGTGAGCTTGCCCACACGGAGCGTGAACCGAGGCTCGCTCAACCCGCGAAATCCCTTGTCGCACAGCATTGCGCAGGACTCCATGCGGAAACCCTAGCCCTCTGATGTGGTCAAGGTCTCTGTGCGGCCGTGCTGCGGCAGGTTGGGTTTCTTTGTGGAGTCCCTACTAATGGCCCAACGATTCTTTGCTCTCGTGAGAACCCTTGTCCCGAGGTTTACCCGTTAGTAGCGTTCGCGATGTCTCGAACACCTACCTGGGGTAACGAGGTGGGCGTGCGGGGCGCTGAGAGCAGCAGGACGAGAGTGGAAGTGGGTGGGGCCGGTGATCCGCAGACCGGTGGCGGTGGTCACGGCGTTCGTGCTGTTCGCGGAAGGGCTCGGGATCGCCGGGCTGCAGTGGTTCCTCGGCACGGTCGTCGACCGGCAGAAGATGTCCCTCGCCGGGCTGGATCCGGACGCGATGTCCGTCTCCACGAAGGCCGGTGGTGTCGTCTTCGGCCTCTACTTCGTCTTCTGCGGCGTGATCGCCCTGCTTGTCGCGGTGCGCGACCGGCCTGCCGCCGGGCTCGGGAAGATCCTGCTCATCAGCGTGGCCGTCGTGCACGGGCTGCTGGGGGCGCTCACCGTGGGACTGGTCGGGTGGGGCGCCTTCGCGTTCATGATGGTCGTGCTGGGGCTCGTGCTGCTCACGCTGATGACGTACGACCGGCAGGACGGGGTGGCCGACGCGGTGCCCGGTGGATCCGGCGACGCGGGTGGGCCCGGCGGGCCGGAGCAGGCCGCTCCGGCCGTTCCTCCGGCGCCCAGTGCTTCGTGACCGTCCGGGTCACTTCTCGCGGGGTGTCCACAGCTCTGTGATGCCTACGCCCAGTTGGGCCAGCAGACGGCGGAGCAGAGGCAGGCTGAGGCCGATGACGTTGCCGTTGTCGCCCTCGATGCCGTCGATGAACGGGGCCGAGCGGCCGTCGAGGGTGAACGCGCCCGCCACGTGGAGGGGCTCGCCCGAGGCGACGTACGCGGCGATCTCCTCGTCGGTGGGGTCGCCGAAGTGGACGACCGTGGAGGCCGTCGCGGAGGTGTGGCGGCCGGTGGCCGTGTCGTAGACGCAGTGGCCGGTCTGGAGCGTGCCGGCGCGGCCGCGCATGGACTTCCAGCGGGCGGTGGCCTCCTCGGCGTCGGCCGGCTTGCCGAGGGCTTCGCCGTCGAGGTCGAGAACCGAGTCGCAGCCGATCACCAGGGCGCCCTTGACCTCGGGCTTCGCGGCCACGACGGACGCCTTGGCCTCAGCGAGGGCCAGGGCGAGGTCGGCGGGCGTGGGGGCCGTGACGGCGTCCTCGTCCACGCCGCTGACGATCACCTCGGGGGCGAGGCCGGCCTGGCGCAGCAGGTTGAGCCGGGCGGGGGACTGGGAGGCGAGCACGAGGCGGCGGCGGGGGTGCGGGGCGGTCATGGGGTCAGGGTATCGGCGTGGGCCTGCCGTGCGGCAGCCGTGGGCCTGCCGTGCGGCAGTGGGTGCCCGCGGGCATGTGGACGGTTCGGTTCGGCTGGGGCGGGGGGTGGGTCGGGGCGCGCCGGGGGGTGTCCGTCCTCGGAACGGCGCGGAATCGGTCGGCCGGGAAGTCCAGCGTGTTGACGCGCCAACCGCTGCGGGCGGACACCCCCCGACACGCCCCCTTCTCGCCGTACGCGGCCAACCCGCCGTACGGGCTGCGCCACCGCCTTCGCGGGTACGCGGCCAGTCGCCGTACGGGGTGCGCGTCGTGTGGCGGTCAGAGGATGCCCAGGACGAGCATGGCCAGGAACATGGCTATGGCCATGATGACGCCGAGCCGCCGAAGCATGGCCTGCGTGTCGCGCAGTTCCTTCGGCGGCTCGTTCTCAGGGTCGGACCAGAGCATGGTGCGATGGTGCGTCGCCCGGGGGGCCGGACGCCTGAGTACGCGTACTCAACTTGGTAGGGGCGGTTCCGCTCAGCCGGGCCAGTAGGTGCGGCTCCAGGTGGTGGGGCCCGGGGCCGGCAGGCGGTGGGCGGCGATGCGGGACGGGTCGGACCAGGAGTCGGGGGGCGCGGGCGCGGCG